>CALBUZ010000180.1 GCA_937969105.1 uncultured Collinsella sp. | reverse complement strand
GGTCAGACCCTGGACCTTGGGATTAAAAGTCCCCTGCTCTACCAACTGAGCTAACGACCCAAAGCTAAAGTCCGTTCTGGCGGACTTTAGAGGAGATATCGTGTGGTGGGCCGTCAGGGGTTCGAACCCTGGACCTTGGGATTAAGAGTCCCCTGCTCTACCAACTGAGCTAACGACCCGATATCAACACGAAGCAAGAACTGGGGTGGGTAAAGGGACTCGAACCCTCGACCTACGGGACCACAACCCGTCGCTCTAGCCAACTGAGCTACACCCACCGTGTCCTGTGCGCTTCGCGCTCGACTATTATTGCAAGGAACGCCACGCGATGCAAGCCCCAATTTTCAAGAATTTTGAAAAGAGTTTTTCGAGCGCGTTTCGAGCAATTCCCACCGGTTTCATAGGAGTAAACTTGCCCCACTGCAAATGCTCGAAAGGACAAGCATGAAAGAACTCTCCAACCGTACGGCGACATTTACCGATTCGGTCATCCGCCGCATGACGCGCATCTCCAATAAGTACGGTGCCGTCAACCTCTCGCAGGGATTCCCTGACTTCGATCCTCCGGCTCAGCTGCTCGAGAGCCTCAGCGCCATCGCGACCGACCCCAAACCGCTCTATCACCAGTACTCCATCACCTGGGGCTCCCAGGCCATGCGCGAGGCGCTCGCGGCCAAGCAGGAGCACTTTATGGGCATGCCGATCAACCCCAACGAGAACATCGTAGTCACATGCGGCTCCACCGAGGCCATGATGGCCGCCATGATGACGGTTACGAACCCCGGAGACAAGGTCGTCATCTTCTCGCCGTTCTACGAGAACTACGGCGCCGACACGATTCTCTCGGGCGCTGAGCCCATCTATGTGCCGCTCAATCCGCCCACGTTCGACTTCGATCGTGAGGTCCTCGAGGCGGCCTTCCGCGACAACGACCCCAAGGCAATCGTCCTGTGCAACCCGTCCAATCCCTGCGGCAAGGTCTTTACGCGTGAGGAACTCACTTTTATTGCCGACCTGTGCAAAAAGTACGATGCCTACTGCATCACCGACGAGGTCTACGAGCACATCGTCTATGCGCCCCACGAGCATGTCTATATGGCCACGCTGCCCGGCATGTTCGAGCGCACCATCAGCTGCAGCTCGCTGTCCAAGACCTACTCCATCACCGGTTGGCGCCTGGGCTACACCATCGCCCCGGCCGAGATTACCGAGCGCATCAAGAAGGTCCACGACTTCCTCACCGTGGGCGCCGCCGCTCCCCTGCAGGAAGCCGTCGTTACCGCTCTCAACTTCGACGACAGCTATTACGATGAGGTCCTCGACCTCTACACCGCCAAGCGCGACCTGTTCTGTCAGGGGCTCGATAGCATCGGTCTTGAGCATAACGTGCCGCAGGGCGCCTACTACGTCATGATGGACATCTCTGAGTTTGGCTATGACAGCGACCTCGACTTCTGCGAGGATCTCGCCTCCAAGGTGGGCGTGGGTGCCGTTCCCGGCTCAAGCTTCTTCCGCGAGCCCGTCAACCATCTGATTCGTTTCCACTTTGCCAAGCGAGACGAGACGCTTAACGCGGCGCTGGAGAACCTCAAGTCGCTACGTGATAAAATCAAGCCGCGCGGGTAAGGACGGCCCGGCAACTAAAGCAACCAAAGAAGCCCCGCACCGCCCGCCGCGTTGCAGGGCTTCTTTTTATAGCGCTTTCTTAAATGGTTTAGAGCTCTATACTTTAGTCACGGAGCAACTCGTCCCAGAGAGAGGAATACTATGGCAGAGCAGCAGCTTATCGGAGCACTCGAGGCCGGCGGCACCAAGATGGTCTGCGCCACGGGCTATGCGGACGGTACGGTCCTGGAGCGCGAGCAGATCGCGACCACGACCCCGCAGGAAACCGTCGAGGCCGTCAACGCATGGTTTGCAGACAAGGGCATCGCCGCCCTGGGCATCGGCGCCTTTGGCCCCACCGCGGTCAACCCCGCCTCGCCCCAGTACGGCAAGATCTTGGAGACGCCCAAAACGGCATGGCGTTACTTTGACCTACTGGGCACCATCCAAAACGAGCTCAACGTCCCCTGCGGCTACGATACCGACGTCAACGTCGCCTGCTTGGGCGAGGTCACCTTCGGTTGCGCGCAGGGCCTCACCGACGTGGTGTACCTGACGATCGGTACCGGTGTGGGCGCCGGCGTGCTCTCGGGCGGCCAGCTCGTGCATGGCATGATGCATCCCGAGGCCGGCCACATCCTGGTCACGCGCGACCCGCGCGACACCATTGGCGAGCATAGCGCCTGCCCCTTCCACGACAACTGCCTCGAGGGCCTCATCGCCGGTCCCGGCGTTAAAAAGCGCTGGGACGGCAAGAGCGCCGGAGACATGGCCGATGACCCGGAGGCCATGGACCTGCTCGCAGGCTATCTGGCGCAGGCGCTCATGACCTACACGCTGTGCTATGCCCCGCAGAAAATCATCATCGGCGGCGGCGTGGCCGACCACACCCCCATCGTGCCGCTCGCCCGCAAAAAGTGTGCCGAGATGCTCAACGGCTATATCGTCACGCCCGAGGTCAACGACATCGATACCTACATCGTCAACAACAGTCTCGAAGGCAAGCAGGGCATCATGGGTTGCCTGGCCCTGGGTGCCGCCGCACTTCAGCAGTAGGCGAGCCAAAGGGGCGCCGCAACATCCAGCAATCCCACCCTACGGGATAACGCCGCCACGCCCCGTATAAGCCCCCAAACAAAGAAAGGCCGCCTAGGACCAAGCACTGTGTCCTAGGCGGCCTTTTTGGCACATATGAGCGATCGTAGAAGATATCGAAGCACAACGCCCGTAATCGCTCCGCAGCAGTCGATCATCACGTCGGTGATCATGCCGGCGCGACCGGGCACAAAGAGCTGAATCGTCTCGTCAATCGAGGGGATCAGCAGCAAGAACACCGCCGTGGGAAGCAGCACGTCAAAGGTGCGACGGCCCTCGATGTCAAAAGCATGCGTCGCCAGAATGCCGAGCACCATGTACTCGGTAAAATGCGCGCACTTGCGAACGACGAAGTTAGTCACCCATTCATACGGAAGCCCCATGCCGTGCAGAAAGCCGCGAACGGCCTCCATAATCGACAAGCTCAATGAACCGGACCCCGTGCCGGGAACCATCGAATTGCCCCAGATGAGCAGCACCATCAGGCAGGTCGCGACCGCCCATTTTCGATCGAGTTTAAGCATGCAGAAGTTATGCCTCCGCACAGAGCGGCTCAAAGCTGGCGGTGCCACCCTCGATAACACTCAGATAGGCACGGCCCGTGCGCCTCACCGCTGCAGACTGCAGGCGGTCGATCTCCTCCTCGAGAATCTGATTGACGCGCTCGTGACGACGGTTCTCCATGATGCCGGCAGCGATGGCCTCGGCACGCTCAATACCTTCGCGCGAGATGCGGGCGGTATCCTCGGGGAACACGGCGCTGTGGCGACCAACGTAAGCGGGGGCAGCGGGCTGAGGAGCAGACGTAAACACCGGAGCGGCAACGGGAGCAGGCTCGACAACCTCGTCCAAAATTGCGGCAGCGGCGGCCCACATGCCCTCGTGGCCCGAATAATCGGCCATGGGGACGTCTTCCTCGGGAGTCGCATCGACAGGCTCGTCGACTGCGACGGACTGGGACGCGGAGGCCGGGGCATCGACCGGGGCAGCGACCACATACGGCATGTCGTTCGAGATGACCGGCTCGTCAAGGTCATCGAGATCGATGGCCGCAGCAGAGGCGTCGCTGATGATCGGCATGTTGGCAAGGTTCGCGTTGTACGGCACCGCCTCCGCCGCCTGCTGCTGTGCAGGAGCGCCCCACAGCGAGCTTTCGGCAGCACGGCGGGCGGCAATGGTCTCCTCGTCGACGGCCAGCGGCTCGTCGGCGTAGGGGTCGGCGGCGGTGGCGGCAGCCGGAGTCACGGGCACGGCAGTGTCATACGTAACAGATTGAGCCGTAGCGGCGTTGTTGGCGGCGTTAGCCACGAGCGCCACAAAGGCGGCCGTGCTGCCCGCAGGGGCGGCATGAGAGCCCGAGACGGCGCGCGCAGCGGCAGCGATGTCATCGCGGTTAATGGAGCCGGTCTGCCCGCCGTAGGTGAGTTCGTCGATAGCGACCTGGTAGACGTCGCGTGAGCGCGTGGGATCGCAGCTGACCGGCGAATCGTCGTCGAGCATGCTATCGATCATGGACCAGGCGTCAGCCTCGCTCATGGCGTCTGCGGCGCGGGCGATGGTGGGGACGCCATCGTCGGCACGGCGACGCTGGAAGGCACCGGTCAGGCCGGAGAAAACCGAAGAGGGCTGCGTGGCGTTTGCCTGAACGGCAGGAGCCGCAGTAGCAACGCCCTGAAGGGCAGCCCACTGCTGTTGGGCGGGCATCGAGGCAGTCTGGAACTCATTTTGATGCTGGTTGACGTTCGCAGCGCCACCCATGGCGTCGGGCTCGAACAGGCGCTCGGCATGCTGCGCGCGATATTCAGAAATGCCGAGCGAGGCGGCATAGATACCCACGCCCGCCACCGCACCCACGGCAAAGGGAACAGCGCCCGCGACGACCGTCTCGTTCACCGACGAAAACGGCAGCGTGGCAGCATACATCACCACGGGAGCGGCAAGGCCGATCCCGCAGGAAAGTCCAGCAAGGACTGCTCGTTGTGTCGCATCAGAAGAAGCCATGAGCTCTCCCCATCTTCCAGCACCCAAATCGCATCATTCAGTTGGCTGCGCGAGAGAAGATGAAGCGGGGCTATGCCCCAAAGCAACGGTATATGGTTCGTTTCATCTGCGTTTTCCGTCGCGAAGCTTAACAGCTATTATGCGAAACCCCCTTGGGGATTGCAAGCGACGAAGCGGGATTGAAACGGGAAAATCGCTGCTTGCCGGTCGTGAGGTCAATAATCGTTGGCGAGCGGCTATACGAAAAGGGCCAGGATCTAAACCCCGGCCCTTCTGACATGTCTATGGTTGTTGTCGCGTGCGGCGGACGGCCTAGAACGTCTGCTCGTAATCGCTGTGCTTTTTTGCCGAACGCACCAGGAACTCCTGGTTGGTGTTGGTGCCCTTAAGACCCTTGATAAACGACGCAGCTGCGCGCTCGGTGTTGTTCATGCCGGCAAGAATGCGACGCAGGCCAAAGACAAACGGACGCATCTGCTCGTCAACCAACAGGTCCTCGTTACGCGTACCGGAGGCAACGGGGTCGATAGCCGGGAAGATGCGGCGGTCGGCCAGGTCGCGGTCGAGCTTGAGCTCCATGTTGCCGGTGCCCTTGAACTCCTCAAAGATGACCTCGTCCATCTTGGAGCCGGTGTCGATGAGGGCAGAGGCCAGGATGGTGAGCGAGCCACCGTTCTCGATATTGCGGGCTGCGCCCAGGAAGCGCTTGGGCGGATACAGTGCCGCCGAATCGACGCCGCCCGAAAGGATGCGGCCTGAGGCGGGCGCCGCCAAGTTGTAGGCGCGGGCAAGACGCGTGATGGAGTCGAGCACCACCACGACATCGCCGCCCAGCTCCACGATGCGCTTGGCGCGCTCGATCACGAGCTCTGCCACACGAGTGTGGTTGTCGGCGGGCATATCGAAGGTCGACGCCACAACCTCGCCCTTGATGGAACGCTGCATATCGGTAACCTCTTCGGGGCGCTCGTCGACGAGCAGGCAGATGAGGTGCACCTCGGGGTTGTTAATCGAGATAGACTGGCAGATCTTCTTGAGGATCGTGGTCTTGCCGGCCTTGGGCGGGGACACGATCAAGCCACGCTGACCCTTGCCGATCGGCGACACGATGTCGATGGCGCGACCGGTAATGGAGTCCTTGCCATGCTCCATGCGCAGCGGCTCGTTGGGATAGACCGGGGTGAGGTCACCGAACTTGGGGCGGTTGCGAATCTGCTCGGGGTCTAGACCGTTGACGGTCGTGATTTTGGCGAGGCCGGCGCGCTTGTCGCCGCCGCGCGAAGGACGAAGCGAGCCCTCGATGACGTCGCCCGTGCGCAGACGCGCGGAGCGGATGAGGTAGGCGGGCACGAAGGCGTCGTCGTTGGACTTCATGTAGCCATGGGCATGGATGATACCGGAGCTGTCCGGACGAATCTGCAGGATGCCCTTGATGTCGCGGAAGCCCTCGGCCTTCGCGGCGGTGACGTAGATCTCCTCGACGAGCTCGGCTTTCTTCTTGCCGGTCGTCTCAATCTCGAACTCCTTGGCCTTCTCGCGCAGCTCGGCGACCTTCATGGCCGCGAGCTCCTCGCGCGAAAGCGTGGGCTCGGTGGGAGCGGCATTACGCTCCTTGTTGCGCTGCTTGCGATCGCGCTGACGGTTGCGGCGGTCGTTGTTGCGCTCGTCTTTGCGCTCGCTGCGCTCGTCGTTGCGCTTGTGCTGGCGACGGTTGGGGCGAGCGCCGTCTTCGGCCTCGGCGGGCGCGGCGCCATCGGTTGCGGCGGCATCGGCGTTAGCCGCAGTATCATCGCTGGCCTCGGCCTTGGAATCGCCCTGCAGCTCGGCCTCGGCCTGCTGCTCGGACGCCTTGGCCTTAGCGGACTTCTTACGACCGCGCTTGGGCTTCTCGGACGCAGACTGTTCGACGTCTTGGGGCTCGGCGGCATCAGTCGATGCATCGGCGGTCGTCTCGGCGGAATCCTCGGACGCACCCTTCTTGGCAGTCTTGGCCTTGGACGTGCGCTTAGCAGCAGTACGATGGCTGCGACCAGGACGGACGTCGGCGGGCTCGACATCGGCGGGAGCGGCCTCGGAAGTCGTAGCATCCTGGACGGGTGCATCGGCAGCGGTTGCAGACTCGGCGGTCGCCGCAGCATCCCGAGCGGCTGCAGCTGCGGCTGCGGCCTTCTCTGCCTCGACGAAGGCCTTGGGCTTGCGACCGCGACGGTGCGGGCGCAAAGCCGGATCGACAACGGGAACTTCGCTGGCCTCGACAGGCGCAGCGGACTCAGCAGGCGATGCGCCCTCCCCTGCCGCGGAACGAACCGAAGCCTCGGTGAGCTCGAGGGTTACCTGATCGGCAACCTGCTCGGCCTTAGCAGCCGTGCGACGGCGTGTGCGCGGTGCCGGCTTCTCGGTCGGCTGGTCGGCGGCAGGTGTCTCGGGCACAGACGGAGCTGCAAGCTCGGTCAGAGCCGCGGCCTCGCGCTCGGCAGCACGACGGCGGGCGCGCACCACCTGAGCCTCGCTAATCTGCGCCAACGCACGCGCCTGCGCGACCTCATCGGAAATCGGCTCCGAGGAGTCAGCTGCAACGGTGCGCTTGACGCGCGTCGTGCGCGTGGTACGGCGCTTGGGCTTGGTGACCTCCTCGCCGTCAGCAGCAGACTTGGCCGTGCGGCGCGTACGCTTGGGCTTTGCCGGAGCAGCCTCCTCACCAGTTGCAGGCACGGCCTTCTCAGCCGCTGAAGGCGTAGGCGTCGAAGCAGCCTT
>CALBUZ010000179.1 GCA_937969105.1 uncultured Collinsella sp. | reverse complement strand
TGTTCATGAACCGGCTTTTGCTTCAGCTCCTTACCCACGAACTCAAAGACGCCGGTCTTGCCGTCTTGGTCCCCCACACTGTGCCCGTCAACGACGGCTGCATCGCCTACGGTCAGGCCGCCATCGCTCGCGCTCGCCTCGCACAGACGGCGTCTCGATAGGCTGTTTTGCCAGCCTGCGCGCCGCCGTCTCACAGGTGTAACGCGTTTGCTCGTGACTCCCGTGAGCGCTACCATCAACTGATGGGTAATTAGGCGCCTATCCAGCGCAAAACGTATAAAAGGGGAACATTATGTGCCTTGCCGTTCCCGGTAAAGTGGTTAAACGCGACGACGACCTTAAGGCGACCGTCGACATGATGGGCATCGAGCGCCCCGTTTCGCTGCGCCTCGTGCCGACGGCACAGGTAGGCGACTATATTCTCGTGCACGCCGGCTTTGGCATTCAGATTGTCGACGAGCAGGAAGCCCAAGAGACACTCGAGCTCGTCAATACCATGGCCGAGCTGGCCGAAGAGGACCAGCTCGCCACCAACCCGGCCGAGGCATACTAGTGTCGGCGGCGCAGCCGGTTCGCTCCGGTATCGACTTTTCGGCATTTCGCGACCCCAAGCTGGCTCGCGAGCTCATCGATTGTATTCATGAGCTTGTCGGCAACCGCAGCATCAACCTTATGGAAGTCTGCGGTACGCATACCGTGAGCATTGGCCGCTATGGCTTTCGCTCCATTATGCCGACGGGACTCAAACTGCTAAGCGGCCCGGGATGCCCCGTTTGCGTCACCGCCAACCGCGACATCGATCACGCAATCGCGCTTTCCAACATGGACGGCGCCATTATCACCACCTTTGGCGACATGATGCGCGTGCCCGGATCGTCCACCTCGCTTGCCGCGCAAAAGGCGGTGGGGCGCGACATCCGCATCGTCTACTCTCCGCTCGACGCACTCGACATTGCCGAGCAAAATCCCGAACGCCCGGTCATCTTTATGGGTGTGGGCTTTGAGACCACGACGCCCACCATTGCCGCCGCTATCCTGGAGGCCGACGCGCGCGGGCTCCAGAACTTCTCGGTCTACTGTGCTCACAAGACCACGCCGCCGGCTCTGCGCGCCATCGCCAACGATCCCGAGACCACTATCGACGGCTTTATCCTTCCGGGGCACGTCGCCACCATCACGGGCTTGACGCCCTTTGGCTTTTTGGTCGACGAGTTTAAGACCCCAGGCGTGGTAACGGGATTTGAACCGGTCGACATCTTGCAGGGCATCTGTATGCTGGTCCAGATGGTTGTCGAGAACAAGCCGGCGATCGACAACGCCTACCGCCGTGGCGTCAACGCAGACGGTAACCCCGTGGCACGCCAGCTGGTCGAGCAGGTGTTTGAGCCATGCGACACCACGTGGCGCGGGCTGGGGCCGATTGCCAACTCGGGCCTTTCCATCCGCCCCGAGCTCTCGCGCTTTGATGCCCGCACCCGCTTTGACGTGCCCATCGAGCCGACGGTCGAGCCACGCGGATGCCGCTGCGGCGACGTGCTGCGCGGAGCCATTGCGCCGAGCGACTGCCCTCTGTTCGGCCACGCTTGTACACCCGAGCATCCCGTCGGCCCCTGCATGGTGAGCTCGGAGGGCAGCTGTGCGGCGTACTTTAGATACCGTAACTAGCCCGGACGCACCCGCACACTGGCACCACCCACGATTGGAGTTTTCGATATGTCCCACAGCGTCACCGATAGCACTGTCCTGCTGGGCCACGGCTCGGGCGGACAGATGATGAAACGTATCATCGACGAGGTCTTTCTGGATGCCTTTGGGTCGCCCGAGCTGCTCGAGGGCAACGATGCCGGTGTCGCCGCGCTGCCCGCAAGCGGGCGCATCGCCATGTCGACCGACAGCTTTGTGGTAACGCCGCAGTTCTTCCCCGGCGGCAATATCGGCCGCCTCGCCGTATGCGGAACCGTCAACGACGTCGCGACCTCGGGCGCTAGCGTGCGCTACCTGTCGTGCGGCTTTATCCTCGAAGAGGGCTATCCCATGGACAAGCTGCGCCAGATTGTGCAGACCATGGCCGAAACGGCGCGCGAGGCGGGCGTGTCCATAATCACCGGCGACACCAAGGTGGTCGAGCGTGGCGGTGCCGACGGCGTCTACATCAATACCGCCGGCGTGGGCGAAGTGCCCGCGGGCGTAGTGCTCAGCGGTGCAAACTGTCGGCCCGGCAACGCCATCCTGGTATCGGGTACGCTAGGCGACCACGGCATCGCCATCATGAGCCAGCGCGAGGGCCTGGCGTTTTCGAGCAACATCGAAAGCGACGCTGCGCCGCTCAATCATCTGATTGCCGACGTGCTCGCCGCCGCCCCCGACACCCGCTGCTTCCGCGACCCCACGCGCGGCGGCCTGGCATCCACGCTCAACGAGTTTGCCCAGGCCAGCGGCGTTGCCATGGAGATCGACGAGGATGCCGTGCCCGTGCGCCCCGACGTGCAAGCGGCATGCGAGATGCTCGGCTACGACGTTCTGCAGGTGGCAAACGAGGGCAAGATGGTCGCCGTGGTGCCGGCCGAGCAGGCCGATGCCGCGCTGGCGGCCATGCGCGCCGCCCGCTACGGCGAGAACGCCGCCATCATCGGTCGCGTGCTGCCGCTTGCCGAGGGCGCTCGACCCGCCGTGCGCGTACGCACCGGCTGGGGATCGACCCGCATCCTCGACATGCTCGTGGGAGAGCAGCTGCCGAGAATTTGCTAGGGCGGAATTGCACGGCTGGCGCGATGTGGCTCGATAACCCTAAAGATGTTCAGATTCCAAGCACGCCCAACGCGGAAGCCCAGTATTATGGGGTGCGTTTTGAAACCCAATGACGGGAGCTTTCATGGCAGCAGCTTTTTCCCATGTGATCTTTGACCTGGACGGCACCATCCTCAACACGCTCGAGGACCTGGCGGCCGCCGGCAACCATACCTGCGAGGCGCACGGCTGGCCCACGTTTGCCGTTGACGAATACCGCTACAAGGTGGGAAACGGCATGCTCAAGCTGGTTGAGCGCTTTATGCCCGCCGAGTACGCGGGCGACGGCCGTATGTTTGAGCAGACGCTTGCCGAGTTTAGGGCTTACTACGGCGAGCACAAGGAGGACCACACCGCCCCCTATGCCGGCACGATCGAGATGCTCGACCGCCTGCGCGCAGCGGGTGTGCAGCTTGCCGTGCTCACCAACAAGGATCACGTCTCGGCAGCCCCGCTTATCGAGAAGTATTTTGGTTCCGAGCGCTTTGCACTGGTACAGGGCCGTGTCGATGCGTTTCCGCCCAAGCCCGAGGCACCCGTCACGCTGCATGTGATGAAGGAGCTGGGCGCCGATCCGGCAACCACGCTCTATGTGGGCGATTCCAATGTCGATATCCTGACCGGTCACAACGCCGGCCTTAAGAGCGCGGGCGTCAGCTGGGGCTTCCGCGGCCGCGCAGAGCTAGAGGCCGCCGGCGCCGACTACGTGGTGGACACCCAAGACGAACTCGCCGAGCTGATCTTGGGCGAGTAACCGCTCATCCTCCCACGGGTAGCCAATGTGGGACGGGACTCTTTTAGCTGCCCCCGCACCAAAGGAGTGTCCCCAACTGCCGGCAGAAAAGGAACGTCCCCAAGTGCCGCCTCAATGACCACCATGGCAACGCCGCAGGTAGAGGACGGACAGCGAGCGGGCACCAGAGCGAACAAATTGGCATGAAAAGAGAACGGCATAGACCTTCTGGTCATGCCGTCCTCTTTGAATGACAAGTTGTCGCTCTGGTGCCCGCGCAGCGTCGAGCAGTTGCGGCGTTTGGTAAAACGCCGCAACTCCCCTAGTTCATCATCGCATTCATCATCTCGTTGGTTGCGGAATCGTCAGCAGACCACTCGCCGTCGTCATTGCAGGTGTACTTGAAGGTGACCGTGGTGTCCTTGGTCTTAGCAGCCTTGGTCACATCGACCATAACCTGACCGGCCATCTTGTACAGCTCGTCATCGGAAGGCATCGAATCGAGCGCGGCGACCTTCTCCTGGTACTGGGTGGCAAAATCCTCAACGATCTGGTTCATGGACTTGCAGGTAATGGTGACCTCGGCAGTCGCGGTGCCCTTGTCCTCGTCGACCGTCACGTCGCCGATCTTGTAGTCAAAGCCCTCGAGATAGCTCTTGGCGTACTCCTTGGGATCGATGCCCAGCTGCTCGAACTCGTCGCCCGAGGCCTCTTCCAGGCCGGCGAGGAAATCGTCGCCACCGTTCTTAACCTCATCAAACTGAGTCGTAAGGTCCTTGGTGATGAGCTCCTCGACCGAAGGGCCTCCGCAGCCGGAAAGCAGGACCACGCACGCAACCAAGACGGCCATGAGGGGCGCAAGCAGCAGCTTCTTTTTCATGTTGTTCCTCCCAATGAGCGGCACCGCGCTTCCCAGACACGGCGCACGTTGTAATAAGGTAAGCCCATACTATCCACTAATGAACACCCTCGGCAGTACGAAGGCGCGGTCGGCTCGTTTTAACATCCGAACGGTCTGTAGACTTGCCCAACGTGCAATGAAACGCGTGCGCCCGGTCTAATAAAAAGGGTGGCCGGACAATCCAACCACCCTAAAACACCCTCTGGATGCTACAGCTTACTTGCGGACGACCTTGACGATGACATCGCCGGCGGCGACGGCGGACTCAGCCTCAACGGCGAGCTCGACATCGGCAAACTCGGCGGTGTTGGACACGGCCACGACGACGCAGTCCTTGTAACCGGCAGCGGCGATCTTGGCGCGGTCGATCTTGAGTATGGGCTGGCCAGCCTTCACGACATCGTCGGCCTTGACGAAGCCCTCGAAGCCGTCGCCGTTCATGTTGACGGTATCGACGCCAACGTGCACCAGAACCTCGATGCCGCTATCGGACTGCAGACCCACGGCGTGACCCATGGTGACGGTCACCTTGCCGTCGCAGGGAGCATAGACCAGGTCATCCTCGGGCCACACGGCGCAGCCCTTACCCAGGACCTCGCCACCAAAGACGGGATCGGGCACATCGGCCATCTTGATGGCCTTGCCTTTGACGGGCGAGCACAGCACGTCGGCGCCGGCAGAAGCAGAGATGGAGGCGGGAGCAGCGGCAGCAGCGGGCTCAGCCTTCTTCTTGAACATGTCAAACAGACCCATACGTTTTCTCCTCTTGATAAAGCGCAACAATGTGCGCATGCCTATGGTGATTATAGTGCTAAATGGCCAAAATACTAAGGCGAGGGCTCGAATCGCAGGCCCTTCCCGATAGTGCTCGTGAGATGAGCATCTCCTTTGCATCGCGGATCGATAAGCCGAGTATCGCCTGCGCGGGTTATCGAGCGCATGGAGGGTCTCTACCAGACCACGCTGGCCGAGACACAGGAGCCGCTCGACCCCACGCAGCTTGACCACGCCGCCAAACTCATCGCGAACGCCCGGCAGGTCGACATCTACACGGGCTCGCACAATCTCTATCCAGCGGGAATGTTCCGCGATCGCCTGCTCTCCGCCGGTAAAAGCGCGACGTGCCACGACAATGTCGAGGCCCAGGTGCGCACGGCGCTCGCCTCGGGCCCCGACCATGTGGCAATCGTCATCTCCTACAGCGGCCTTGCCCCCAACCTCAAGGACATCTTACCGATCCTCAGCAGTCGGCATGTCCCGGTCATCGTTATCGGCACCCCTCATTGCGCACGCATTCACCCCGGCTTTGCCGCCTACCTCACGGTGAGTGACCACGAGAGCATGACGCATCGCATCACGCAGTTCGCCAGCCACATCGCCGTGCAATACGTGCTCGATTCGCTCTACAGCAGCTACTTCGCCAAAGATTACGCCCGCTGCTCCGAGTTCCTAGAGCGCTCATTCCCCTACACCCGCCTCCCGGGGCTTAAGTAGCGACGAGCGTGGTTCTCGGACGCTTATCTAACGAGAGCAAGTAGTCATTTAAGAACGTCCCCAATGACTACCCATCCGGAGCAAGGCAACGCCGCAGGTAGAGGACGGACAGCGAGCGCCGCCCAGGGCGAACAAGTTGGCATGAAAAAGGCAAGGCATTGACCTTCTGGTCATGCCTCGCCTTTTGAATGACAAATTGCCGCCCTGGGCGGCGCGCAGCGTCGGCCGGTTACGGCGTTTGGTAAAACGCCGTAACTACTCCCGAGCTCCGTACTGCTCGTAGTAGGCGTCGATGGCCGTCTTGAGTTCGTCATCGATGACGACCTTGCCGTCGATCTCGTGGTTGTAGAGGGTCTCGACGACCTCGGCCATGGAAACGATGCTCGCGACGGGGAAACCGTACTTGGCCTCGATCTCCTTCTGCGCGGTGGTCACGCCGCCCTTGCCGACCTCCATGCGGTTGAGGGACACAATGAGGCCCTTGATTTCGACGTCGGCAGCCGCCTTGACCTTGGGATAGGTCTCGTCGATGGACTTACCGCTGGTGGTGACGTCCTCGACCATGACCACGCGGTCGCCGTCCTGGGGCTCATAACCCAGCAGGTTGCCCTTGTCGGCACCGTGGTCCTTGGCCTCCTTGCGGTCGCAGCAGTACTTGACCTCCTTGCCGTACAGCTCGTGGTAGGCAATTGCGGTCACGACGGCCAGCGGAATACCCTTGTAGGCCGGTCCAAACAGCACATCAAAGTCGTCGCCAAAGTTATCGTGGATGGCCTGGGCGTAATACTCACCCAGCTTCTTGAGCTGATAGCCCGTCACGTAAGCGCCGGCGTTCATAAAGAACGGGGACTGACGGCCGCTCTTGAGCGTAAAGCTGCCGAACTTAAGAACGTCGGACTCAACCATAAACTTGATGAACTCTTGCTTGTAAGCCTCCATGCGGGCTCCTCTCGTAATCGCGTACGTGCCCTCCAGTTTAACGCAGGCAGGGCGCGTTGCGGACGCGCTTTAATGCCACGGCATTCTGTAAAGGCTTTGTCAGAGGCAATGGTTTTCCGAACAATGGGGTTGACACGATAAACCCCCTCGTCAAGAATACGGGCGGATTGAAACGGGTACGAGATACCCGAAGCGCGCCGCGCCCGGCCTTAAGGAGGTGTGCCATGGAAGGCAGTCCTAGTCGAAAAACCTGCATGTCGCCCTCGGCACGCCGCGAGGATTCCGCATTCGCATAAGCGCCACCAACCGATCGCCAAAACCACCACAAAGGTACCTGTCCCCTTTGTGGTGGTTCGTGAGCATGACGTGAGCGACATCTAGGTTTTTTGCAATTCAATACGACACGTACGCTAACTCCCTTTAGCAAGGAGGACCCTATGCTGATGCTCAAAACCGCCACGGTACTCGAAGTCATCTCCAAGCGCCGCCGCACGGCGCGCCCTGCCGCTCACACCGGCCTGTCCAAGAACACCATATTCGCCGCCGCCCATAGTGCCGAGGACGCCCTCGTGCTGCTTGACGCCACGGCAGGCGGCCTCACCGCCAATCAGGCCACCGAGCGCCTGAACGCCATCGGCCCCAACACCATCGAGGCGCCGACCAAGACGCTCGCCCGCCGCATCGCCGATGCGTTCGTCGACCCCTTCGCCGGCATCCTCGCCGCGCTCGCGCTGGTCTCGCTCTACATCGACGTGCTCGCCGTGCCCGAGCCGCAGCGCGACCCCTCCACGGTCATCGTCATCGGCATCATGCTGCTGGTATCGGGCGGCATGAAGTTTATCCAGGAAGCCCGCAGCGGCAATGCGGCAGAGGCCCTCAAGGACCTGGTCTCCAACACTTGCACCGCCCTGCGCGACGGCGAGCGCGTCGAGATCCCCTTCGACGAGCTCGTCCCCGGCGATGTGATCCGTCTCTCTGCCGGCGATATGATGCCGGCCGATGCCCGCATCATCACCGCGCGCGATCTGTTTGTGATCGAGTCCGCGCTCACCGGCGAGAGCGAGGCCGTCGAGAAGACAGCTGCCATCACCGTCGTCGAGGGTGCCGACGGCTCCGCGCTGCCGCTCTCCGCCTGCAAGAACATCGTCTTTACCGGCACCTCCGTGCAAAACGGCACCGCCATGGCGCTTGTCGTTGCCACCGGCTCGGACACCTACCTGGGCAGCATCTCCAAGATGCTCAACGGGCGCGGCGAGAAGAGCGCGTTTGACCGCGGTGTCTCGAGCGTCTCCATGCTACTCGTACGCCTCATGCTCGTTATGGCGCCGGCCGTCTTTGCCATCAACGCCGCCACCAAGGGCAACGTCATCGACGCGCTGCTGTTCGCCACGAGCGTGGCCGTGGGCATCACGCCGCAGATGCTCCCCGTCATCGTGACCACGAGCCTGTCGCAGGGCGCCAAGGACCTCGCCCGCCGCCAGGTTATCGTCAAGGAGCTGCCGGCAATCCAAAACCTCGGCGCGATGGACGTCCTGTGCTGCGACAAGACTGGCACCCTCACCGAAGACCGCATCGTGCTCGAGCGCTACCTCAACACCGACGGCAACGAGGACGCACGCGTGCTGCGTCATGCGTTTTTGAACAGCTTCTTCCAGACCGGCCTCAAGAACCTTATCGACCTGGCCGTAATCGACCGTGCCGACGTGACGCCCTCGACCGTCGCACCCGATTCCATGCTGGGTCAGAGCCTGTGCGACCGCTACACCAAGGTCGACGAGGTTCCCTTCGATTTCTCACGCCGTCGCCTGAGCGTAGTTGTAGCCGACGCCCAGGGCAAAACTCAGATGGTTACCAAGGGAGCTGCCGAGGAAATGCTCGAGATCTGCTCCTTTGTCGAGGTCGATGGCATCGCCCAGCCGCTCACCAAAGACAGGCTCGCCCAGATTCGCAAGCAGGTCGCCGGGCTTAACGCCGAGGGCCTACGCGTAATTGCCGTGGCGCAGAAAACCAGTCCGCGCTGCGTGGGCGAGTTTGGCATCGCCGACGAATGCGACATGGTGCTGATGGGCTTTTTGGCCTTCCTCGATCCACCTAAAGCAAGTGCCGCGGGCGCCGTCACC
Organism: uncultured Collinsella sp.; assembly: GCA_937969105.1. GTDB lineage: Bacteria > Actinomycetota > Coriobacteriia > Coriobacteriales > Coriobacteriaceae > Collinsella. The sequence continues at coordinate 1,197 of CALBUZ010000179.1, read as the reverse complement.
ACCCTCGAAGCCAAGGGCGTGGCGGTAAAGGTCCTGACCGGCGACAACGATCGCGTCGCCGCCACCGTCTGCGAGCAGATCGGCATCGACGCGAGCAACGTCTTGCTCGGCTCCGAGATCGATGCACTCGATGACGCCGAGCTTGCCGAGCGCGCCGAGATAACTCACCTTTTCGCCAAGCTCTCGCCACTGCAGAAGGCACGCCTGGTGCGCGTCATGCGCGAGCTGCTCGGCCACACCGTGGGCTTTATGGGCGACGGCATCAACGACGCCGCCGCCATGCGTGCGAGCGATTGCGGCATCTCGGTCGATTCGGCCGTCGACATTGCCAAGGAATCCGCCGATATCATCTTGCTTCAGAAGGACCTGGGCGTGCTCGAGCGCGGCATCATCGAAGGCCGCCGCACCTACGGCAACCTGCTCAAGTACCTCAAGACCACGGTGAGCTCCAACTTTGGCAACGTGCTGTCCGTGACCGTCGCGAGCCTGTTCTTGCCGTTTTTGCCCATGAGCGCCCTGCAGCTGGTACTGCTGTCGCTGGTCTACGAGATCGTGTGCATCGCGCTGCCGTGGGATACCGTCGACGACGCCTGGACTGCCCGCCCGCGTGCCTGGGACGCCGCGTCCATCAAGGGCTTTATGCTCGAGCTGGGCCCCGTGAGCTCGCTGTTTGACATCGCGACCTTCGCCGCGCTCTTCTTTGTGGTGTGCCCCGCCGCCGTGGGCGCAAGCTGGTCCGAGCTTGCCGCCGCGGGCAACGCCGCAGGTATGACGACCTTCGCCGCAATCTTCCAGAGCGGCTGGTTTGTCGAGTCCATGTGGTCGCAGACGCTCGTGATCCACATGTTGCGCTCCCCGCGCCTGCCGAGCCTGCGCGACCACGCCGCGCCCGCGCTGTGCGCTCTCACCGTGCTAGGCCTGGCGCTCGTCACCTGGCTGCCGGCAAGCCCCATCGCCGATGCGCTCGGCCTTACGACGCTGCCCACGAGCTTTTTCGCACTGCTCGTCGGCATAGTCACCGCCTACATCGCGCTCACCCAGCTAGCAAAGCGTCGCTACATCGCCCGCCACGGCGAGCTGCTGTAGCACGGTGAGCCGCCGCAGTAGACAGACCAAGGGCAAAACCACCACAAAGGTGCCTGTGAACTGCGCCCCGAAACTTGGACTGAATAAATAGCGACTACGCCGCAAGGGCCC
>CALBUZ010000178.1 GCA_937969105.1 uncultured Collinsella sp. | reverse complement strand
TTCCTCGGTAGCTCAATGGTAGAGCACGCGGCTGTTAACCGCGCTGTTGTAGGTTCGAGTCCTACCCGGGGAGCCAGAATTTCTCAGCCCATTTCGCTGGGCTTTTAAATTCCTCGGTAGCTCAATGGTAGAGCACGCGGCTGTTAACCGCGCTGTTGTAGGTTCGAGTCCTACCCGGGGAGCCAGGTTGTAAAACCCGTCGCTTATGTGGCGGGTTTTTTCATGCCTCGATCGCCTGCGGCGAACGTTACCGTATCAACATTTCGTGTCGAGGATGTAATCGCGAACCCCGCCACCTCAACATGGCGCACTCGTTGTAAACTATTGGAATGATTGCTCCCACGACATGGTGCCGCGAGCACCAGAAAAGGAGATTCTTGTGTCTGAGACCATTAACGGCAGCCTGAGCGTCTCGAACGACGTTATTGCCGATATTGCCGGTTATGCCGCGATGACGTGCTATGGCGTCGTCGGTATGGCCGAACAGCTCCAGGGCGCCGAGAGCGTGCGCCTGCTTGCCGGTCAACGCCTCCGCAAGGGCGTGCTTGTTTCCGCCGACGAGAACGGCCTCACGGTCGACCTTCACGTCGTGCTCGAGAACGGCGTCAACATGAAGTCCGTCTGCCACAATCTTTCGAGCTCCGTCGCCTTCACCCTGCAGGAGATCGCCCAGATCGATCCCGCCAGCCTTAAGATCGGCATTCACATCGACGCGCTCAAGAGCCGTCTGAACTAGCATCCGAATACGGAGATTTCACCACTCATGATTGCAAAGACCATTCGCACCTGTTTTCCGATCGCTGCGGCTGCCGTTTCCGAAAAGGCCGAGGAGATCAACAAGCTCAACGTCTTCCCCGTACCCGACGGTGACACCGGCACCAACATGTCGCTCACGCTCGCCTCGGTGACCAAGGAGCTTTCCGCACTTCCCGCCGATGCCGACATGGAGGCCATTGCCGGCGCCATCACCCACGGCTCCCTGATGGGCGCCCGCGGCAACTCCGGCGTCATCACCTCGCAGATTCTGCGCGGTGTGGCTGAGGGTCTTGTCTCTGCCGATGAGCCCGTTACGTCCGCCAATATCGCCTTCGCCTTCCGTCGTGCCGTCAAGGTCGCCTTCCAGGCTGTTCGTAAGCCCATCGAGGGCACGATCCTCACGGTCCTGCGTGATGTTTCGACCAAGGCAGACGAGTGCGAGAAGAAGAAATTCTCTGCCGAGGATGCGCTCGACGCCATCGTCGTCGAGGCCTACCAGTCCGTCGCCCGCACGCCCGACCTGCTGCCGGTTCTGAAGGAGAACGGAGTGGTCGACTCCGGCGCCTTTGGCTTTGCCATCTTCTTGGAGAACTTTGTTGCCGCTGCCCTTGGCCGCAGCACCGTGGTCGAGGATTTCTCCGCCACGTTTGATTCCGCCGGCTCTGCCCGCGATGCCGCCCTTGGCCGCGTTGAGATCGAGGCCAACGACGATTGGGAGGGCTCGGAGTTCCGCTACTGCAACGAGTTCCTCTTTAAGGCCGACGCCCCGTTTGACGAGGACGAGTGCCTTAAGTTCCTGGGCTCCATGGGCGACTGCGAGCTGCTCGTGGGCGCTTATCCCGACTACAAGATCCACGTGCACTCCAACACCCCGAACCTGGTGCTCGAGCACATGCTGCAGCTCGGTCAGATCTATGAGGTCTTTATCCATAACATGGAGATGGAGGCCCACGACCGTACCGCTAAGATCCACGAGGACCAGGAGAAGGCCGCCGAGCCCGCGAAGGCCCTGGGCTTTGTCGCCGTTGCGGCTGGCTCTGGTGAGGCCGACATCCTCAAGTCCCTCGGCGTCGATGTGATCGTGTCGGGTGGTCAGACCATGAACCCCTCGACCGCCGACCTGCTTGGCGCCGTCGACCAGGTCAACGCGACCTCGGTCATCATCCTTCCCAATAACGGCAACATCCGCATGGCTGCCGAGGCTGCCGCTTCTGCCTGCACCGACAAGAAGGTCGCCGTCGTTCCCACCAAGACCGTTCCGCAGGCCTTCTCCGCGCTGTTCGCGGTCCTGCCCGATTCCGAGCTCGAGGATGCCGTTGCCGCTATGGTCGACGCCATCAGCGAGGTCCGCGATGGCGAGGTCACCCGTGCCGTGCGCGACTCCAGCGCCTCCGACGGCTCACCGATTCACTCCGGTGACGTCATGGGCATCATCGCCGGCTCCATCGACGTGGTCGGCTCTGACGTGAAGCAGGTCACGCTTGACTGCATCAACCGTATGCAGGAGGAAGAGGAGGGCGACGCGTTGACGATTCTGGCCGGCGAGGAGCTGTCCGACGAGGCCTTCCAGGAGATCGTCGACGCTATCGAGGAGGCTCAGCCCGATCTGGAGATTGACGCCCATCGTGGCGAGCAGCCGCTCTATCCCGTGATCTTCTCGATCGAGTAGGCTCTGCCTATGTCCGAGCTGTGCTCCGTGCCGCGCGTCTCGGAGCGCTTTGCCCAGAGCAATGCGCTCGACGAGGATATCGCGCGACTCAAATTTGTTTCGGGTAAACGTGAGGAGGCCCTTCGCCGTCTGGGAATTCGGACGGTGGGGGACCTCCTTCTCCATATTCCTCATCGCTACCTGGACTTCACTCGCTCGTGGTCCATCGAGATGGCGCCCATCGGTACCGTGTGTACCATCATCGCCACGGTCGATCGTATTGTCCAAAAGCAACCCCGTCCGCGCATGCAGGTGACTGAGGTCTCGCTTGTGGACGAGACGGGCGTGCTGCAGGTTGCCTTTTTCCGTCAGCCTTGGATTGCCCAACAGCTTAAACAGGGCGACCGCCTGGCCGTGATGGGCAAGGTTGAGTTTGCCTACGGCTTTAAGCAGATGGCCTCGCCCCACTTTGAAAAGCTCGAGGACGGGCGCGCCGCGGGTACCATTTTGCCGGTCCACTACGTAAGTGACGGCGTGAGCCAGGCATGGATGCGCCGTATCGTGAGCGGTGCGCTCGAAGTGGTATCCAATCCGTTCGATCCCATTCCCGCGCCGCTGCGCGCAAAGCGCAAGCTCATGAGCAATGCCCGTGCGCTGCGCTCGATTCACTTTCCCTCGAGCATGGTCGAGCGCGACATCGCGCGCCGGCGTCTTGCCTACGAGGAGTGTCTCTGCTTGCAGCTCGCGCTGCGTCTGCGCAACGATGGCGGTATGGTCGACGTGGTGCCTTATGCGCATGCCTCGGGCGAGCATTTGGCTGCGCTTAAACAAGCCCTGCCGTTTTCGCTGAGCGATGAGCAGGAGGCTGCATCTCAAGACATCCTGCACGATATGTGCGATGGCGGTCGCGTGATGAACCGTCTGCTGCTGGGCGACGTCGGTACCGGTAAGACCGCCGTTGCCGCCTGCGCACTGGCGGTTGCGGCCGATAGCGGTACTCAGGCCTGCGTTATGGCGCCCACGGGCGTGCTGGCGCGTCAATATGCCGATAAGACCGGCCCCTTGCTCTCACAGGCTGGCATGACCTGGGCGCTTCTGACGGGAGCCACGCCGGCGGCCGAGCGTGAACAGATTCATGCTCGGCTCCAGTCTGGCGAGCTCGACGTGCTCTTTGGTACCCATGCGGTGCTTTCGGAGAACGTCACGTTCAAGCATTTGTCGCTTGTGGTGATCGACGAGCAGCACCGCTTTGGCGTAGGCCAGCGTAACGCTTTACGCGCAAAAGGCCCGGGTGCCGACTTGCTGGTCATGACTGCCACGCCGATTCCGCGCACGCTGGCGCTTTCGGTGTACGGCGACCTGGATACGAGCATCATCCGCCATCGTCCCGTTCCGGGTGCCGGCGTGACGACGCGCGTCCTCACCGAGTCGAGTCGCGACCTTGCCTATGGCGCCATTCGCGAGGCGCACGAAAAGGGGCAGCAAGCCTACGTGATCTGTCCGCTCGTGGAGCCGAGCGATTCGGCCGATGAGCTGGAAGACGTACCCGGCATCGCCCGCGACGACGAGGGCCGCGTGACCGTGCCTGTGCCGCTGCATGACACGGCGACCGAGCTCGATCGCCTTCGTCTGGCATTACCGGGGCTTACCATCGAGCGTCTTCATGGCCGCATGCCGGCGGGGGAGAAGGACCGGGTCATCGATGCCTTTAAGCGCGGCGAGATCGATGTGCTCGTCTCGACCACGGTGGTCGAGGTGGGCGTTGACGTGCCCAACGCCACCGTCATGGTCATCGAGAATGGAGAGCGCTTTGGTTTGGCGGCCTTGCACCAGCTTCGCGGGCGCGTAGGCCGCGGCAGCGTGTCGGGTACGTGCCTGGTCATGACGCACTCCAAGGGCAACGGCGGTGCGTCGGCGGCACAAGACCGCCTCCAGTCGCTCGAGAAGACCTCGGACGGCTTTACGCTCGCCCAGATGGACCTGCGTCTGCGCCACGAGGGTGAAATCCTGGGTTACCGCCAGCATGGCGGCGTGACCTTGCGCTTTGTTGACCTCGATGCCGACGAGGAATTGATTGAGTGGGCCCATTTGGACGCGGTCGAGCTCTTGCGGTATGCTTGCAACCTTGACTCCGTGGCGACGCGTCCCTTGCGCGATGCGGTCGCCACGCGGTATCGACACATCTTTAAGGAGGTCAGCGGAGGATGAGAATCATCGGCGGCGAATGGCGCGGTCGTAAGATCGAGGAGCCCCGTGGTCGCGATGTCACCCGCCCCACGACCGATCGCGTGCGCGAGGCGTGCGCATCTATGGTCATGTCGGCATTCGATTTCGATCTGGACGAGGTCCGTGTGCTGGATGCCTTTGGCGGCTCCGGCGCCTTGGGCATTGAGATGCTCTCGCGTGGTGCCCGCTTGCTCACCACGTTCGAGATCGATCGCAACGCTGCTCGTCTGATTACCAAGAATATCGAGTCGCTCTGCCGTGACCGTGCGCGTTGGCGCGTGGTGACGGGTGACGTGCTGGTAAGCGCTTTGCGTGGCCGCGTGCCGGGCGGTCCCTTTGACCTGGTCCTGCTCGACCCACCCTATGCTTTTGGCGCTGAGCCAGTCGAGGAGCTACTGCAAAACCTAGCTCAGCAAGGCTTGCTGGCGCAGGGCGCCTACGCGCTCTTTGAGCACGCCGCGGCCGATACGGGCGCTCATCCGACCGGTTTTGAGACCGTGCGCGAGAAGCGCTACGGCATAACTTCGGTTGACTTGCTGCGCTGGTCGGCCACGAACGAGGCCGACAATGCCGACGGCAGCGACCATGACGAGGATGCGCCTTTGGAGGACGCCCATGAATGACACCATCAACCGCGTGATCGTTCCGGGCACCTTTGATCCCATCACGTTTGGCCATATCGACGTCATCCGCCGCGCCCGCCGCATCTTTCCCAGCGTGATCGTGGCCGTTGCCGAGTCGCAGGGAAAAAACGGCGTCGGCACCACGTTTATGCTCGACGAGCGCGTGGCGCTGGCCCGTGAAGCGCTCGGTGATATTGACGGCGTCGAGGTGCTGCCCTTTACTGGCCTCTTGGTTGATTTTGCCCGCGAACAGGGAGCAGGAGCCGTGGTCAAGGGTCTGCGTGCCATGACCGACTTTGAGTACGAGCTGCAGCAGGCCGACCTCAACTACCGCCTGGATAGCGAGCTGGAGTCCATCTTTGTCATGAGTGCGCCGCAGTACGGCTATATCTCGAGCTCGGTGGTTCGCCAGATTGCCTCGCTTGGTAGCGACGTCTCTAATTTTGTTCCGTCCAATGTGGTCAAGGCGCTCAAACATCGCTTTTCGTGACGTTTTTTAATGCCTGGTGGCATGTGGTAAACTTACACGATGATATGTTACCTATGAAAGGAGACCGGATGCCGGGCGAGAATTTTCCTGGCGACAGGATCGTGAGTCTTGTCGACGAGCTCGAGGGGCTCATCGAAGAGGCTAAGACGCCGTTCGGCAAGAACGCCCAGATGAAGGTTATCGACGCCGACGTCTTCTTTAACATCCTCGACGAGATCCGCATGAGCTATCCCGAGGAATGGCAGAAGTCCCGCCGTATCCTCAAGGAGCGCGAGGAGCTTATGGCTTCCGCCGCCGCTCAGGCCGATTCCATCATCGCCGATGCTCAACAGCAGGCCCTCACCATTGCTGGTGAGCAGGAGATCGTCCGCTTAGCGCAGCAGCAAGCCGACGACATTCGCGACCGTGCCCAGCAGTATGAGCGCGAGACGCGCTATGCCGCCGAGGATTACGCCGAGCAGGTCTTTACGCACCTCGAGGAGAACCTCAAGAGCCTGACCGGCACCGTCACCCGTTGCCGTCAGCAGCTCAACGAGGGTGCCGCGCAGCAGAATGGTCAGTGGTAATGGCTGAGTTCCCGAGCGTTACCGTCGATCTTTCCGAGCAGCTCGAGTTTCCCGGAGACTCGTATCCGCTGACCGGTAAGGTCGATGTCACCACCTATACGGTGGGCGAGAAGGAGTACCAGCTGCAGGATGGCATTGACTACGACGTGGTCTTTACCAATGCCGGCACCGGTGTTCTGCTTACGGGCATGGTCCGCGCGCACGCAACCGGTGAGTGCGACCGTTGCCTGGAGCCCGCTTCGTTTGATATTGCCGGCGAGATCGAGGAATTCTATCTCTTTAACGAGCCTGAGGATCCCGAGGCCTACGAAGACGGCTACGAGCTGCTGGGCGAGGACCGCATCGTCGATTTGGGTGAGCCCATCAACGACGCGGTCGTCATGGACACGCCGTTCGTTGTTCTGTGCAAGCCCGATTGTCGCGGCCTATGCCCCACGTGCGGCATCAATCTCAACGTCGAGCAATGCGATTGCGCCGCTCAAGCAGAGGCCGAATGGGCCGCTGCCACGGAAAATCCATTTGCAGCATTGAAGAATCTCAAGCTTGACGAGTAAAACTGTGGTAGTATCGCTACTTGCGCGTAATCGCCACACTGGATAGTTCATAAGGAAGGTCACTATGCCCGTACCTAAACAAAAGCAGGGTCGTATCCGCACTCACACCCGCCGTTCCGCCAACATGAAGATCTCGGCTGCGGCTCAGTCCACGTGCCCCCGTTGCGGCGCTGTCAAGCTCCCGCACCACGTGTGCCCCAGCTGCGGTTTCTACAAGGACCGCGAGGTTATCGTTACCGAGTAACTGTATACTCTGGATGCGATGCCGTTCCAACTGGAACCACAATGGCCGGCTCAATGAGTCGGCCATTTTTGTATAAGGAGTATGTATATGAGTAACGTTCGCGTTTGTGTAGACGTTGTGGGTGGAGACGAGAAGCCTCAGGTTGTCCTCGATGGTATCGAGGCGGCGCTTGCGGCGGATCCCGATATCGAGGTCTTGGCCGTCGGCCCCGCAGAGATCGTGAACCCCTTTGCCGCGGCTCACGCTCGCGTTGAGGCCTTGGAGGCGCCCGATGTCATCGCCATGGATGACGATCCCATTCGAGCCGTGATGACCAAGCGCAAGTCCTCGATCGTGCTTGCCTGTCGCGCTATCAAGAAGGGTAACGCGGATGCGTTCTTCTCTGCCGGCTCCACTGGCGCCATGACCGCTGCCGCTACCGCCTACGTGACGCCATTTAGGTATCAGGCCGAGGGCAAGAAGCAGCCGGTGCGTCCGTGCCTCACCAATGCACTGCCCAACCGCGCCGGCGGCCTGACGGTCCTGTGCGACATGGGCGCCAATCCCGATGTCGAGGTCGACGACATGGTGCGTTTTGCCCAGATGGGTAGCGCCTATGCGCGCGTCGTCTTGGGCATTGAGCATCCCCGCGTCGGCCTGCTCGGCAACGGCACCGAGGACGAGAAGGGCTCCATCTTTACCAAGTCCTGCTTCCCTGTCATGAAAGCCGCCGTTCCCGGTTTTGTGGGCAACTGCGAGGGCGCTGACCTGACCTCGGGCAACTTTGACGTCGTCGTTGCCGATGGCATGTCGGGCAACATTGCGCTCAAGGCGACCGAGGGCGCCGCTAAGTTTTTGCTGCAAGAGCTCAAGGGTGCCTTTATGGCTTCGCTCGGCACCAAGATCGCCGCACTGCTCATCAAAAAGCAGATGCGCGAGATTAAGGCAAAGCTCTCGGGCGATGCTAAGGGCGGCGCCATTCTGCTGGGCTTGCGTGGCGTGGTGCTGATCGGCCACGGTGCCACCTCGGTCGAGGCCGTAAAAAACGGTACGCTCGCCGCGGCGGAGGCCGTGCGCGCCGGGCTAGTCGAGAACGTCGCCAACTCTATGGACGGCATCGTTTTGTAGGAGCGAGTTAGAGCGCTGTTATGTGCCTCGCGGCCTTCGTCGTGGGGTAGAATCAAAACCGTGTCTTGGTGCTGCACTTGCGGCGCCAGCGCGTTGTTGTTCACGCAATACGAGAGGAAGCGCTATGGACCGCTCCGAAATCTTCGATAAGATCGCCGAAGTCGCCGCTGACGTTCTGGGCGTCGATGTCGCCGACATTAGCGATGAGACTACCTTTGACGATCTCGATGCCGATTCGCTCGAGCGTCTGCAGCTGGTGACGGCCATCGAGGACGAGTTCGACCTCGAGATCGATGACGAGACCCTGCTGTCGCTCAACTCTGTCGCCGACGCTGTCGACGCTATTGAAAACGCCAAGGAGGCCTAAGTCTTGGCTTTATCTCAACGACTCGCGCGTGCCCAGGAAATCCTGGGCCACGAGTTCAATAATAAGGTGCTGCTGCGCGCGGCGCTCACGCATCCCTCGGCCGTCGAGGGACAGCCTGTCTCGGCGAGCTATGAGCGCCTTGAGTTTTTGGGCGATTCCATTTTGGGCGCCGTGGTTGCCCGCTCGCTCTTTGAGTCCTATCCCGAGTTTGACGAGGGCAAGCTTACGCGCCTGAAGGTGTCGCTCGTCTCGGGTGCCACGCTGTCCGAGGTCTCCCATGAGCTGGGCATCGATGACATCATCATTTTTGGTGCCTCCGAGACCGGCACGGGCGCGCGCGGCCTGCATTCGGCGCTCGAGAACGTTTACGAGTCGCTCGTGGGCGCGCTGTATCTGGATGCCGGCTGGGACGTTGCGGCGGACTTTATCCACCGTACGCTTAAGCCGCACCTTGCCTCCGAACGTGCCGAGCATCCTGCGAACCCCAAGTCGTTTTTGCAGGAGTGCGTGCAGGCCGACGGCCACGAGCCTCCGGCGTACAAGCTCGTTGGCTCTGAGGGCCCGGCACACGCACCGACCTTTACCGCCGTGGTGCTCATCGACGGTATCCGCCAGGGCCGCGGCACCGGTTCCTCCAAGAAGGAGGCCGAGGGAGCTGCCGCGCTTGAGGCACTCGACCGCATGGGTTACACCACCAACGGCGTGATTCTGAACAAGAAGCCTGTTTAAGCGAGGAACCGTGTATCTCAAGTCCCTCACGCTCAAAGGGTTCAAGTCGTTTGCCGACCGCGCCCATATGACGTTTGAGCCGGGCCTAACCGTCATCGTCGGTCCCAACGGCTCGGGAAAATCGAACATCTCCGACTCGATTCTGTGGGTACTGGGCGAGCAGAGCGCCAAGCAGCTGCGCGGCCAGGCCATGGAGGACGTCATCTTCTCGGGCTCGTCGGCGCGCAAGCCGGTGGGTGTTGCCGAGGTCACGCTGGTGCTCGACAACTCGGACCATATGCTGCCCGTCGATTTTGACGAGGTCGCCATCACCCGTCGTATGTACCGCTCGGGCGAGAGTGAGTACCTCATCAACTCGAGCCCGTGCCGCCTGATGGATATCCAGGACATCCTGCACGATTCGGGCCTGGGCAAGGATACGCATTCCATCATCAGCCAGGGCAAGCTCGATGCCATTTTGCAGAGCCGCCCCGAGGAGCGTCGTGCCCTCATTGAGGAGGCCGCCGGCATCTCCAAGCACAAGCGCCGTAAGGAGCGGGCGCTCAAAAAGATCAAGTCGATGGACGAGCACCTGACCCGTGCCCGCGATATCAACAAGGAAATCGCCCGTCAGCTGCGACCTCTGGAGCGTCAGGTCGATCGCGCGCGCAAGTACAAAGAGCTGTCCTCGCGCGCGAACGAGCTTACGCAGATGCTGGCCGTCGACGAGCTGCGTTCGCTGCAATCGCAGTGGAACGACCTGGAGAGCCGCTCTAAGGAGGGTGCCGCCGAGCTGGAGCTCGCGCAGTACCGCCTGGGTGAGAAGGAGCGCGAGCTCGAGAAGCTCCAGGTCATGCTCGAGGAAAAGGGCCTGTTTGTAGGAGACTTGGGCGAGCAGCGCCGACATATGCAAGATGTGGTCGGTCGCATTAACTCCGATATGCGTCTGCTCGAGGAAAAGGGCCATAACATGGTGTCGCGCCTGTCCGACATGCGTGGCCAGATCTCGGGCTCCGAGCATCAGCGCCGTCGCGTGGTCGAGGAGCTCGAGGATGCACGCGCCCAGCTCGAGGAAGTGACCGGCGCGCATATGCAGGCCCAGGAGGACGTTGACGCCGCTGGTCCTGCCGCCGCCGAGCTTCACGAACGCCGCGTGGCGCTCGATGCGCAGATTTCGCAGCTCACGCGCGAGCAGCGCGATGTGCAGCGCGTTGCCGATAATGCTGCGCTCGAGCTCGCCAAGGTAAAGGATTCGCTTTCCAATGCCGAGGTCGAGGACAACATGTATGCCTCGCGCCTGGAGCAGATCGATGAGCAGCTCGAGGAGGTCACGGCATCGCTTGAGAGCCGCCGCGACCGTGCTGAGGAGCTCGAAGGCGCGCTCGATCAGGCTCGTCAAGCCCAGGTCGATGCGCGCGAGGCTACCGAGGTCGCCCGTGCAGCCCTTAAGGACTTGCGTAATCGTGAGAGCGAGGCGCGCAACAAGCTGTCCGAGGTGCGCTCAGAGCTCGCGAGCCAAAAGAAGCTCGATGCTCGTATGGCCGACAGCTCGCCGCTCGTAAGCCGCCTGGTGGGCGCGCTGGGCGACGATGTTTCGGGCCGTCTGGGCGATGTGCTCGAGGCGCCGCGTGAGCTTGAAGGCCTGGTTGAGCAGCTGCTCGCCGGCGATATCGATGCTCTGTTGTTCGATAACGCTGCCGCACTTGAGCGCGCCGGTCGCGCTGCGCTGGACCAGAAGAAGGCCTCGGGCGAGGCGCTGCTGGTGGCGCGCAGCGTGAGCGGCTCTGCGGCCGCCGAGGGTGCCGCCGGTGCCCGTCTTGTTGATCGCTTGTCCGTGCGTGCGGGGTACGGTCCGGTCGTCGAGGCATTGCTCGGCGGCTATTACGTGGTCGATGACTTGGCCGCCGCGCTGTCCGCGCCGGTCGTTGACGGCGTGACCTATGTGACTCCCGATGGCGCACGCGTTGCCTGCGGCGGCCTGGTTCGCGTGGGGCTTGATGCCGGCGAGGCTTCGGGTGCTCTGGAGCGTAAGCGTCGTATCCGCGAGCTGGAAGGCCTGGAGCCCGATCTTGCTGCCGTGTTTGAGCATGTTTCGGATCAGGTCGTCGAGGCCAACGCTGCCGTTGAGGAGGCCCGTGCTGCCGAGGGCGATGCTGCCGGCGAGATCGCCCGCCTTGAGGGCGAGCGTCGCTCTCTGCTGTCCGAGATCGGCCGCCTGGAGCAGAGTGCCAACAATGCCGAGGTCGAGCGCGTGCGCATTTCCAAGCGCCGCGAGCAGGCTGCCGAGGCCGTTCGTGCCGCACGTCCGCGCGTGGACGAGCTCACTCGTTCGCGTGACGAGTCCCGTGCGCAGGCGAGCGACTTAGGCTTGCAGATTGCCGAGGCCAACGACGAGCTCGATCGCGTGCGCCGTGACGATTCCGAGGCCGCCGGCAAGCTCGCCGACGCTAAGGTGCGCCTGGCTCAGACGAGTGAGCGCCTGCGTTCGCTGAAGGGCCGCGTGCCCGATCTTGAGCATCGCCTGGAGGGTATCGACCGTCGTATCCGCGGGACGCGTCAGGCCTCGCGCTCGCTCGAGCTGCTGCGTCTTCGCGTCGATCCCATGCACGAGCGCTATTCTGCCCTGTTGGAGCGCGCCTCGGACTGGGCTGCGCGCCTGCGCGATCAGGCAACGCTTGAGGAGGCGGACTCGGCTTCGCTTAAGAAGACCATCGAGGACGCTAAGACCGAGGTCGCCCGCGCCAAGGAGCGGGTCGATGCCGCCACGGCGACGCAAAACGAGTTCAAGGTTGCACGCGGCAAGCTCGAGGTGCAGGTCGAGGCTGCCATCAAGGCCATCACCGCTGACGGTACCACGGTGCTCGAGGAAGCGCTCATGCTGCCGGCGCCCACCGATCGCGACGCCGCCGAGCGCGAGCTTAACCAACTCGTGCGCCAGATCAACAACTTGGGCCCTGTGAACCAAGTCGCCATGGAGGAGTACGAGCAGCTCAAGCGCCGTGCCGATTACATCGAGGAGCAGCTGGCCGATCTGGAGAGCGCTCGCAAGGCGCTCACCAAGATCACCGTGGCGATCGACCGCAAGATGCGCAAGGCGTTCCTAGTGACGTTTGAGAAGGTCGATGCGAACTTCCGCGAGATCTTCGCCATGCTCTTCCCGGGCGGTCAGGCTCACCTTGAGATGACCGACCCCGAGCATCCGGCCGAGACGGGTATTGAGGTTGTGGCGCAGCCGCGCGGCAAGCGCATCACCAAGATGATGCTCATGTCGGGTGGCGAGAAGAGCCTGACGGCGCTCGCCCTGCTCTTTGCCGTGTATCGCACGCGTACGGTGCCGTTCTATGTGCTGGACGAGGTCGAGGCGGCGCTCGACGACGCCAACCTGTCCAAGCTCATCGGCGCCCTCGATGTGCTGCGTTCCGATACGCAGCTCTTGGTAATCTCGCATCAGCGCCGTACTATGGAGGACGCTGACGTCCTCTATGGCGTCTCGATGCAAGCCGACGGCGTCAGTCGCGT
>CALBUZ010000177.1 GCA_937969105.1 uncultured Collinsella sp. | reverse complement strand
GACTTTGGTTTTGCACCTAAAAAATGTCTTTGACCTGCTGGTTTTATGGAAACGAAAAAGCCGGGCTCCCCTGTTGGGAAAGCCCGGCAATGCGTGTTGAAACCGTGAAGAGGCATCTCTCCTAGCGCATAGGAGACGCCACCCCTAGCAATAACTAGCTATTGAGCTTGTTAATGTCGTCATCGGTGATAGTACCCTCCTGGCTGGACGATTTATCCTCGGAGGTTGTACCCTCGCTGCTCGAATCGGAGGATGCAGACTCGCTGGATCCGGTGTCGGTCGGCTGCACGTCGGCGCCCGAGACCGTCTTGGTGGTGAGGTCATAGGGCATCGTGCCGTACCAGACGGAGTGGACCGCCTCGAGCGTGCCATCGACCGTGATACCGTCGAGGGCATCGCTCACGGCACGGCATAGCTCATCGTTGGCCGCGAGGCCCGCGACGCCGAGCGTCGAGGGCGTCTCGAGCGCGCCGACGTAAGAGATCTGGCTCATCAGGCGCGCAAGGTAGCCGCCGGCCGTGGAGTCGCAAATCACGTAGTCGATCTCGCCGGACTCGAGCGCCTCAAAGCACTCGTTGATGTTGGAGAAGGTCTTTTGGTTGGCCGTGATGCTCTGCTTGGCAAGCGCTTCCTGCGAGGCCGAGGAGGTCTGAACGCCCAGGGTAGCGGTGTTAAGCGTTTCGGTGGAAACGCTCAGCGACTCGCCATCGCTCGTCTTTCCGAACACTGCCGCAGCATCGTACAGGCAAGTACCAAGCGTGCTGATGTCACCATCCGTGGAATTGATGTCGCCAATGAAGATGTCGGCCTTTTTGTCGCCGAGCGCGGAATCGGCAGAAGACGCATCGACGAAGGCAACCTTAAGGCCCATGCGGCTTGCAAGGGCGCGGGCAGCGTCGACCGCGTAGCCCGTGAGGTTGCCATCGGCGCCCTGCATGGCCTGCGGAGCATCGGAGGTATCGAGGGCAACCGTCAGGGTACCGGGAGTGACCAGGGCATCGTCCGACACCGCCGGCGTGACGGCCTCGCGCTCGATCTGGTCAATCGTAGGTGTCGTGAACGTGGACAGCGGATTGAACGCGCATCCGCTCAGGCCCAATACGGCAATGACCGCCGCGGTCCCAGCACCTAACCGAGCCGCGTGCATCAAGCTGCCCCTCACCATGTCCACTACCCTGCCTTCTGTGTCGTATACAATCCGTGCGTTGCGCGGAATAACGGGTTGTTCCCACCAGCTGACCTGGTATTTGACCCCACACTTGCGCACCGGGGTGTTTGCTCGGGAGGCCGTAGCCACCTTCACGACTGGCCCGCTCGCCCGCGAGGCGGTATTGCCCCAAAGAAAGTAGAACGGACGGTGCGGCTTACATCTAGGACGCGCCATGATCGCGCCGCGCGCACGCGGTCGCTTACGTGGATCCCTTTGACCGCGTCTGTCTTGGACTAGGACGGACATTTCGTCCGTCCGCAACCACAGCCTGGCAGGAACGTAGCGCATTATAGCTAAGTTCAAGCTAAAGTTTAAGGTTAGGGGCGCCATTCGCACCGTGAGCACAGATTTTGCAGGTCGGAGCGGACCATTCGTGCCCCCATGAAGCCCGGAGCTCCCCTACGGGGAGCTCCGGGGCACCCTTCTTAGGGTGTCGTGGCCAAAAAATGGCAAATATGAGTACTGTCACCAATTTAGTAACAGGTAATTTTGGTCTCTCGGACAGATTTTGCGCTCAGTGCCGCCAACTTGATGCTTAGTTATTCTACATTTGTTTATTATCTTCTTACTTTACGCCGCCTCCGAGTCCTAAATTCCTTGATTTTGCTGTTACTGAATTTGTAGCAGTACTCATATTTGCCATATTTTGGCCAGAGCATATATCCAACCCCCTGTTTCCAAGCATTGTTAGGCCGGCTTAAGCCCGGATTATAGGCGTCCGCGTCGGCTTGCAGCACGCCCGAATGCACCAATATATCCAATTCCCTCAGCTCTATTTCCTCCAAAGCGGATAAGGACATGCTGTATTC
>CALBUZ010000176.1 GCA_937969105.1 uncultured Collinsella sp. | reverse complement strand
GGACCTGTAGCTCAGTTGGTTAGAGCGTCCGGCTGATAACCGGGAGGTCACAAGTTCGAATCTTGTCAGGTCCACCACTTTCTTTCGCAATAAACACCCCAGCGAGAGCCGAGTCGCCGCTGGGGTGTTTATTACTTTCTCCGTGGGGGTTTAGCTCAGCTGGGAGAGCGCGGGCTTTGCAAGCCTGAGGTCAGGGGTTCGATCCCCCTAACCTCCACCATGATGGACCTGTAGCTCAGTTGGTTAGAGCGTCCGGCTGATAACCGGGAGGTCACAAGTTCGAATCTTGTCAGGTCCACCATCAAAACGTTAAGAGCCCCGGGGCATTGCCTCGGGGCTTTTTTCTTATCGATAAAAGTAGTCAAAATAGCCCCGTCCCAAATTAACTACTTTGATTTTGTGTGCTGGGCGAAAGATTGGGTAGTATAGCTATTCAATGCGGCGACCCTGCCGCGTGTTAACCGCTACGTACCGGAGGTGTTCCATGGTTCGTGTCGACATAGAGACCATCGTCATGGCCGCCGGTCCCGTGCCATCGCTTATCGTGCTTCGCGAGCGCTGCGGCAAGTCGGATTCGACGGCACCCCTGCGTTCGCTTTCCATTCAGACCGGCTCGTTTGAGGCCGCGGCCATTAGCCGTGGCATCGATAGCGGTCGCGCCGAGCGCCCGATCACGCACGACCTGCTGCTTGACACTGTCGATGCCCTGGGTGCCAAGCTCGAGCGCATCGAGATCGTTCGTGCCGAGCCGCCGGTGTTCTATGCGACAGTTGTCGTGTTGGCCGATGGCAGCGAGCATAGGATCGATGCGCGTCCGAGCGACGCCATTGCCCTTGCCGTACGCAGTAATGCCCCCATGTTCGTTGAAGACGACATCATGAATCGCCTGGGTACCGTCTCACCGCACGCCGAGGAAGTTGACGACGAGCAGGAGTTCGAGAAGTTCGACGAGTTCGTCCATACGCTCTCCCCCGATGATTTCTAAATGTCTGGCACGCGAGCGGAGAGGTCGCTGATGGGTACCCGCGTATCGGCTGAAGCGGCCGCCATCTCGCGTGAAGCCCAAATGCGCTCGGAGGCATCCGAGGCAGCTCGCATCGCCTATGTGACGCAGGCCCGCACGCTTCGCGAACGCCGCGGCTCCTATATCAAGATGGTTATCATCTCCGCCCTTGTCGCAGTAATCTGTTCTCGTCTTCGTGGTACAGTTGGTGCGCTTGGGTTTTCGATTTCAACAGGCTTGGTAATCTGGGGTGTGGTCGATGTAGTAATGCTGACCAACCAGATCAAGGTACTCGACAAGCGTGCGATGGACATGATGCGCGCCCGCGATGCCGCTGCTAAGATCGCCGCCGAGGCACAAGAACTGTAACGACGCCAGACTCGATGGGAAGGTCTAAAGATGGCACAGGATATGCAGGACGCCGGTAACGTCTCCGCCGAGCTCGACGCCATGGTGTGTGACCTGATTGGCGCGTTCTTGGACGACCTTGCCGCCGGCGAGAATCCGGGCGTAGTTGTGGCGATCGAGGACGCTGCTTCCAACCGCTATCTGGCGGCACTCGACGAGGACGGCGAGGAGGCATGCCTGGAGGCTGCCACCAACTTTATCTCCGAGCACAAGATGGGTCTTAAGGATGAAGGCCTGGGCCGCATCGCCCGCTATGCCATCGGCTACACCGGCTGCGTCGAGATTGACGGCGGCTATCACGACGCTCTGCTCGTGAGCTTCTTTGAGACGACGCTCGAGAGCGGCTTTTCGGCGTACGTGCTGTATGAGGGCATGGGTGCCGGCGATGGTTTTATGTGGAGCGACCCTGAACCTGCAGGTGAGGAAACCCCTCTCATCTAAAATCGCTAAAATAAACGAGTTTTCGGTAAAAGGCTCAATATTCCCGCCGAGCGTTGTGTTGCTGGGCGGGCCGCATACGCGTGCCGTTTGTATATGGATAGAAGATAGGGGAACTACATGCGCGTAGACAATCTGAGGAACATCGCCATCATCGCCCACGTCGACCACGGCAAGACGACGATGGTCGATAAGCTCCTGCGTGCCACGGACGCCTTCCGTGCCAACCAGCAGGTCGAGGACCGCGTCCTGGACTCTAACGACCAGGAGCGCGAGCGCGGCATCACGATTCTCGCCAAGAACATCTCTATCGAGTACAAGGACGTCAAGATCAACGTCATCGACACCCCGGGCCACGCCGACTTTGGCGGCGAGGTCGAGCGCGTGCTGCGTATGGCCGATGGCGCCCTGCTGCTGGTCGACGCCTTTGAGGGCCCCATGCCCCAGACCCGTTTCGTGCTGCGTCACGCTATCGACACCGGCCTCAAGATCATGATCGTCATCAACAAGATCGATCGTCCGGGCGCCAACCCCGAGAAGGCTTACAACGACTGCCTCGACCTTATGGCCGACCTGGGCGCTACCGACGACCAGCTTGAGTTCGCCATGGAGCACGTGGTCTACGCCAGCGCCATGAACGGCTTTGCCCGCCTTGACCCCAACGACGGCAACATGGACATGTATCCGCTGCTCGATATGATCATCGACGACATGCCCGCGCCCGAGGTTGACGAGAATGCCCCGCTGGCCATGCAGTGCGTGACCATCGACCACTCCAACTTCGTCGGCCGCATCGGTATCGGTCGCGTGTACTCCGGCACCATTCACCAGGGCGATCAGATTCTGGTTGTGAAGAACGACGGCTCCAGCGCCACCGCTACCGTCAAGCAGCTCTTTACCTTTGACTACCTGGGCCGTACTGAGTGCCAGGAAGTCGGCGCCGGCGACATTGCCGCCGTTGTTGGCATCGACCGCACCGATATCGGCGATGTCTACACCGACCCCGAGAACCCCGTCGAGCTCGAGCCCATCGAGATCGATCCGCCGACCCTGTCCATCGTCTTTGAGGCTTCGACCTCCCCGCTCGTCGGCCGTGACGGCGACATCGTGGGTGCCCGTCAGCTCAAGGAGCGCCTGTTCAACGAGGCCGAGAACAACGTGACCATGAAGATCGAGGAGCTCGAGGACAAGAGCGGCGTCGAGGTCTCTGGCCGCGGCATTCTGCACCTGTCCGTCCTGATGGAGTCCATGCGCCGCGAGGGCTTTGAGTTCCAGGTCGGTCGTCCTCGCGTTCTGTTTAAGAAGGACGAGAACGGCAACAAGCTGGAGCCTGTCGAGCAGGCCGTTGTTGAGTGCCCGGACGAGTACTCGGGCAAGGTCGTCGAGGTCTTCGGCACCTCTGGCGGCATCATGACGAGCATGGACACCTCGGGCATCGTGACGCACCTTGAGTTCAAGATTCCGACCCGCGGCATCATGGGTCTTAAGAACCGCATTATGAACGTCACTCACGGCGAGGGCGTGTTCTACCACACCTTCCTGGAGTATGGTCCTTACGCCGGCGAGATCGGCAACCGTCAGAACGGCGCTATGATCTCCATGACCACCGAGAAGGCCGTTGCCTACGCCCTGGGTACGCTGCAGGAGCGCGGCCAGCTGTTTGTTGAGCCGGGTACCGAGTGCTATGAGGGCATGATCGTGGGCGAGCGCAGCAAGGCCGGCGACATGGTCGTCAACATCGCCCGCACCAAGAACCTGGGCAACCAGCGCTCCTCGACCTCCGACATCTCCGTGCAGTTGGTGCCGCCTCGCACCTTCTCTCTCGAGGAGGCGCTGGAGTACATCGCCGACGACGAGCTGGTCGAGATTACTCCCAAGAACATCCGCCTGCGCAAGCGTCTGCTCAACGCCACCGACCGCAAGAAGGCCGCCGTCCGCGCCGGTCAGGTCAACAAATAAGCGCTGGGGCTTATAACCGCCAACAAGAAAGGGCGTCGACCGCAATGGTCGGCGCCCTTTTTGGTGCAATGGGGTCAGGTTGCTTTGCACCACCACAAAGGTGCCTGGCCCTTTTGTGGTGGTTGCGGCTAGGCGGTGGGGAGTCCTGGCGTGTTGGAGGCTTGTTGGGGCTTGAGGTGGGCGTTGCGCCAGATGATCTGGATAACGTAGCCGAGCATAAAGACAAAGGCCACGCCGCTGATGAAGCCGCCGATGAGGGGAAGTCCTGTGAGGGCGCCTGCGGCCACACCGCCGACGGCGGCCATGGCGTAGCGGTTCTGGTTATGTCCGACCATGCGAGCGATCGAGCAGCCCGCAAAAGCGGTGGAGACCAGCGCGACGCCGATCACGGCGCACATGAGGGCTCCGGCAAGCGACAGGCCGGCAATCGAGATAATCAGCAACAATACGGCAGGGACAATGGCTACCGTACCCAGAAGACCGCTCACCCACAGGGGCGTGGGGCGCTGGTGAAGCATGCCGGCGGCGCTGGCGGTCGCGCGCGGAAAGACGAGCTCGAGCAACAGGGCGATAAAGCAGGTCGAGAGTGCTGCGGCCACGATGCCGCCGATGACATCGTTAAGGGTGGAAGTATCTTCGTTCTCGGTGCGGTCGATCTTGAGTGCGCCGACCTCGGCTCCTGCGGCGCGCTCGGGCTCCTCGGAAACATGCGCGTTCACGGTGCCGGTAATGCGGGCGTTCTTGCCCAAGACGAGCTTATCGGCCCAAACCTCGACATCGCCCTCGACGGTGCCGTCGATGGTTACCGTACTGCCCGCGAGTGCTGCCGACTTGGCGGAGCCGCGCAGGGCAACTGTCTCGCCCATCGCGTAAAAACAGTTGGCGGCGCTACCGGTGTTGAGCACGACATGCTGACCGGCTACCGTCACGCTGCCATCGATTGCGGTTTTGGAGATATCGATGGTGCGCGCCGCCAGGCGGACGGCTCCGCCTACGGTGCAATCGCGAATCGACAAGCTCTCGCCGGCCGCGATAATATCGCGGCCGATGGAGGCGTCGTCTAGGTTAAGGCTTTGGCCGGCCCAGTACAGGTCGCCTTCGACGCCAGACGGATTTGAGTCAACTTCGGTTGCGAGCACGTTGCCCGCGGTGTCTGTGCCGGCGAACGACGCCGTGGGAAGTGCGGTGAGCGCGAGCGCGATCAGTGCGAATAGAAGGGCGATGCGGCCCAGCGCTTTGCGGCGCTTGGTCGACGGTTCTAGGTTGCAAGGCATAGTGAATCCTTCGTTAGATACTCGGCATATATCTAACAGGGTACCCAACGTGCGCGCGCTCTAAAAGAACCTCTCGGTTGCATTTCGAAGGGCTGTGCCGTGCTGTCTACTTTTTGCGATGCAAGAAGCGCGCGATGTCTTCCTCGGTGGGGCTTTTGATGTCAAAGCGCAGTGAGAGCCAGCGCAGACCCATGGTCACGGCAACGCATACGACCAGTGCGGCGATATTGCTCATGATGCCGCTCATAACGAGACACACATAGCTTGTCGATCCGGCGATGGCTGCGATGGCATAAAAGTTAGTACGTTGGAAAATGCCCGGAACCACGCCCATAAAGCCGTCGCGCAACATGCCGCCACCCACCGCGGTGAAGAAGCCCATCATGATGCATACGGCCGGCGCAAAGCCATAAACCAGTGCTTTGTCCGCTCCGGTGGCGGCGTAGATGCCGACCGAGATGATATCGAGCAATGGGATGAGTTTCTCGGGTTTATCGACGATTGCCGGGAAGATGTAGATGATGGCCGCCGTGGCGATGGAGAGCGGCAGCGCCATTGGCTGGTTGAGGATGTAGACGTTGCCGACCTGGAGTGTCATATCGCGCAAAAGACCGCCGCCCAGACCGCAGACCACCGCGAGCGCGACCGCGCCCACCAGGTCGAGCTTGTGTTCGCGCGCAACCAGCACGCCCGAGATCGATGCAGCGACAACGGCGAACATCTCGAGCCAAAATGGGATAGCGACCATGGCATCCGAGGCATGTGAGGTAACGGTTATAGCGGCGACGACGGGCAAGATGGGGTCCTTTGAGTTACGGGTTTGGACAATGCCCGTACATAGTACATGTTCGGCGCCGATTGCGACCCTATTGCTCGGCAAACGGTCGGGACTGGGCGCGGGCGTGGCGCTGCTGGAATGCCAGGGATCCAAAACATGTACGTCACCCTCCAAAAACGACATTTTTTGACATCTTTGGAGGCTGGCGTACATGTTTGGATTGAGCTCACAGCATGAGTGAGTTAATTTACTCACATCCGGTATATTCCCCCACTTCAACGGACATAAGAGTTGGATACCGGCTCAGAGCGAGAGGCCCTCAATGGATACTCCTGTTCTCATTTCGCATAAAACCGCATGGCTTGTCCATCATGCGCCCCAGAATTTGGTTCAGTCTCTTGCGCGGCACGACTACCAGATAGGCGTAGGAGGCATCTCCACCCAGCAACGCGTTGCGCGCATACGACAGGCCCTTACCGACTGCGGCATTCCGTCCGATATGCTCAAAACTATCGATATCTCGGTTGTATTCGAATTCGAGCGAATTCGCACCAAAGGCGTCATTTGCCACATTCTTGGACAAAATCTTCCCTACGAGCATATTGACGAGTTGACGCCCGGAATCTTCATCACCGACGAAGCCTTCACCTTCGTGCTCGCTGCCGAGTGGATGGATAGGATCGAATACCTCGAATATGGCTATGAAGTTTGCGGCGATTATCGCATGGGGCTCAATCCCGCCGACCCTTATACCGAGCAACCAGCCACCACCTCCAAGGATGAAATAACCGAACTGCTCGATCGGCACCCCGGCAAACCCGGTGCCACACGTGCACGGCTCGCGCTCAGGCACATCTACAATCGCTCGGCCTCGCCTATGGAGACCGCTTCGGCAATCGCCCTCTCGCTCCCAGTAAGCGACGGCGGCGTTGGCATCCGAGGTATCGAACTCAACAAGCCGCTCGAGATCCCTCAACGTCTCTGGCATTGCGCCAAAGCTCGAACACTCAAAATCGATGCGCTCGTTACCTACAAGCGCAAGGAGCTCGGTATCGAATATAAGGGTGGCTTTCACGATGAGTTCGAGCGCAAGGGAGCAGATGCGGAGCGAGAGGCCGTTCTCTCCCAAATGGGATATCGAATCGTTACGCTCACTTCGGCTCAGTTCGGTAGCCAGCTCGCCTTTCACCGCGCCATGAACAACATTCGCGAAGCACTCGGCATGCCTCGCTGTACCGACAGCGGGTACCAGCGAGAGCAAAACGAACTACGCAAGGCGCTTATCCGCAACTGGAAAGGCATGCGAGACGAAGAGGCACCTTCCGAATAGTGCCACTCCCGTGAGCTCAATCCAAACGTGTACGTCAGCCTTCAAAGATGTCGAAAAATGTCGGTTTTGGAGGGTGACGTACATGTTTGGGGAAGCGTGGGATCGAGACGTATTTCGATAACAAAAAAGCCCCCAATATTGGGAGCTTTCTCAACAAAAATGGCGGAGGAGGAGGGATTCGAACCCTCGTGACCTTATACAGGCCAAACGGTTTTCGAGACCGCCGCATTCAACCGCTCTGCCACCCCTCCAAGGGTAAAACGGCGCCTCATGGGCGCCGCGGGAAGTTCTGGCGGAGAGTCAGGGATTTGAACCCTGGAGACGCTTTTGACGCCTACACGATTTCCAATCGTGCTCCTTCGGCCACTCGGACAACTCTCCGTTAAATGCGAAAGTCAGTATACATTTACCACCTTTGGCTGCCCGATTACGTGTGGTATCTCTTCGCCTATCTCTTAGGCTTCTATATCCTTCTGCGCGCT
>CALBUZ010000175.1 GCA_937969105.1 uncultured Collinsella sp. | reverse complement strand
CTACAAAGGGGACAGGCACCTTTGTGGCGGTGGGGAACGAGCTCGATGTTGTTGTGATTGTTGAGCGATATGTTAATGGGCGGCTCTACAGAATTTCATCCGGGCTGGCGGGTTTGGTTGTTTTGGGGATGCCGAGTTTGGATGACGCGAAATCGTCAACATTGTCCTTAATTCCGTCTTTGGTGTAGACAGTGACCATATAGGTGCTGTGTCCGAATTCGCCCTTGTCGCGTGTTGCCCAGGCATCCCAGTAGGCGGCCCCGTTTCGCCCTTTGATTTTTCCGACACGGCGGAGTTCTGTTCGCTTTAATTTCCGGTTGCTATAGATGGTTCGACCGGCTTCCGCGGTGAGCCCGCACTGTCCAAGCAGCTTGTCGAGGACTTGGTTCATGTGGCGCTCATCGGTGTTTGGTGCGTAGTCGTAGGCGAGGGTGATGGAGTCGAGTGGCTGGTCGTCGATCAGATAGTTTAGCGCCTGAGGTTCAAGGCAGAAATAGGGGGAGCATCCGTCGACCTTGCCGAGCAACGGTAACTTGGACTGCCAACTTCCGGTGGGAATTGCATATTCGTAGAACACGCCACGGCAGACAAAGGAGAGCGAGGTGGCACGCGAGCCGGCGTCGATCATCCCGCAAAGATCGAAGGGCGAGGCGATACCAAAAGAAAAGGGCGTGATGACGATAAGGAAGAGCATCACGATGGGTATGGCGAGAATGGCGATGACGTTGCGACCGGTGGAATGAGACGGCTTCATATGCGCTCCTCGAGACAAAGATCTGTTGAGGATAGGCAGAAATGGATATGTTCAGAGAACAATTCAAGTTTAATCTCATGGCGCGAGATGGTCGACCGTTAGCGTCGAAAACCACCACAAAGGTGCCTGTCCCCTTTGTGGTGGTGAGGAGCGCGCGGCTTCTTTTGGTAATAGTGTTAGCTGGCGGTATCATTAGTGCAGGTGACGAAGGTTTGCATTGTGGGGTGTTTTGCCGTGAGCCGTTCTGCCCGTATTGGATTGATTGTCTTGGCGCTTGCGATCGCTGTGGTTGGCGCGGGCGCTGTCGGTATGGCATTTCTACCTGCTGCGGTGACGGAGCCGGTGGTCAAGCCTGTGACTCAATCTGTCGAACTTCTGACCGGCGACGACAAGCCCGAGACCATTACCGTTGATTTTGATGAGCAGCCGGCTGTGCTGGGTATTAGCAATTATCCGCGTATTCAGCTTGGGGCCATGCGCTATACCACGGATACAAGCCTGATCGATAGGGCGTCCGAGCTACTCAAGGGCAAAACATTTAAGCGTTGGTACGGATATGCGTCCTATCGGGCAAAAGCGAACGACATGGTTGGCGGATGCCACTCTTCCATCGAGCTGGACACTGCAAACGGCGCAAAGTTATGTGATGTCTCGTACGATCCGGGCTACGAGGGCAATGAGGGTCCGGGCATCTACATCATGGACGGCGATGTCGCCTATGTCATGGAGGGCGACCAGACCGAGCTCAACGATTTTATGGGTCAGTGTATCCAAGATGCCTATAAACAGACCTGCTTGCCTGACCCGCAGACTGCACGCGATAGTGGGTCTGCCCGTACATGGCTGTTCGAGGATGAGATGCCCTGGAACGCCGAATCGGGAAGCACGGGCTCGGCAAGTAAATAGAGGCTGCAACCACCACAAAGGTGCCTGTCCCCTTTGTGGTGGTTTGTATGTCGTGGGAACACTCAGAAAATCTTATATATAGAGACTTAGATTTATGTATAAGATCGTACAAAGCTGGCAACAATACTTCTCGAACAACGTGAAGCCGCCCCGTAGGGCGGCCGCCCCAAGAGAGGTGATTCCATGAGAATCGATAAGCTAGCAATGACGTCGCGCGAGGCGCTGCAGACCGCCATGAGCACGGCTGCCGATGCGCAGGCCGGCGCGGTAGAGCCGATTCACCTGCTGTCCGCCCTGCTCGGTGCCGGCGAGCGCAATATCTCCGTGATCATCGAGCGCATCGGTGCCGACCCGGCTCAGCTCGCACGCTCCACGCAGGATGCCATCGACCACGCGCCCAAGGTTTCGGGCGAGGGTCAGCAGATGGGCCTGTCAAACGAGCTCGCCCGCGTGATCGAGAAGGCCGAGAAAAAGGCCACCAAGATGGGCGACAGTTTTGTGGTGACCGAGCATCTGCTGATGGCACTTGCCGAGGACAAGGGCGAGGCGGGCCGCGTGCTGCGCGACGCCGGCGTGACCAAGGAGCGCATCGAGCAAGTCTACGAGGAGCTGCGCGGCGATGACCGCGTGACGTCTGCCGAGGACAAGGCTCAGTTTGAGGCGCTGGAGCAGTACGGTCGCAACATCTGCGACCTCGCCCGCGCCGGCAAGCTCGACCCGGTCATCGGCCGTACCGACGAGATTCGCCGTACCATCCAGGTCCTGTCCCGCCGCACCAAGAACAACCCCGTGCTCATCGGCGAGCCGGGCGTCGGCAAGACGGCCATCGTCGAGGGCATCGCCCAGCGTATCGTGGCCGGCGACGTGCCGAGCACGCTGCGCGACCGCGACCTCATCGAGCTCGACATGAGCGCGCTGGTCGCCGGCGCCAAGTACCGTGGTGAGTTCGAGGACCGCTTAAAGGCCGTGCTCAAGGAGGTACAGAAGTCCGAAGGTAAGGTCATCCTGTTCATCGATGAGCTCCACACCATCGTGGGCGCGGGTGCCACCGAGGGCTCCATGGACGCCGGCAACATCCTCAAGCCGGCGCTCGCCCGTGGCGACTTGCACGCGATCGGCGCGACTACGCTTGACGAATACCGTAAGTACATCGAGAAGGACGCGGCGCTTGCCCGTCGTTTCCAGACCGTGATGGTTTCCGAGCCTACCGTCGAGGACACCATCTCGATCCTGCGTGGCCTCAAGGAGAAGTACGAGATTTTCCACGGCGTGCATATCACCGATAGTGCGCTCGTGGCCGCCGCCGACCTCTCCGATCGCTACATCGCCGACCGTTTCCTGCCCGACAAGGCCATCGACCTGGTCGATGAGGCCGCAAGCCGCCTGCGCATGGAGCTCGACAGCATGCCGGTCGAGATCGACGCCACCACGCGTCAGCTCACCCAGCTGCAGATCGAGGAGCAGGCGCTCATGAAGGAGACCGACGACGCCTCCAAGGAGCGTCTGGAAGCCCTGCGCCAGGAGATTGCCGAGGTCCAGGAAAAGCTCAACGTGCAAAAGGCCGGCTGGCTCAACCAAAAGAACGCCATCGACCACGTGCAGGAGCTCAAAGGACAGCTCGACGAGGCCAAGAGCGAAGAGGAGCGCGCGACGCGCAACGGCGACCTGGGCCGTGCATCCGAGCTGCGCTTTTCCGTGATCCCGGGTTTGCAACAGCAGATTCAGGAGTCCGAGGCTGCGCTCGAGGCGCAAAAGGAGCAGGATGGCGAGGGCCTCAACGAACAGGTGACCTCCGATGAGATCGCCGAGGTCGTGAGCGCCTGGACCGGCGTGCCCGTGTCCAAGATGATGCAGGGCGAGCTCGACAAGCTCAAGGGCCTGGAGGGCGAGCTGCATAAGCGCGTCATCGGTCAGGATGAAGCGGTCTCCGCTGTGGCCGCGGCCGTACGTCGCAGCCGTGCGGGCCTCTCCGACCCGGACAAGCCCATCGGTAGCTTCTTCTTCCTGGGCCCCACCGGCGTAGGCAAGACCGAGCTCGCCAAGGCGCTGGCCGAGTGCCTGTTCGATGACGAGCGCGCACTCGTGCGTATCGACATGTCCGAGTACATGGAGAAGTTCAGCGTCCAGCGTCTGATCGGTGCGCCCCCGGGATACGTGGGTTACGACGAGGGCGGTCAGCTCACCGAGGCCGTGCGCCGTCGTCCGTACTCCGTAATCTTGCTCGACGAGATGGAGAAGGCCCATCCGGATGTCTTTAACGTGCTGTTGCAGGTGCTTGACGACGGTCGTCTGACCGATGGCCAGGGTCGCCAGGTGTCCTTCAAGAACACGATTATCATCATGACGTCCAACGTGGGCTCCAAGGCCATTGCCGATCTGTCCGGTAAGGACGAGGAGGAGATGCGCCATCAGGTCGACACCGCCATGGCTCAGACCTTCCGCCCCGAGTTCCTCAACCGTATCGACGATATCGTGGTGTTCCATCCGCTCGGCATGGCGCAGATCGAGAAGATCGTCGACATCCAGCTCGCCGACGTCCGCGCACGCCTGGCCAAGGAGCGCATGACGCTTGCCATCACCCCGGCGGCCAAGCAGATGCTCGCCGTGGGTGGCCTGGACCCCGTGTTCGGTGCCCGTCCGCTCAAGCGCCTGGTCCAGCGCGAGGTTGTGGACGCCATCGCCGCCGCTATCATCGACGGCACGGTGCGCGAGGGCGATCAGGTGACGGTCGATGTCGACAAGGACGGCGGCTTTACCGTCGTGTGCGACAACACGCCGGCGGCCACCTACGAGGTTCCCGACGCCGAGTAGACTTTTGGGCATGCCTTAAAATCTACCAGCCGTCTCTAAACGCCAAGGGCGGCGGATCCAATTGGGTCCGCCGCCCTTTTTCGTGCGACAATCGATAACGCTGAACGGATGCGATGCAAGGAGCTATGCAGATGAAAGACGAGATCAAGACAAGCGCGCCGGCGACCGATGCCGCACCCGCCGCACCCAAGCCTGCGCCTAAGCCGGCACCCAAGCCGCGCGACCCCTACATCCGTGCCGAGAACGAGGACGACGACGGCTACGATCCCTACAGCGATCGCCGCCCCGAGCGCGAGCCAATGTTCGAAGCCGACCCCTGGCGCTGAGTGCCACAAAAAAGGCCACCAAAAAGTTGCGGTGAAATAGGGACTGTTTTGCGGTTTGACCAGCAAAACAGTCCCTATTTCACCGCAACTGCGTTGGGCGGCTGTCTTCGGGCCGGCTAGTCCTGGGCTTTGATACTCGGCAGCAGGATCTGCGCGAGGTAGTCGGTCTCGAGTTTGGTGGCGGCGTCTGCGTTGCCGTCTTTGCCAACCAGGTCGTTCTTGATCTGGCTATACGTATAGCGGTTGCCGGTCGTCAGCTCGACAAGCTCAATGGCCGTGTCCATGGGGTAGGTTGACACGGGGTTCTGTGTCCGTCCGTTGATGGTCTGGGGCACCACGTACGGATAGACGGGGCCGCTGGTGTAGACGGTATAACCGTTGCCTAGATTGGCCGCACCCAAAACCGTATCGCCTTCATCGGGCGTAAAGCTCTCGCCCTCGCGCACCGCGACAAGCGTCACGAGCGGCGTATTGGCGTCGTCGCCCAGATAGATGCATAGCGTGCTTCCGTTTTGCCAAGTTGCGACCTTGCCGTACCACTCGACGGGAATATCGAGCTGGTAGAGGTCGGTTGCCTTGTGGCGAGCGTCAGCATCACGGGACGCCTGTGCCTTTTGCGCGCTCACGGCATTGACGGCGGCGTCGCGCCGCGCGGTTGCTGCCTGCTGGAGCACTTTGGCAGCCGCGGCGGAGCTCGCACCGCCCTCTTCGGCATACTTGGCGGCGGCATCGATCTGGTCGTCAGTCACCGTGTCGGCCGAAGGCACCTTGAGCTTAAAGGTGGCCTGGGCACTTAGATCCTGTCCATCGCTCTTAACGGTGACCTGCGTCTTGGTGGTCGGGACGGTGTAGACGGTGCCGTCGGCCGCGATGGGGGAGGCGGCGATGGAGAGCGTGTAATCGCCAGGCAGCAGCTTAATACCGCGACCATGCTCGTCAACGTAGAGCGTCTCGCTCACAGAAGAGCCGTCAGAATCCTGCCCGCTCACCTGCACGGGAATCTTGGAGCCAGTTGAGCAGTCGAGGCCCGCGGCATGCACGCCAATCTG
>CALBUZ010000174.1 GCA_937969105.1 uncultured Collinsella sp. | reverse complement strand
GCGCCCGTATGAGTCATCGCTGCTGGTGGACGTGCTCGACACGTTCTATGCGCTGTATCCTGCTGCTCGAACCGAGGGCGCTTACATTTTCTTTGACGAGATCCAGGAAATTCCCGAATGGGGTGCGTTTCTGCGGCGTGTAGTCGATACGGAGAAAGCGACCGTCTATGTGACGGGATCTTCTTCTAAGATGCTGTCCTCAGAGCTTAAGAGCGAGTTCAGGGGTCGTTCTCTTATACGGGAGCTTTTTCCGTTGAGTTTTTCGGAATACGTTCGATATAAGACGGGGAGCGTTTTCGAGCCAGATGCGACCTTTTCCCCAAGCGATGCAGCGCTGCTTCGACATCATCTGATCGGATATCTTGAACGAGGGGGATTCATCGCGACGCTTGAGCAGACGCCCGCAGACGCGATTCAGCTGCTACAGGAATATGCTTCGCGAACGGTCGCTATGGACGTCGTTGAGCGTTACGACGTCAAGAACCCTCGCTTGGCATCGCTGTTCCTAACGCGGTGTATGGCATCTTCGGGACGAGAGCTGTCAGTGAACAAAGTGTACAACGAGTTCAAGAGCAGACAGATACCCGTCAGTCGTAATTCGCTCAGCGATTTACTTGAGTATTATGAGGATGCCTACCTGTTATTTTCTGTGCCGGAGTTCACGCGTTCACTGGCAAATAACATGCGGTCTGCGTCTAAGGTCTACGCTGTCGATCCTGCGATGTTTGGAGCATTCTCTCCCGCATCGGCATTGGACCAGGGCCAGAGGCTCGAGACCGCAGTGTTCAATGCACTAAGAAGAAGGACTCCCGCGGTGAGGACCGGCTCGGTCTGCCGCCTGCTGATCAAAGAGAAGAGCAAAAGCCATGAGGTGGACTTTGTGGCTGGGGACGCACTTCTCATGCGGGCTTATAGCCTGATTCAGGTGAGTGTGGATGTGGCAAGTGAGAAAACGCGCGAGCGCGAAATTGCCGCGCTTGATGCCTCGATGGCCCAGTTCGATCTTGGCGAGTCGGCAATCGTTACCATGGATGAGCAGGCCGATATTCCATGCGAGCACG
Source organism: uncultured Collinsella sp. (assembly GCA_937969105.1). Lineage (GTDB taxonomy): Bacteria > Actinomycetota > Coriobacteriia > Coriobacteriales > Coriobacteriaceae > Collinsella. Next base: position 18,520 of record CALBUZ010000174.1, on the reverse strand, counting down.
GCGTGGTACACGTTATGCCCGCATGGAAGTGGCTCCTTGCCTAATCATCTATGGACCTGTGGGGTCAGGATCTCCTGGCCCCTTCATCACGGTTGGGGAGCACCATGATGTGCCCGGCTAGTCCTGGGCCTTGATGCTCGGCATCAGAATCTGGGCGAGGTAGTCGGTCTCGAGTTTGGTCGCGGCGTCAGCCTTGCCGTCTTTGCCGACCAGCACGTTCTTGATCTGGCTATAGGTGTAGCGGTTGCCGGTCGTGAGCTCGACAAGCTCAACTGCAGTGTCCATGGGGTAGGTCGACACGGGGTCTTGCGTGCGTCCGTTGATGGTCTGGGGCACCACGTACGGATAAACGGGGCCGCTGGCGTAGACGGTGTAGCCGTTGCCGAGGTTTGCCGCACCCAAAACCGCGTCGCCCTCATCGGGCGTAAAGCTCTCGCCCTCGCGCACCGCGACGAGCGTCACGAGCGGTGTGTTGGTGTCGCCGTCCAGATAAATGCACAGCGTGCTGCCGTTTTGCCAGGTCGCGACCTTGCCATACCACTCAACCGGAATATCGAGCTGATACAGGTTCGTCGCCTTGTGTCGAGCGTCGGCATCGCGGGCGGACTGTGCCTCGCTTGCGCTTACGGCGTTGGCGGCGGCATCGCGGCGCGTAATTGCCGCCTGCTGGAGGATCTTTGCCGCGGCGGCAGAGCTCGCGCCGCCCTCCTCGGCATACTTGGCGGCGGCATCGATCTGGTCGTCGGTCACTGTGTCGGCCGAGGGCACCTTAAGTTTAAAGGTGGCTTGAGCGCGCAGGTCCTGACCATCGCTCTTGACCGTAACCTGCGCCTTGGTGGTCGGGACGGTGTAGATGGTGCCGTCCGCCGCGATGGGGGAGGCGGCGATGGAGAACGTGTAATCGCCGGGCAGCAGCTTAATGCCACGACCGTGCTCATCAACGTAGAGTGTTTCGCTCACGGAAGAACCGTCGGAATCCTGCCCGCTCACCTGCACGGGAATCTTGGAGCCAGTTGAGCAGTCGAGGCCCGCGGCATGCACGCCAATCTGCACCGACATCATCGTGTGCGCACTGGCGGCGATAGCGGCAGCCTGCTCTTGCTGATATCCGTTCCAAGCCGCATAGCCTGCGCCGCCGGCGACGAGCGCGATGGCCACGACACCGGAGACCATCAGATTGCGGCGCTTGGGCGACATCTTGCGATGGCGAACCTCGGCCTCGCGTGCCGAGGGAACGGACGGCAGGGGAATATCGCCCATGGCGATGGTCTCGTCCACGGCTGGTGCGGAACCCAGGCCGGGAAGCTCGCGGGTCAGCGAATCCTCGGCCGGCAAGCTGTCGAGCAAGATGGTTTCCTCGCTCGTGTCGGATTCGGGCTGGTCGTCGGCTTCGCATTCGGATTTCTCGTGCCCCGCCTCGTCTTCGGTGGGCGCGGCGCCATCGTCTTTTGCATCCTGATCATCGGGCTGCGCCTCGATTTCCGGCTCATCCTGCACATCAACGCTCGAATCGTCAAACGCAATCTCGGCCAGCGCGATCTGGTCTAAGCTCTCCAAGGCCTCAGCGCAAGCTTCTGCATCTTGGGCCGCATCCTCTTGACCCATCGTCTCATCTTTCATATATCCCCCAAGCTCAATATCGGGACAACACTGTACCCAAAAACAGGACCCCATAGAGTCGCCGCATGATTTGAAATCCAATTTTATTTGTGCGTGTGTTTTTGAATGAAGACGCAACGACAAAAGCCCCCGAAAAGCGAGCGAAACGCTTTCCGGGGGCTCTGCGAGACATCGGATTGAAAAGCCTGGCAGGCGGGCCTATGCCCAAGTGCCAACAGCGACCAGCGCGTTACTCAGCGTGCGCGTAATCAACCTTGGCGCGGCGGGCAGTGGCCTTCTCCCAATCGCTGGTGCCCTCAAAGACGTCCTGCTTGTAGGGGTTGCGGCCGAGCTTCTTGGCACGGTAGGCGATGTAGATGATTGCGGCGACGTTGGCGATCAGCGCGGCGATCGAGACCGCGGTAGCGGCGCCGGGGTCGAGCGTGGAGTGGGTCACAAAGATGGACTCCTCCTGGAAGTACGGGAACACCTGGGCAAACATGCACCAAATAGCAAGCGTAAAGGCGCGGTTCTGAATCCAGCCGCCCTTGTTCCAGATAAAGGCGGCGACGGTGGGCGCCAGCAGCAGCGCAAAGCCGCAGAACCAGGAGTGGGTGGGCAGGCAGTTGTAGGTGTAGCAGAAGTTCCAGATATCGTAGGCGATGATGTAGACCCAGGTCATGTCGGGCCACAACATGTCGGTCTGATCCTCGGAGGCGTAGACGCTCCACCAACCGGTCATGCAGAAGATGTTGATGAGACCGGCGATGCCGTTGAACACGTTGTTCCAGCCGGCAAGCTGCGTGGCACCCTCGGAGGTGACCCAGGTGGACTGGCCCAGGACAAAGAAGTGATAGGCGCTCTCGAAGTCGGACACGACGGCGATCATGATGTTGATGGCGACGATCACAAACGGCCACGCGCGGAACCAATGCGCCTTGCCGATCTTGCCCCACTGGTACTTAATGGCAATGAAGCCCCAGCAACCGGCCAGCGCCGCGTACACCTTGGCGTAGTGGAACCAGCTGTTCTGGTACACATGGGTGGGGTTGGTGAGCGCCCACTCGGCGCCCTGCGAAACGCCGACGGCGATGGCGACGCAGTAGATGGTCATGGCCAGCGGAGCCACGCCAAAGATGATTGCCGCGCCCAGCTTGGTGCGGCGGCCGACCTCGTTGAGCACGATCAGGCCAATAAAGACCATGGCCCAGCCGGCCCAGTGGATAAGGGTATCGCTACCCCAAACATCGAACAGCATGCTGCTCTCCTTTCACACGCCCGCGGCCCCTCTTCTGATCGCGGGCAGTTTGGCCAAATGTCGTCAGTTCTGGGGCTTGCGCTCCGGATACTTGGCGGTGTAGCCCTCGATGTGGAGCGTCGAGGCGATGATTTCCTTGACCGTCTCGTCGGGCACATCGGGGTGCGTGCGGATATACATCAAAAGACCCATGATGAGGGTGTAGAACGTCTCGTAGACATGGTCGATGCGTAGCTCATGATGGGCGACAAAATCCACCACGGTGGTGTCGCAGATATACTGCGCCACGCGTTGGACCACGTTGTGCAGAAAGCCGCCGTAGAGCGCGCCGCTGCTGGAGGTGAGCGTACTCGGCAGCTCGTGGCCGCTGGCGACCAGGCGCTTAAAGAGCGGGGCGACGGTGTCGAGTGCGCCCTCGATATCGCCGACGGTGCGGTTGGCATTCCACTGCTCGAGCTCGGAGATAAAACCGTCGATTGCCTCGTCCATAACAGCGGTGACGGCGGCGTCCATGTCGGCGAAGTAGTGGTAGAACAGCGAGCGCGTGCAGCCGGCTCGCTTGGTCACGGCCGAGACGGATAGATGCGACACGCCCAGCTCAGAGCTCACGGTGCGCACGGCATCGAGGATCTCGCGACGGCGTTCGTCGCCCGTCAAGCGCTTTGCCGCGCTATCGGATGCGGGGACGGCATCGACTACAGAGGTATCTGCTGTGTTGTTGCCCATGCGTTTGCCGCCTTTCATCCTCTTTTGCCTGACCGTTCGCCTAACAGTCTTGAATATTGTTGACGGTTCGTCAATACTATTTTTGACACAATGTCAACAATGGCGGGTGAACGGCATGGGGGCATGCCCGGCCTGCAAAAAAGAGGGGCGCCGCGGTCTTGCCGGGCTGTGGCAAGAGAAGGGACAACCATGATTCTCAACGGACCGGGAATTAGCTACACCGAGCCCGATATCGGTTCGGAGTTCGTGCCGCCGCTGCCGGAGCATCCGCGCGAGGCCATTGTCAAGCTGTGCGAGCATTGCACCAACCGCCTGCTGCATCGCGACGAGCTGCTGGGCTACGAGTACTGGTCGTTTGCCGAGGCCGCAACCGACGAGCAGGCCGAAGTGCTCTGCAAGATGAAGATGCGCCGCCCCTATACGCTGCCCGAGATGGTCAAGCTCACCGCCATGCCCGAGGCCGATATCGAGAAGATGCTCGACGACATGAGCTACACGGGTCTGCTCGAGTACAACTGGGAAAATCCCGAGCGCGCCAAGCAGTGGGTCCTGCCCATGCTGGTACCGGGTTCCGCCGAGTTCCTCAACATGCGCGTGAGCCAGCTCGAGGAGCACCCGGTCTACGCCAAGTTCTTTGAGCAGGCGTCCAAGGGACCGCTGTCCAAGGCCACGCCGATGGTGCCGCCCGGTGGTGCCGGCATCGGCATGCATGTCATTCCGGTCGAGAAGGCCATCGATGCCGCGAGCACCTCGGTGCCTATTGAGCATATCGAGCACTGGCTCGACAAATACGAGGGTAAGTATGCCGCCAGCACCTGCAGTTGCCGCGCGAGCCGTCGCGTGATGGGTGAGGGCTGCGCCGACGATCCGGCCGATTGGTGCATCGCCGTGGGCGATATGGCCGACTACGTGGTCGAGACCGATCGTGGCCATTACGTGACGCGCGACGAGGTCTACGACATTCTGCGCCAGGCCGAGGACAACGGCTTTGTGCACCAGATCACCAACATTGACGGCGAGAACAAGATCTTCGCCATCTGCAACTGCAACGTCAACGTGTGCTACGCCCTGCGCACCTCGCAGCTGTTCAACACGCCCAACCTGTCGCGCTCGGCCTATGTCGCCAAGGTCGAGAAGGACAAGTGCGTGGCCTGCGGTCGCTGCGTTGAGGTGTGCCCGGCCGGTGCCGCTAAGCTGGGCCAAAAGCTCTGCAGCAAAAAGGCGGGCGGACAGGTGCCCGAGTATCCGCGCCAGGAGCTGCCCGACGCCACCAAGTGGGATCACACCAAGTGGTCGCCCAACTACCGTAACGACAACCGCATCGAGACGCACGAGTCCGGCACCGCGCCCTGCAAGACGGCCTGCCCCGCGCATGTCGCCGTTCAGGGCTATTTGAAGCTCGCGGCGCAGGGTCGCTATGACGAGGCGCTGGCGCTCATCAAGCGCGAGAACCCGCTGCCCGCTATCTGCGGCCGCGTGTGCAACCGCCGCTGTGAGGATGCCTGCACCCGCGGCCGTGTGGACGCCGCCGTGGCTATCGACGAGGTCAAGAAGTTTATCGCCCAGCGCGATCTGGACGCCGCGACCCGCTATGTTCCGCCCGTGGTGACCCCGACGCGTGCCGGCGGCTTCGACCAGAAGATCGCCATCATCGGTGCCGGCCCGGCCGGTCTGTCCTGCGCTTTCTACCTGGCCGAGAAGGGCTACAAGCCCGTCGTATTCGAGAAGAACGAGCGCCCGGGCGGCATGCTCACCTACGGTATTCCCAGCTTTAAGCTGGAGAAGGACGTTATCGAGGCCGAGGTCGAGGTTATTCGCCTGATGGGTGCCGAGTTCCGCTATGGCGTGGAGGTCGGTCGCGATGTGACGCTCGATGAGCTGCGCGAGCAGGGCTTTAAGGCCTTTTATGTTGCCATCGGCTGCCAGGGCGGCCGCCTTGCCAGTATTCCGGGCGAGGATGCCGAGGACGTGACCGTGGCCGTCGACTTCTTGCGCGAGGTCAACAGCGGCAAGATCGACGCGCTGCCCGGCCGCACCATCGTGGTGGGCGGCGGCAACGTGGCCATCGACGTGGCCCGCAACGCCTGCCGTCTGGGCTCCGAGCACGTCGAGATGTTCTGCCTGGAGAGCGAGGCTCAGATGCCCGCCAGCGAGGAGGAGCGTCGCGAGGCCGTTGAGGACGGCGCTCACATCAGCTGCGGCTGGGGTCCCAAGGAGGTTCACCTGGACGAGTCCGGTCGCGTATGTGGCATTACCTTCAAGCGCTGCACGCGTGTCTTTGACGACGAGGGCCGTTTTGCGCCCGAGTACGACGAGAACGATCTGCGCCGTGTCGATGCCGACCGCGTCGTCATGTCGATTGGCCAGTCCATTGTGTGGGGCGACCTGCTGGCTGGCTCCAAGGTGGAGCTTGGCCGCGGCCAAGGTGCCCTTGCCGATCCCCAGACCTATCAGACCGCCGAGCCCGACATCTTTGTGGGCGGCGACGTCTACACCGGTCCGAGCTTTACCATCGACGCCATCGCCGCCGGTCACGAGGCCGCCGTGTCCATCCATCGCTTTGTGCAGCCGGGCTCCACGCTCACCATCGGCCGCAACCAGCGCCACTACACCGCGCTCGACCGCGACGATGTCGTGATCGAGAGCTACGACAACGCGAGCCGCGAGGTGGCACATGTCGACCGCGAGCGCGAGAAGGCTGCGCCCTTTAGCGAGTACGTCGAGACCTTTACCGAAGAGCAAGTGCGCGCCGAGACCGCCCGTTGCCTGGGTTGCGGTGCCTCGATCGTCGACCCCAACAAGTGCATCGGCTGCGGCCTGTGCACCACCAAGTGCGCGTTTGACGCCATCCATCTGGATCGCGACCGCCCCGAGTGCTCCACGATGGTCAAATACGAGCAAAAGCTCCCCAGCCTGGGCAAGTACGCTTTGAAACGCGCAATCAAAATCAAATTCGGGAAGAAGTAAAAGAACCTAACAAGAAAGCGAACGGCGGAAGAAAAAGTGCACGAATTGGGAATCGTTTATCACATCATTCGCGATGTTGAGAACGTGGCGCGCGCCAATGGCGTGCGTCGCGTCTCGAGCGTGACGTTGCTGCTTGGCGAGGTTTCGGGCGTCGTTCCCGACTTGCTGCTCGACGCTTGGCGCTGGGCGGCAGATAAAAAACCCATCACCGAGGGTGCGGAGCTTATCGTGGAGCCCGTCGAGGCCGTGACACATTGCGAGGCGTGCGGCCGCGACTATGCGACGGTCGAGCACGGCAAGACCTGCCCCCATTGCGGCAGCGGCGAAACATATCTGCTACAGGGCCAGGAGGTCATGATCAAGCAGATCGAGACCCCCGACGAGGACCCGGCAGACGCTGCTCCCGACGGTCCTTCCGACGCTCCCGACGCCGTCGACGCCGCCAACCCCCTCCACATCGCCTAACTTGGTTGTTGGGGACGTTCTTAAACGACTAGTCAAACAAGAACGTCCCCAACGACTAGTCGTTTAAGAACGTCCCCAATGATTACTTGCGCTAGTGCATAAGTCACGCTAATAGTCAAGTTATGTCTGTTTAAACAAAATGGCGGCAGTGCAAGTACATTCGCACTTGCTTAAAATCGATATTAATGAACAGCCTGCTTGTATCTGTAAAATGCATGGCTTGATGAGCGACGCCTTGTCGTGTAATGAGTCAAAAAGCAGTAACGTAATCAACTTGTAACAAACCTAGACGTTTAAACAAATAATCCAACCTTTTGCGGATTTAGCTATAATTCCACAAACCAAACAGCTATACTCCTTTCATGTCGTGTAGGAAATACGTAGACAAAAAGGAGGTTATGTGATGGTAAGTATTGTTCTTGCTAGCCACGGGGACTTGGCAGCTGGAATCAAGCAGACGGGCTCGATGGTCTTTGGCGATCAGCCGTCTGTTGCCGTGGTCTCGCTCGAGCCGAGCATGGGCCCCGACGACTTCCGTGCCAAGGTCGAGGAAGCAGTCGCTTCCTTCGAGGACCAGGAGCAGGTGCTCTTCCTCGTTGATCTGTGGGGCGGCACGCCGTTCAACCAGATCAGCGGGCTCATCGAGGGCCACGATTCCTGGGCTATCGTCACCGGTGTCAACCTGCCTATGCTCATCGAGGCATATTCGCAGCGCTTTGACGCAAAGAACACTGCACATGCGATCGCAAAACATCTCGTGACTGAGGCTAAGGCTGGCGTGCGCGTCAAGCCCGAGTCTCTGGAGCCCGAGGAGAAGAAGCCGGCTGCAGCCGCCGCTGCTCCTGCAGGCGCCATCCCTCCGGGAACGGTCATCGGCGATGGGCACATCAAAATCGCCCACGTCCGTATCGACACCCGTCTGCTTCATGGTCAGGTGGCCACCACGTGGACCAAGCAGATCAACCCCAACCGCATCATCGTGGTTTCCGACGGCGTTGCTCACGACGAGCTCCGCAAGACCATGATCGAGCAGGCTGCCCCTCCGGGAGTCCATGCCAACGTCGTTCCCATCAAGAAGATGGCCGAGGTCGTCAAGGACACGCGCTTTGGTGACACCAAGGCCATGCTGCTCTTCGAGAACCCGCAGGATCTGCTCAAGGCCATCGAGGCCGGCGTCGACATCAAGGAAGTCAACATCGGTTCCATGGCTCACTCCAAGGGCAAGGTCGTCGTCACCAACGCCGTCGCTATGGGCGATGACGACGTCAAGACTCTCGAGGCCCTCAAGGCCAAGGGCGTCAAGTTCGAGGTCCGCAAGGTTCCTTCGGATTCCTCCGAGGATCTCGACGCCATGTTGAAGAAAGCTAAGGCCGAACTGGCCGCTCAAGCATAGTAAAGGAGGGTCCGATACATGTCTGCAATCACTATTCTGCTTGTTGCGATTGTCGCGTTGCTTGCCGGTATGGAAGGCATTCTGGATGAGTTCCAGTTCCATCAGCCGCTCGTGGCATGCACGCTTATCGGTCTCGTAACCGGTCACCTTCAGGAGGGTATCCTCCTGGGCGGTTCGCTCCAGATGATGGCCCTTGGCTGGGCTAACGTCGGCGCCGCTGTCGCGCCTGACGCCGCTCTGGCCTCGGTCGCTTCTTCGATCATCATGGTGCTCGCCCTCAACGGTGGCGCCACCGATTCGGCCAAGGCCGTTACCACCGCTATCGCCGTCGCCGTCCCGCTGTCGGTCGCTGGTCTGTTCCTGACCATGATCTGCCGTACCATTGCTACCGCTATCGCTCACGCCATGGACGGTTGCGCCGAGAAGGGCGACTTCTCCGGCATCGAGCGCTGGCAGTATGCTGCCATCCTCATGCAGGGCCTTCGTATCGCCATCCCGGCAGTGCTTCTGTGCGTCATCCCGGCCGAGGCCGTTACCAACGCGCTTAACGCTATGCCCGACTGGCTGTCCGGCGGCATGGCTGTCGGCGGCGGCATGGTCGCTTCCGTCGGTTACGCCATGGTCATCAACATGATGGCCACCAAGGAGACCTGGCCGTTCTTCGTCCTCGGCTTTGTCCTTGCTGCCATCCCTCAGCTCACGCTGATCGCCCTTGGTCTCATCGGCATCTCCCTTGCCCTCATCTACCTTGGCCTTAAGGATCTGGCCAAGCAGGGTGGCGGCATGGGCGGTGGCTCCGGCGACCCGCTCGGCGACATTCTGAACGATTACGAGTAGGAGGGGAGTGATACATATGGCAGAGAACAAGATTCAGCTCACCAAGGCTGACCGCAAGAAGGTTTGCTTCCGTCATCAGTTCCTTCAGGGCTCGTGGAACTACGAGCGTATGCAGAACGGCGGCTGGTGCTTCGCAATGATCCCTGCGATCAAGAAGCTCTACACCAGCAAGGATGACCAGATTGCCGCTCTTAAGCGCCATCTGGAGTTCTATAACACCCACCCCTATGTTTCCGCCCCCGTCATTGGCGTTACCCTCGCTCTCGAGGAGGAGCGCGCCAACGGTGCCCCGATTGACGACGTCGCCATTCAGGGCGTCAAGGTCGGTATGATGGGCCCGCTCGCCGGCGTCGGCGACCCCGTCTTCTGGTTCACCCTTCGCCCGATTCTGGGCGCTCTGGGCGCTTCCCTGGCCATGTCCGGCAGCATCGTCGGTCCGCTGCTGTTCTTCTTCGCGTGGAACATCATCCGTTACGCTTTCCTGTGGTACACGCAGGAGTTTGGCTACAAGGTCGGCTCCTCCATCGCCAAGGACCTCTCCGGTGGTCTGATGGGCAAGGTCACCGAGGGCGCTTCCATCCTGGGTATGTTCATCATCGGCGCCCTGGTCGAGCGCTGGGTGTCCATTTCCTTCACCCCGATCGTCTCCACGGTCAAGCAGTCTGCTGGCGCCTTTATCGACTGGGCTAGCCTGCCCTCCGGTTCCGAGGGTATCAAGGAAGCGCTGACGATGTACAACTCCGTCGGTGCTACCGCCCTTGATCAGATGAAGGTCACCACGCTTCAGGCCAACCTCGATCAGCTCATCCCCGGCCTTGCCGCCGTGTGCCTGACCCTGCTGGTCTGCAAGCTCCTCAAGAAGAAGGTCAGCCCGATCGTCATCATCCTGGCTCTCTTCGCCATCGGCATCATCGGTCGCGTCTGCGGCTTCATGTAAGCACGTTTCGGCTTAAGACCGAGAATTGCTAGGCAAGGGCTTTTGAGCCATTGAAACGGACCGCACCCGGTGGGTACACTGGATGCGGTCCGATTGTTTTATTTGGAGGGCGAGGCGCGCATGGCGCAATCTCAGAACAGCACGGTCGATCTGGCAACGCCGGCAACCTGCCTGATGGGGCTTACCAGCCACGGTAACGTGATGGTGGGCAATAAGGCGTTCGAGTATTACAACGAGCGCAATCCCGAGGATTATATTCAAATCCCGTGGGACGAGGTCGACTATATTGCCGCCGAGGTTTTACGCGGCACCAAGAAGATCACGCGTTTTGCCATCTTCACCAAGGACAACGGTCACTTTACGTTTTCGACGCGCGACGACAAAGAGACGCTTCGTGCTGTCCGCAAGTACGTCGACGAGGATAAGCTTGTGCGTTCGCCCGACTTTATCGATGTGACGGCCAAGGGCGCCAAGAGCATCCCCTCCGTTATCAAAAACCTCTTCCACAAAGGTAACTAGCTCCTCATCAGTTGCGGTGAAATAGTTCCTAAATACGGCTTTAGATGCTTCAGACAGGAACTATTCCACCGCAATTTCGAAGTCTAGTCATGCGACGTATGGCGATGCAGTAAATCTGCTACACTAGTGTAGCATGCCTCCGTAGCTCAGGGGATAGAGCACCGCTCTCCTAAAGCGGGTGTCGACGGTTCGAATCCGCCCGGGGGCACCAGAGATTGACCGAGCCCGGTACCGCTATGGTGCCGGGCTCTTCTGGTCTAAGGGCCGGATTCGGGCCGTCGACACCCGCGTCACCAATTTCCCCGCGGGGGGAGTTTTCGAATCCGCCCGGGGGCACCAGAGATTTGCCGAGCCCGGTACCACCACGGTGCCGGGCTCTTCTGGTTTAAAGTCACATTCAGCCATGGGCGGCAATCCCACGTCAAGAGAAAAGCGCCCGCTTGCTGGGGGAGCAAGCGGGCGCTTCTGAGCGAATGTGTTTGCGGTCTAAGCCGCTCGGAGCAACAAGCGATCGACGTTAGTTGCTAGACTCGGAGTCGTCGCCGGAGCCGGAGATGGAAACCGTCAGCGTAATCGTGCTGTCAGTGGACTGCTTGCCGGTGGGGGAGACGCCCGTAACGGTGGCATTCTCGTTGCCACTCACGGGGTTGCCGTTCTGATCGCAGAATGCGATGTTGTAGAACCCGGCGTTGTTGAGCGCGGTGACGGCGGCGGAGATGCTCTTGCCGTACAGGTTGCCCGGGACGCTGGCCTTGCCGGACTTCTTGGCGATGACGACGGTGATCGTGGCACCGGGCTTCTGCTTGCCGCTGGGGTTCCAGCTAATTACGGTACCCTCGGTAACCGAGTCGTTTTCCTGGTAGCTCACGTCGACGCCAAAGCCAGCCATGTCGAGAGCGTTGCGCGCCTGGGCCTCGGTCATGTCGGTCAGATCGGGCACCGAGGTGGTGTCCGGGCCGCTGGAGACCTTGTACGAGATGGTCGTGCCCTTCTCGACCTCCTTGCCGGCAACAGTGCTCTGCTCAAAGACCTGGCCTTCTTCGGCCTCATTGGCTTCCTCCGAAGCGCTGCCCTTCAGGCCCACGCTTGCCAGTGCGGCCTCGGCCTGGTCCTTGGTCAGGCCGACGAGCTGCGGAACCTCAACCTTCTCGGAGGGCTTAGGGCCCTTGGAGACTACCAGGTTCACCCTCGTGCCCTTGGCCTTCTTGGTGTTGCCGTTGGGGGTCTGCTCGGCGACCTTTCCCTCGTCGACATCGTCGTTGTAGCTCTGGTCGACGGTGCCAACCTCAAGGCCGGCTTCCTTGATCAGCTCAATAGCGGTTTCCTGGTCCTTGCCCAGCACGTCGGGCACCGTGACCTGTTCGCCACTGAACATGCCCGTGGCAAAGGCCACTACAACGCCAATCACGGCGACGGCGGCAATCACGGCGGCGATAATCTTGTTCTTGTTGGACTTAGGCTTCTCGACCTCGTAGGAGCCCGTGGAGCCCGAGACAGCGCTACGGGCGGTGTTCTGACCGCTCACGCCCGAGACGGGACGAACCATAGCGCGCGTTGAGTCGGAAAGCTCGCGGGTCTTGGTGGCACCCAGGTCGCCGGCGGCACCGATGATGCGCGTGGGCTCCGAGACGTTGACGGCACGGCCGGACAGGTAGCTGTTGAGCACCTGGCGCAGCTCGTCGGCCGTCTGGAAGCGGTTTGCCGGGTCCTTCTCCATGCACTTGAGGATGATGCGCTCCAGGTCGGCATCGACGCCGGAGTTGATCTGGCTCGGCGGGATGGGGAGTTCGTTGACCTGCTTGAGCGCGACCGAGATAGCGTCGTCGCCGTCAAAGGGTACGCGACCGGTGGCGCACTCGTACATGACGACACCCAGCGAGTAGATATCCGAGGTGGGGCCGAGGTCCTGGCCGCGGGTCTGCTCGGGGCTTACATAGTGGGCGGTGCCCAGAACGTTGTTATCCTGCGTGAGGTGGCTGTTCTTGGCGCGTGCGATGCCAAAATCCATTACCTTGATGTTGCCGTCGGGCAGCACCATGATGTTTTGCGGCTTGATGTCGCGGTGGATAATCTCGTGCTTGTGTGCGACCGAAAGCGCGGAGCTGATCTGCGAGCCGATCTGTGCGACCTTCTTGGGATCGAGGGCGCCGTGGCTCTTGATGCCGCTCTTAAGGTCGGTACCGCGCAGGTACTCCATGACGATGTAATAGGTGTCGCCGTCCTTGCCCCAGTCGTAGACGCCCACGATATAGGGGGAGGACAGGCCGGCAGCTGCCTGGGCCTCCTGCTTAAAGCGGGCGGCGAAGGTGGCGTCGCCGGCATACTGCGGCAGCATGATCTTGACGGCAACCGTGCGGTCGAGGACCTGATCCTGTGCACGGAAGACGGTCGCCATACCGCCCGTCCCCACCTTATCCTTGAGGAGGTATCTTCCCCCGAGGACCCTCTGTTCCATTCCTGCTCCTAACATAACTATTCGCTCAACGATGTGTGTAGTACCAAATGTGTGGCCGCTGGGGCCGTGTGGCGCGTTGCTGTTAGCTCATCGGCCGCGGCGCGCCATAAGTATCCGTTTTGATCACGGGCATCACGCTCCCTGTGCGGCGAGCGCCGCGGTCAGGACGATGCCGGCAATCTTGGCCGCCTCGACGTCGTGTTTGTCGTAATCCTCCAGGGCCACCGAGATGGCAACCGTGGGTGAATCGTAAGGTGCAAAGCCAACAAACATAGAGTTGACGTTGGTGCCGCCGGTCTCGGCCGAACCGGTCTTGCCGGCAACCTTGACGCCCGGAATCTGGGCATCGGTGCCGGTACCGGACTGGACGACGGCGAGCATGGCCTGCTTGACCTGGTCGGCCGTGGCAGAGCTGACAGCCTGGCCCAGCGAGCGGGACTGCGTGGTCTTAACCACGGTTCCGTCCGGGGCGAGTATCTGGGATACAAAGAACGGATCCATGACTACGCCGCTGTTGGCGATAGCCGCAGCGATCACGCAATTCTGCATAACGGTGGTCTGCGGGCCAGGCGTGTGGTCCATGCCGACGGGCTGGCCGGCGCCTGCCCAAGCGGTCTCCCACTCGGTCATAAGCGACGGGTCGGCCATGATGGAAGCCGCGGTGGTCAGATCCTGACCGAGCTTTTGACCGTAGCCAAAGGCGTTGGCAAACTGGACGAGCGAGCTGGCGCCGACCTCGTTTGCCACCTGGCCGAAGACGACGTTGGACGACACGGCGAAGGCCTGCTGCAGGCTGATGGTGCCGTAGCTCTCGTTGGCATAGTTGGTGACCGGCGCGTTGCCGATGTCCATGGAGCCGGGCGCCTGGTACGTGCTGGTAAGGCTGGCGGTGCCGGTCTCGAGCGCCGCGGAGAGTGTGACGACCTTAAAGGTCGAGCCCGGGGTGTACAGCGCGTCCATGGCACGGTCGTACATGGAGCCGTCCTCGCCGCCGCCCGACTGGAGCAGCGCATCGATGTTGGTGTTGTCGTAAGTGGGCGAGCTTGCGCACGCAAGGACCGCACCGGTGCGCGGATCCATGACCACCACAGCGCCCTTAAAGCCCTTGAGCGCCTGCTCGGCAGCCGTCTGGATGCGCGAGTCGATGGTGAGCTTGGCGGTATTGCCCGGCTGGGTCTGCCCCGCGAGCGACGCGATGGCGTTGTTCCAGCTTGAGTAATCCTTGGAGCCGGTGAGCGTATCGTTCATGACGCTCTCGATGCCGGCGGTGCCGTATTGCTGGCTCACGTAGCCCACCACGTGCGCGGCCATGTTGCCGTTGGGGTAGGAACGGGCGTAGGTGCCGTCCTCCTGCTGCAGCGACTCGGCTAGCGTCACGCCGTCGGACGTGATGATGGAGCCACGCTGGATGTACTTGGAGCGGGCGATGGTGTGGTTGTTGGTCGGCATGTCCTGATAGTCCTTCGCCTTGATGACCTGGACATAGGTGAGGTTGCCGATAAGGATGGCGAACAGCGCCGTGAAAGCAAACACGGCACGAGTCAGACGGTTGGCAAGTGCAACGCGGCCGAGCACGCCGGACTCTGGCGTGTCGAGCAGGCGACGACGCATGCGAGAACCCGCGGAGTGGTTGCCGTGGCTGTAGGAAGGTGCGCTGGCAAAACGCGTACCGGTCGGGGCAGCGGCGGATGCGACCTGGTCATCGGTGATGGCGGCCATGGTGCCGGTGCCGGTGAGCTCGGCTTCGCGTCCGGTTGCCTCGTCGCCGGCGCGCAGCAGCAGTGCGACGATGATAAAGCTCGCCAGCAGCGAGGAGCCGCCCTGGCTCATAAAGGGCAGGGTGACGCCGGTCAGCGGGATCAGGCGGGTTACGCCGCCAACGATTAAGAATGCCTGGAAGCTGATGGCCGCCGTAAGGCCGGTCGCGCTAAAGGCGGCAAGGTCGGACTTGGCGCGGGCGGCCGTGGTGAGGCCGCGCACGGCAAAAAGCATAAACAGGATGAGCACAGCGCCGCCGCCCAAAAGGCCCATTTCCTCGCCGATGGCCGAGAAGATAAAGTCGGACTCGACGACGGGGATGTTGTTTGCCATGCCATTGCCGATGCCGACGCCAACCAGGCCGCCGTCAGCCAGCGAGTAAAGTGACTGTACGATCTGGTAGCCCTGGCCCTGGGCGTCCTTAAACGGATCGACCCAGACCTGAAAGCGCACCTGCACGTGCGACAGGAACTTGTAGGCGCCCACGGCTCCAACGGCCAGCAGCGCAAGGCCGATGATGACGTACGAAAAGCGGCCCGTGGCAACATAGAGCATCAGCAAAAAGATGGTGTAGAACAGGACGGCCGAGCCCAGGTCGCGTTCGAAGACGACGATGAGCAGGCACACGCCCCACACGGCAAACAGCGGCAGCAGCAGGCGGAAGCGCGGAATCTTGAGGCCCAGGATCTTGCGGTTGGAGATGGAGAGCAGCTCGCGGTTCTCGGCCAGATAGCCTGCCAGGAACAGGACGATGAAGACCTTGGCGAACTCGCCGGGCTGGATGGTGAAGCCCGCGATGCGAATCCACAGCTTGGAGCCCGAGATCGTGGTGCCGATAAAGATCGGCAGCATCAGCAGGATGATGCCGATAATGCCAAAGGTGTACTTGTAGCGCATGACCACGTCGAGGTTCTTGACCAGTGCGAGCGTTCCCACCATGAGCGCTACCGAGACAAACAAGATGATGAGCTGCGAGATGGCGAGGTCGGGGGCCAGG
Source organism: uncultured Collinsella sp. (assembly GCA_937969105.1). Taxonomy (GTDB): domain Bacteria; phylum Actinomycetota; class Coriobacteriia; order Coriobacteriales; family Coriobacteriaceae; genus Collinsella. The sequence continues at coordinate 2,609 of CALBUZ010000174.1, read as the reverse complement.
CGCGTCACGAATGTGATGCCGATGCCCGAGAGCACAAAGACGATGGGCAGGATGGCGGGGTCGGCGCCGGGCGCCAGGATGCGCACGGCGATATGCGCCGCGGCGAAGGTGGCGAACAGGCCGATCGGCACGGCGAGCGTCTCAAAGGAAATCGTGGCACCCGCGGTGAGCACGTACATCGCATAGAGCAGGATGACGGGGAACGCCGAGGCGATGAGCAAGAGCAGTTCGGTGTTGCGGCGACTCATAAGCGGCACTCCCTTTCTAATTCTTATCGGAGGCTTCGGCCTCGGCTGACTGTTCGGTGGTTTTCTCGGAATCTGACTCGGAGGTGGATTCCTGATTGGTGTTGTCGCGAATCGTTTGCGCGTCAATCACCTGACGGGTCTGCTCTTCGTCAATCTGATGGCGGTACTTGGAAATGGTGTCCTGCGCATCGTCGACACTCGTTTGCGGAATGCCTGCCTTCAGGCGGTTTTGCGTGTCTTCGGGCAGGTCGGACAGCTTGATGCTGGTTTCGCTCTCGAGCCAGTGGAGCTCGACCCCGAGCGTCTTGCCGGGCAGGCCGCGCCAGACGGCGACATTGCCGTGGTAGGTTCCCAAGTAATAGGAGCCGGTGATGCCCGTGTATGCCCAGATGCCTGCTACCAGCACAAAGACAAGGGCCAAGATGGCGGCGATGGTGACATTGCGGCGTCGGACGCGTTTTGCCTCGCGCATGACGCCGTCGTCGACCAGGTCGACGACCACCACGGTCACATTGTCGTGGCCGCCGGCGGCGAGCGCCGCGTCCACCAAGTTGTCGACACAGATCTGTGCGCTCGAGGACTGCGTAGCGATGTTCTCGATATCGCTATCGGGAATCATGCTCGAAAGGCCGTCGGAGCACAGAATCAGGCGGTCGCCTTCCTCGATGTGCAGGGTAAAGTGGTCGGCATACATGGCGGGATCCGAGCCCAGCGCGCGGGTGATGACCGAGCGGTTGGGGTGGACGCGGGCCTCGTCGGCCGTGATCTCGCCGGCATCCACGAGCTCCTCCACGTAGGAGTGGTCGCGGGTCACGCGGATGAGCGTACCCTCGTGGAGCAGGTAGGCGCGCGAGTCGCCCACGTGGGCGATGGCGAGCGTGTCGTTTTCGATGTAGGCGCAGGTGGCCGTGCATCCCATGCCGGGTTTGCCCAGGCCGTTGAGGGCAGCCTCGATCACGGCGGCGTTGGCGGCCTCGACGGCTGCGGCCAGGCGCGCGGCGTCGGCGGACTGCGGCGCCGTCTTGGCGATGGTCTCGACGGCGATGGAGGATGCCACCTCGCCGGCGGCGTGTCCTCCCATGCCGTCGCACACGCAAAAGAGCGGCGACTGCACCAGATAGGAGTCCTCATTGTGCGGGCGTACGCATCCGACGTCGGAGCGGGCACCCCACATAAGCTGCGTGGTGGTGCCGGCGTCGTAGGTCGAGTCGGTCTCGATGCGCTCGTCGGTCAGCGGCTCAAAGCTCATGGTCGAGCCGGGATCTTTGAGCTTTGCCTCCACGGCCGCGACATCGATCTCGGCGGTGTCGCCGGGGGAGACGGTGTCGGCATCGTCTCCCGACTCGGCGTCGGAGACGTCCGGAAGGCTGAGATCTTCGGTTATGCGGTCGGCGGGATCGCCGTCCTGCTGCGGCTCGACAGCCGTCGGCTCGGGCGTCGCAAAGTGCGACGGCGCGGGTGTACTCTGGGGTTGAGCGGAGGGCTCGGGAGCTGCGGCGGGCGCGGCAACGGGCTGCTCGACTTCGGCAGGCGTTGCGGATGCGGGTGCCGCCTCGCTTGCCGGGGCGACGGGGAATACCGGCGCGGCAGGCTCGGGGGCTGCAAACACGGCGGCGCTCTCGTTAATCGCCTCGGCGACGGGCTCGGCAAAGTGAGCCGGTGCGGGCGTTGCCTCCGGTTCCGCGGGCTGCTCGGCAGCGTGCGCCCCGATGGGGGCGTCGAGCTGCTCGGTGTCGGCGTCCTCGTCATCGACGAGTGCCGGATATTCTTGAGTTACATGCGAAAGAGGCAGGGAGAACACCGTGTCCTCGGGCTCCACGGTCGCAGGGCGCGCCGGAGCGGCATGAGCCGGCGCAGCTGCGGGGGCAGTCGGCGTTTCGGGCATGGCTGCGGACTTGTTCTCCTCGTCGATCATCGACGGTTCACCTTCATGACCACGTCGCCAATCTGGACCTCGTCACCCTCGCGCAGCGTTGCGGGCTCCACCAGCTGACGGCCGTTAACGAGCGTGCCGTTCAGCGAGTTGAGGTCTTCGATGATGAGCGCCGGGCCCTGCAGCGAAAAGCGTGCGTGCGAGGCCGAGACAAACGGTTCGTTGATGCAGATGTCCGAGGACGGCGAGCGGCCCACGATGACGGGGCCGAGCATGTCTACATGGATGCCACGGATGCCGCGCGGACCCTTGTCCACATCGATCGTCCAGATAGCGGAGTCGCGGCGCTGGCCGCGTACGAGTCCCACGCCGGTTTTCATGACGGCGAACAGGAAGATGTAGAGCAGGGCGACCAGGACGATGCGGCCTGCAAAAAGGACGATATCGATGTTCATAAGCGACTATCCCCTAAATTCAAAGGTGCTCAG
>CALBUZ010000173.1 GCA_937969105.1 uncultured Collinsella sp. | reverse complement strand
GGCTTACGGTTTACTCATGTATAAGCGCATTGCGCGGAGGTAACCCAAATGGCCAACAAGAAGAACAAGAAGAAGGCTCAGCAGCCGGCACCTGCCAACAACGCTGCCGCCAACTCCAAGGTTGAGGCCAAGAAGGCCGTTGCCAAGAAGAACGAGAAGGCTGCGAAGTCCAAGAAGAACGAGAAGCCTGGTTTCTTCGCCCGCACCAAGAAGTATTTCGCTTCGGTCAAGTCCGAGATGAAGCGTGTCACGTGGCCCGATAAGAAGGAGCTCGTGAACTACTCGGTCGTCGTTTGCGCTTCTCTGATCGTCGTCGGCGTCGTCATCGCTCTGCTCGATGCTGGCTTTGGCGAGGCTCTTGCTCTGTTCTCTGGATTGAGGGGCTAAACCATGTCTAAGCGTTGGTACGTCGTTCACACTTACTCTGGATACGAGAACCGCGTTAAGTCCGATCTCGAGCATCGCATCGAGACTATGGGCATGCAGGACCGTATCTTTGATATCGAGATTCCTATGGAGCGCGTCACCGAGATTAAAGAGGGTGGCAAGCGCGAGACCAAGGATTCCAAGATCTTCCCGGGTTATGTCCTGGTCCGCATGGAGATGGATGACGATGCTTGGACGTGCGTTCGTAACACGCCCGGCGTCACCGGTTTCCTAGGCGGCAACGGCAAGCCCGCTCCGCTTTCCCGCGACGAGTACAACAAGATGACTCGTCGTCCCGGTAAGGGCGATTCGCCCAAGCGCACCTCGGTTGATATTGAGGTCGGTACGTCCGTCCGCGTCACCGATGGCCCGCTTACCGACTTTGATGGCAAGGTCTCCGAGGTTAACACCGAGGCTGGCAAGCTCAAGGTCACGCTGATGATCTTTGGCCGCGAGACGCCGGTCGAGCTCGACTTTAACCAGGTCGCTGTCATCGCTTAAGTTTTCGTCCGTTCGCGCGAGCGTGCTTCTTCTGTGACTGCTCATCTCAGGAGTGCTTCTAACACGTGCGTGCTTACGATATAGCAAGTACTTCACACTCGTGATTCGAAAGGAATGACCATGGCTGAGAAGAAGGTTGCCAACGTCATTAAGCTCCAGATTCCTGCTGGTGCCGCTAACCCCGCTCCTCCCGTCGGCCCCGCCCTGGGCGCTGCTGGCGTGAACATCATGCAGTTCTGCCAGGCCTTTAACGCCGAGACGCAGGACAAGAAGGGCGACATCATCCCCGTTGAGATCTCTGTCTACGAGGATAAGTCCTTCTCCTTCATCACCAAGACCCCGCCGGCGGCTCACCTCATCAAGAAGGAGCTGAACCTCAAGTCTGGTTCCGCTAAGCCCCAGGCCGACAAGGTTGGTCAGCTCTCCCAGGAGCAGCTCACCAAGATCGCCGAGATCAAGATGCCGGACCTCAATGCCAACGACATTGACGCCGCCAAGAAGATCATCGCCGGTACCGCCCGTTCCATGGGCGTCACCATCGCTGAGTAGCGATTTCTTTAGGTAATGACGGGTGCCCCGACCGGGGCGCCCGTTATATGTGTGCAATAGGGCACACGATACGATGTGGGAGGGCATAAGCCCGTTTAACCACAGGAGGTAATGCACATGGCTAAGCATGGTAAGAGCTATAACGCCGCTGCCGAGAAGATCGACCGCGCCACGCTCTACACCCCCCTTCAGGCTGCCAAGCTCATCAAGGAGCTCGACACCGCCAAGTTCGACGAGACCGTCGAGGCCCACTTCCGTCTGGGCATCGATACTCGTAAGGCTGACCAGAACATCCGTGGTTCCATTTCTCTGCCCCACGGCACCGGCAAGACCGTTCGTGTTGCCGTCTTCGCCGAGGGCGAGAAGGCTCGCGAGGCCGAGGCTGCCGGCGCCGACATCATCGGTTCCGACGAGCTCGTCGCCCAGATCCAGAAGGGCGAGATCAACTTCGACGCCGCTATCGCTACGCCGAACATGATGGCCAAGGTTGGCCGCATCGGTAAGATCCTTGGTCCCCGTGGCCTCATGCCGAACCCCAAGCTCGGCACCGTTACCATGGACGTCGCCAAGATGGTCTCCGAGCTCAAGGCCGGCCGCGTTGAGTATCGCGCCGACCGCTACGGCATCTGCCACGTGCCCCTGGGCAAGAAGTCCTTCTCCGAGCAGCAGCTCGTCGAGAACTACGCTGCCCTGTACACCGAGATTCTGCGCGTCAAGCCCTCTTCTGCTAAGGGCAAGTACGTCAAGTCCATCTCCGTGTCTTCCACCATGGGCCCTGGCGTCAAGGTCGATCCCGCTGTCCAGCGCGACTTCCTGGCTGAGTAACTAACAGTTACTGCCTGAGCAAAGCAAGCATTGCTAAAGAAACCCGGTTCTGCCTCGTGCAGGACCGGGTTTCTTGCTATCTCGGGCCAAAACCACCACAAAGGTGCTTGTCCCCTTTGTAGTGGCTACCAGGGTGTTCTGGCGGTAGAGGACTCGATGGCCTCGTGGCGCTTGAGCTCACGGCGCATGGTTTGCGAGTTGAGCCAGGCTGCCTGCCAGCCACGGATGGGGTAGCGCGCTTCGTCTAGTTCAAACTGCGTATAGCCGCAGGCGTTGATGATCGTTGCCCCGCATGCGTGCTGACGTTCGCGTTGAAAGTCGCAACCATAGCATTGGTGCACATGCCCGTGCACCATGTAGTCGGGATTCCAAGACTCGAGCGCCGTGTTAAAGCATTCGAATCCTCGATGTGGCAGATCATCCAGATCGCCCACACCGGCGGCGGGTGCATGGGTGAGCATGATGTCGCAGCCGCCGACCATCCTCACTTTGCGGGACAGCTTGCGCACGCGCTTGGCCATCTCGCGCTCGGTATACATGTTGGCACCGTCTCGGTAGCGCATGGAGCCGCCAAGCCCCGCAATGCGGACGCCGCGGTACACGTAGACGGCATCTTCGACACAAATGCAACCACCCGGTGCATGACGTGCATAGCGGTCATCGTGGTTGCCGCGCACGTAGATGAGCGGTTTGTTGATGACGGTGACCAAAAACTCAAGATAGTCCGGGTCCAGGTCGCCAGCTGACAAAATCAGGTCAACACCCTCAAAGCGTTCCTTGCGAAAGCATTCCCAAAGGCATCGTTCTTCGGTATCGGCTACGGCAAGGATTTTCATAGGGCGCGGACCTTCGGCTCATCGTCGAGCTGCGGAATGGTGCCCACCACGTTGTCGGCCAGCCAATTCATCTCGACAATCTGCGTGCTCGGCAGCGGGGGAAAGCCCTCGATCTGCACCACGCCGTCTTGGCTATGGAGTTCGCCGCCAAATGGATTGATGGAGCCCTCGACGATGCCATTGCGGAGCAGCTGAACAAGCTTGCGCGTCTGATAAGGCAGGCCCGGAGCGTAGCGAATGTCGATAACGCCCGAGCTCATACCATACCAGTAGTTGACGGCGCGAACCTGGCTATCGTCACTGGTCTCATCCCAGGTGCCATGCAGCAGGCTTCGCACGATAAGCTCGTAGTATCGACCCCAGTTCCATATCGGCATGGCGATGCCGACGACCTTGCCATCGACCAGGCGGTGGAGTCCGTAGGCCGTGGGGTCTTCGAGCGACTTTGACATGTCGGCGCCGGTCATGACGCTCACGCCTTCGCGGCACATGGCCTCGGCAAGGCCGCCGGCGGGCACATCGCCCCAGGTGAGGATTACCTGCGCGCGAGGGTCGAGCAACGAGGCGCCGATGGCAAAGGCGTTGATCTCGCTAAGCGCGCCCGACGCAAAGACCGACGCATGATAACCGATGCGGTGGTTGTCCGCCATGCTGGCGGCAAGGGCGCCCAGGAGGAACTTGGCCTCGTACATTTTGCCAAAGTACGAACGGACGCTTTGGTGGGGAAGGCCGATAGAGCAGTTGAGGAATCGTACCTGGGGATACTCGACGGCAGCCCTGAGCGTGTATTCCATCAGGCGGTGCGAGGTCGAGAAGATGACGTTAGCTCCATGTTTGACAGCCGTTTCCACGGCGGCGTAGAACACGTCCGGATCGTGGCAGTTCTCGAATGCCTCGGTGCGCACGATGCCGCCAAAGTGCTCGTCGAGATACTGGCGTCCTTGGTCGTGCAGGCTGTCCCAGCTCGACGTGGCGCAGGGGAATTCATGGATAAAGGCGATGCGCAGGGGGTTGGCCGCCGAGTAGACGGTCTTGCCCATAAAGAAGTTGAGCACACCGGAAGTGGACTTGGCGGGCGCCTCCTCCTCGTCGACGCTCGGTGCCTCGACAAGATCGACCTTGTCCTCGTCATTTTTGCCGGCAATGACCAGCTCGCGCCAAATCTTGCACAGGCGGTTTACGACGATGTCCGTCGGCGTATCCAGCAGACGGTCTTGGTTGTACACGTTGAGGTAGACGAGCATGGCGTCGGCGGGCGTAATGTCCAGATGGTCGCCGCCGGCGCGCAGGTAGGCGCGCTTAAAGAGTAGGAAGGTGTGGCGCAGGTAGTCGACCTTTTTCTGTGGCCACTTTTCGACAAGGTTCTGACCGAGCATCTTGGCGAGCGTCTCGTAGCTTCCCTCGCGCGAGAACTCGATCTCGTATAGGGGGCAGACGCGCCAAAACGCGCAGAACTCGCCGTACAGGCGACTTTCGACGGAATCCCATTTTCCGGGGTAGAGGCGGGTGACCTTGGCCGAAACCGTCGGGGCGTCCAGGAATTTGAGGACGCTGACGCGCTTGTTGCCCTCTTGGACGTAAAACCGATGCATGAACTCAGTGACGATGATGGGGTCGCGATAGCCCTCGGTCACCTGGATGTCGTAGAGGTTGGACCACTTGCGGGCGAACTCGGTGCTAAATGGCAACAGGGGCATAAAGTTGCACGAAAAGGCAGACTGACGGCCTTTGGTGACCGTGCCGACGACCATTTCGAGCGGAATATCCCTTAGGCCGACATTCTCTCGCTGACCTAAGGGGAGTTGGGCAACGAGGCTATCGAGGTCCGTAAGGTACGGGTGCTCGCTTTGGCTGATGGCGCGACGGCGTCCCTGCTCGCCGCGCTTGCGTGCTTGACGATAGGCCTCTTCCATGGTGTCTACTCCCTTAGTCGTTTAAACAACGATATGAACCATGGTACCACGATGCGAAAGCCCCACAAAGGCGCCTGTCCCCTTTGTGGTGGTTTTAGGCGATGATGGGGGCGATGGCGCGGATGCAGGCGTCGGCTGCCGTGAAAGTGGTGCTGTCGTCGCTGACGATAAAGATGATCTTGCCCTTGATGCCAAAGTCGCCGATCTCGCTAAAGAGCACGTAGGGCTCTTTGTCAAAGCCAGAGATGGGAAGCACGGCGGCCTTGGTGGCGTCGGTAAGTTCATCTGCCAACGCGTCCAGTGAAACCCACTTGGACGTGTCCTTGACCGCGACGGGGACGGCCACGCGCCCAAAGGGCATCAAATGCACGAGCGTGTTCTTGGAGATGTTGGAGTTGGGGACGATGATGGTCTGCCCGCAGGCGTCCTCGATGGTCGTATGGCGCCAGGTGATGTCTTGGACCACGCCCGACACGCCGCCGACCTCGATATTGTCGCCGGGCTTGATGATGCCCATAAAGGTCACCTGCATGCCGCCGATGAGGTTTGACAGCGTGTCCTGAAAGCCGAGCGAGATGGCGATGCCGCCGACGCCAAGAGCGGCGACGAGGGCGTTTGCGTTAATGCCAAAGCAGTTGTCGAGGATAAAACTGCCGCCGATCGTCCATATGACGGCGCGCGCGATGTTGATGAAGATGCTGGATGAAGGGAGTGGGTTATCGTCGCGGTTAAGCAGGTGGCGCAGGGTCTTGGACGCGACCTTGGCGGCAACGGCGGTGCCGATAGCCAAGATACCTGCCCAGATGATGTTGTGGACCCATCGTTGTGCAAAGAAATGAAGAATTGGCTCAAACAATTCCATGTAGGGAAACCTCCTAATGATTGTCCAACCATGATACCCACCAAGAAGCCTGTCCGATCACATCGGACGCGCCGATAACTTGAGAAGGGGTGGCCGCAGCGGCGTAGGCTGGGGCGCCGGTGAGCGCACCGGCGAGAAGCGCAGCGGTCAAGGCAAGACGGGGAAGGAGTCTTCTCATGGCAGTTTCCTTAGTTCTTGACCAGTGGTCCCTGCTGACGCTGGATTATCGACATAATATGCGAAAACCGCCGCAAAGGTGCCTGTCCCTTTGCGGCGGTTTTGACGTTTGCGCAGATAAAACCTGCCAAAATAAACCTGTCCCTTTTTGGCGGGTTTTAGCTCAGCAGCATGCGGTCGTTGGCGAGCTCGCCGCCCGAGACCTCCTCGAACTTCTGCAGCAGGTCGGCCACGGTGAGTGACTTCTTCTCATCGCCCGCCACGTCGTAAATCACGTGACCCTCGTGCATCATGATCAGACGGTTGCCCAGACGGATGGCGTCGTTCATGTTGTGCGTGACCATGAGCGTAGTCAGGTGGTTCTCGTCGACGATCTCCTCGGTCAGGTTGAGTACCTTCGATGCCGTCTTGGGGTCGAGGGCCGCGGTGTGCTCGTCGAGCAGCAGCAGGCGCGGCTTGGTGAGCGTGGCCATCAGCAGGGTGAGTGCCTGGCGCTGGCCGCCCGAGAGCAGGCCGACCTTGGCGTTGAGGCGCGTGTCCAGACCGAGGTCCAAGCGCTTGAGCAGCTCAACGTACTCGTCCTTCTCGGCCTTGGTGACACCCCACGAAAGACCGCGACGCTGACCGCGGCGCTTGGCGAGGGCTAGATTCTCGGCAATCTGCATGTCGGCTGCGGTGCCGCGCATGGGGTCCTGGAACACACGGCCCAGGTACTTGGCGCGCTGAGACTCGCTCAGACGCGAGATGTCGGTGCCGTCGAGCTCGATAACGCCCGAATCGAGCGGATACACGCCGGCAATCATGTTGAGCAGCGTGGACTTGCCGGCGCCGTTGCCGCCGATCACGGTCACAAAGTCGCCGTCGTTAAGGGTAAGGTCGACGCCGGTGAGCGCGCGCTTCTCGGTGACGGTGCCCTTGTTAAAGGTCTTTTTGACGTGCGAGAGCTTAAGCATCTGCCTCATCCCCCTTCGTGTAGGAGCTGCGGAGCTTATAGCGCTCCCAAACCACGGGCACGCACAGGGCCACGGCAACGATCACGGCGGAGAGCAGCTTCATGTCGTTGGCATCCATGCCCAGCTGCAGCACGATGGCGCGAATGAGGAAGTACACCACGGAGCCAAAGACGGCAGAGGCAAGACGGACGCTAAACTGCGTCAGACCGCCGGGCAGCAGGCGGCCGAGCACCTCGCCGATAACAATGGCGGCAAGACCGATAACGATGGCGCCTGTGCCCATGCCAATGTCAGCGTACTTCTGGCTCTGGCAGATGAGCGCACCCGAAAGGCCGATAAGGGCGTTGGAGAGCACGAGGGCGATCATCTTGGTGGAGTTGGTGTTGACGCCCAGGGCGCGGATCATGTACTCGTTGTTGCCGGTGGCACGCAGCGCCGAGCCGATCTCGGTGCCAAAGAACCAGTACAGGATGGCGACGATGGCCACGGCCAGCACAATGCCCAGGATAATGGCAACAGTGGACTGCGGCAGGCCCGTCATGTGACTGACGGATGAGAAGATGGTGCCCTTGGCAAGGATGGGCGTGTTGGATTTGCCCATGATGCGCAGGTTGATGGACCACAGACTGATCTGCGTAAGGATTCCGGCGAGGATTGCGGGAATCTCAAAAACGGTGGTCAAGATGCCCGTGACGGCGCCCGCGATGGCGCCGGCGCACATGCCAGCCAGTACGGCGAGCAGTGGGTCGACGTTATTGTTGACGATGAGCACGGCGCAAACGCAGCCGCCGAGGGCAAAGCTGCCGTCGCAGGTCATATCGGGGATGTCGAGCAGGCGGAACGTGATAAACACGCCGAGCACCATAATGCCCCAGAGGACGCCCTGCGAAATGGCGCCCTGCAATGCAATGAGCATGCTTCATACCTCCTAGGATAGGGTGGACACGTGATTTTCCATAATAGCGGTAACACTGCATAAAAGAGCTGCGGGCGGATGTTTTGTCTCATCCGAAACAAGCAGGGCGAACGCCGGTCTTTAGCGTTCGCCCCTGTGGCTCAGATATTGAATAACGCGGCTATGGCACGAGCGCGGGCTCTAGATGCATTGCCACGCATGACGCTATGCGTCCAGAGCGGAGAGGTCGATGCCCAGGGCCTCGGCCATCTCGTCGTTCTTGACGACGACCAGGTCCTTGCTCGAGAGATGCTTGATCGGCATATCCTCGGGCTTGGCCTCGCCCTTCAGGATCTTGACGGCCATCTCGCCTGCAGCGTAGCCCAGGTCCTCATAGTTGATGGAGAGGGTGAACACGCCGCCGGCCTTGCACATGCCCTCCTCGCCGGTAACGAAGGGGAGCTTGTTCTCCTTGCAAATCTGGCCGACCTGCGAAGCGCCCGCGGCGATGGTGTTGTCAGTGGGGGAGTACAGCGCGTCGACCTTGCCCACGGCAGACTCGACAACGGACTGGATCTCGTTAGAGCTCGAGACGGTGAAGTCGGTGTACTCGAGGCCCAGCTTGTCGAGCTCCTTCTTGGCGGCCTTGATCTGGACGTCGGAGTTGGATTCGGCGGTGCAGTAGAGCAGGCCGACCTTCTTAACGTCGGGCAGGACCTTCTGCATCATCTCGAGCTGCTCGGCGACCGGGGTGAGGTCGGAAGCGCCCGTGACGTTGGTGCCGGGCTTGTCGTTGTCCTGGACCAGGCCGGAAGTGGCGTAGTCGGTGATGGCGCAGCCAACGATGGGGATATCAGCGGTAGCGCCGGCGGCAGCCTGCGCGGCGGGCGTAGCGATGGCATAGATCAGGTTGACGCCGTCGCCTACGAACTTGTCGGCAATGGACTTACACGTGGACTGGTCGTTCTGGGCGTTCTTCTGGTCGATCTTGACCTTGAGGCCGCTCTTCTTGATGGCCTTGACGAAGCCGTCGTTGGCGGCATCGAGCGCGGAGTGCTCGGTGAGCTGCAGAACGCCGATGGTGTAGTCGGAACCGGCGGCAGCGGAGCCGGAACCAGAGTTGCCGCCGCATCCGGCGAGCGGAGCGAGCGCGAGCAGGCCAGCGGAGACAAGAAGGCTCCTGCGGCTGATGGTGATGTCCTTCATATCATTACCCCCAGTATAAAAATGGCTGGAAACACTGCACTAGGAAAAAGTGCAAGTGGGACTATAGTAACGCCGATGTCCATTTTTACAATAACCTGGCGGGTTTTTTAATACTGAACTGGATGGGCGGTGCTGAGGAACGACGGACGGTAACGGGGCTTACGCTGCGGGCGCGGGGCTGTCTTCTTCGTCTAGCGCGGCAAAGAGTTTCTTGCCGTCGAGCAAACGCGTGCTGACGTTTCTCATGCGGCTGACCTCAACGGTGCGCAGGGTGTCGTCGGCGCCTCGGGTGTCGTAGACCGTTCCCAGCAGATACGAGACGCCATCGCGCTGCCTGATGGCAAAGGGCCGGACCGTCATCCGCACCACCTCGATTTCGCCTCGGGTCAGGACGTTTGTGATATCAAAGCTGACAGTTGTTCCATGGTCGATGGCCTGTTCGATGAGCTCGCACGTGTCGATACGCTTGGCGTGCGGACGCGTTGCCTTGACGGGCGCGTCGTTGGCGGCCGGTGCCGGTTCGGGCATATCGAGATAGTCGCGAACATCGGCGCTCGCCATGGCGACCAGGTGCTGCGCCATGCTCTTTCGAATGGCTATGGGCGTCGACCGGTTGCGCATGACCATGCCGTGGAGCCGTATGATCTCTTCGTCAGCAAGCGGGCGGGTGAGGAGCCGATAGCCCACGCCGCGTTTATAGTCGATTCCGTATCCGGCGTGACGAAGTGCAGATATCGAGGTATAGATGCTGCGGCGCGCCGCCGAGATGGGCATGCGGGCGGGGTCGTCGGGATGGGCGAGGAGCTCGACCAGCTCGTCGGAAAGCAGTGCCTTGTCCTCGCCGGTGTTCTCGCTCAAGAGCTGCAGGATGCGTACGGCGCGATAGGCTGCCATCGAGGCGGAGCCCCTGGTCGTGGTCTCGTAGTTTTCAACAACGGCTTCGGTCATAGCGCCCACGTCCTTTCCTTTTTTGGTGATGGCAGATCAGAGCCTAGGGCGCGAAGCCTGGCCAAGGACGCGTGACGCCTTGGACGGTCGATGGTTGCCGGCAAACGGCGGGTCGAGTTTTCAACAACCCTGCCTAACTGACCAAAACCTTGCCAAAAGCTTGACGGATGCTGTTGAAAAAAGCGCCTCTCGGCTTGCCGAGAGGCGCTGGCGCGATGTGCTGTAATGCGTTGGATGCGCTATGGCGATTAGAAGTCGGCGTTACCCACGGTGCGCGGGTGCGGCAGGACGTCGCGGATGTTGCCCACGCCGGTGAGGTACATCACCAGGCGCTCGAAGCCCAGACCGTAGCCGGCGTGCTTGCAGGAACCGTAGCGGCGCAGGTCAAGGTAGTACTTGTACTGCTCGGGATTCATGCCCAGGTCCTTGATGCGGGCCTCGAGTAGATCCAGGCGCTCCTCGCGCTGGGAGCCGCCGATAATCTCGCCGATACCGGGAACCAGGCAGTCGGCGGCGGCGACGGTCTTGCCGTCCTCGTTCATGCGCATGTAGAAGGCCTTGATCTCGGCCGGGTAGTCGGTTACGAAGGTCGGGCGCTTAAAGTGCTCTTCGGTCAGGAAACGCTCGTGCTCGGTTTGCAGGTCGATGCCCCAGCTCACGGGATAGTCAAACTTGTGACCCGCAGCGACTGCCTGCTCCAGGATCTCGACGGCCTCGGTATAGGTGACGCGGGCAAAGTCGGAGTTGGCGACATGGTCCAGGCGCTCGAGCAGACCCTTGTCCACAAACTTGTTGAGCATGTTGAGCTCGTCGGGGCAGGTGGCCATAACGTCCTTAAGGACGTACTTGAGCATGGCCTCGGCGTTGTCCATGTAGTCGTTCAGATCGGCAAATGCCATCTCGGGCTCAATCATCCAAAACTCGGCGGCGTGGCGCGTGGTGTTGGAGTTTTCGGCGCGGAAGGTGGGGCCAAAGGTGTACACGTCGCCAAAGGCCATGGCAAAGTTCTCGGCATTGAGCTGGCCGGATACGGTGAGGCTCGCATGCTTGCCAAAGAAGTCCTGGCTCCAGTCAACCTCGCCGGACTCGGTGAGGGGCGGATTTTTGGGGTCGAGCGTGGTCACGCGGAACATCTCGCCGGCGCCCTCGCAGTCACTCGTGGTGATGATGGGGGTGTTGACGTAGACAAAGCCCTGCTCCTGGAAGAAGCGGTGGATAGCGGCAGCCGCGACAGAGCGGATGCGGAACACGGCGCGGAACAGGTTGGTGCGCGGGCGCAGGTGCTGCTGGGTGCGCAGGAACTCGACGGTGGCACGCTTCTTCTGCAGCGGGTAATCCGGGGCGCTGACACCCTCGACCTCGATGGAGGTGGCAGAAAGCTCGAAGGGCTGGGGCGCATCGGGGGTCAGCTTGACGGTGCCGGTGCAGATGAGTGCGGCCGAGACGTTTTGGTGGGCGATCTCGTCGTAGTTGTCGAGCGCCTCGCGGTTCATGACGACCTGCAGGTCGCGGAAGCAGCTGCCGTCGTTGAGTGTAACGAAGCCAAAGTTCTTCATGTCGCGGACGGACTTGACCCAGCCGGCAACGGTGACGGTCTGGCCACCGAGCGACTCGGCATCGGCATAGAGCTGCGCGATTTTGGTGCGGTTCACGTATCCTCCCATAACGGTTGTACGGATTATTTCCAAACAGTTAACCATTCTAACCCGCGAGTGGGGGCGTAGCAAAACGGCAAGCTCGATGTATGAGCGTGACGTGGGCACCGCGCAAGCGCCGATTTTGCGGTGCCTAGTGCCCGCAGATGGCTTGACGTATGAGCGCAGCGTAGGTGTCGATTCCCGCCTGGGTGAGGTGTGTGCCGTCGTCGACAAGGTATTCGCTGTGGCCCTCCGAGGCACCGTTCCAGTCGATGACGCCGGCGTTGTCGTTTTGGGCGCATACGTCGCGGATCGTCTGGTTGTTGCGGTCCTGCAGCTCGAGCGGCACGCGCACGGTCACAAAGTAGATGGGTTTGCCGCCCACGGCATTGATCACGTCCTGCACCTGCTGTGGGTCGCGGATGAGGCCATTGGTGCCAAGTGCACAGATGACCACGCTCGGGTCGTAGTTGGCGCTGTCCTGCGCGTAGACATCCTGGAAGGTGTAGAACTGGCGGCTCACCACGCCGTCGATGTACGCGTTGGGAAGCACCGCCTGAATGCCAGGTTGGGCACCTGCGGTGACCGAGTCGCCGATCATGAGCACGCGGGCGTCGCAGGTTCCGGTTGCCTCGTCGTAGGTAAAGCTCTTCCAGTCTAAGTTCTTGGGGACCTTTTCGGCGATAGGTCCCTCTTTGGGTTTTTGCTTGGCGGCGTCGTTGGGCTGAGCGTCTTGGTTGGATGCGGGCTCGGCGCCCTTGTCGTTGGCTCCGTTGTCCTGGGACGAGGTCGCGTTCTGGGCAAGCTCGGGACGGAGCTGCTCGGCGCGGGCGGTGGCGATGCCTGCCCAGTCAAGCGGCGCGAAGGCAAGTGCGGCGACGCATGCGGCGCCAAGCGCGGGGAGCACCATGGCGGGCGCGAGGACGTGTTTTCTTGCCGTGCTGTCCTGTTGGGCCGGCTTGTGGGACCAAGGGCGTTCGACGAGGCGATAGAAAACCTCGGCTACCGCAAGAATCAGTACAAGCTGTAATACCTGCTCCCACCAGGCGATGCGGGTAGTGCGGGTTGCGGGGTTCATAAGAAGCAGTAGGGGATAGTGCACCAAATAAACCGAGAACGAGCGCTGACCCAGCCAGACGAGCGGCTTGACCGACAACAGGCGACGCACGATGCACTCCGTATTCTGCACGCAGATGATGAGGAGTCCGGTGGCGAGGGCAAACAGCAAAAAGCCTCCGCGGTAGAGCCAGGCGCTCTCTCCGGTCAGCATGAGTGCGCCGGCTATAACGGCAACGAGCCACGCGATAGAAATCGCGTTGACCTTTGAGATGCCCTTGTTGGCGCCGGGGGTATGGATGTCACCGCTCAGCATCTCGCGCAGACGCGGCGCGGCGATGGCGGCTAAGGCTCCGCATAGAAGCTCGGCGGCACGGGCGTCGGTTCCGTAGTAGACGCGCGATGTGTCGGCGGTGGGATTAAACATGAGGACCATGGCTGCCGTCGATGCAAGCGCGAATGCGATCGTGATGCCGATGGCGGTGTTGCGCGACCTGGTTTTGCTGCACAGTGCCATAAGGATGACCGGCCATACCAGATAGAACTGCATGGTGACAGCGCAGAACCACAGGTGCGTGAGCGGCGAGGGGAGTCCCGCGGCGGCGAAATACGAGACGTTGCGGAAGATGTAGAACCAGTTGCTCAAAAAGAGCGCCGATGGCAGGGCGTCCTGCTGCACCTTAGGGAGTAGGCTCGGGGCCGCGATGTAGGTGGCGACGGCGGTAAGCGCGATGGTCACGACGATCGGCGGCATCATGCGCGCAATGCGGCGGCAGATATAGCGCGGGTACGAGAATCCGTCGCGTGCCGTGGCTCGCATAATGCTTTTGGTGGCGAGATAGCCACTCAACGTAAAGAAGAGCGTGACGCCCAAAAAACCGCCGGTCAGGCGGCTGGGGCGAAGGTGATATAGGACGACGCCGGCGATGGCGAGGGCGCGGAGCCCGTCGAGCGCGACGATGCGTTGGTTGCGTTGAGGCGCGGCATGTGCGGCGCCCGTGGGTGTGTTTTGCATCGATCTTCCTCCAATGTCGACCTAGCAGTCTAGCGCTCTGCGCGGACAAAGGAAGGGGGTTCGTGCGGTTGAACAACATGCCGCGGGACGATGCTTCGCTACGCAAAAGCCGCACCTGCGTTGATGCTCAGCTGCCTATATAGAAACGTTTCAGAACCTCTACATAGGCAAAAACAACAACACAGATGCGGCAAAGATGCACGGGTGGTTGACCCGTTATGTGACGGCAGTCTGCTACTTGGTCTTGGCAACCAGCAGCGGATCACCAAGCTTGACGAGCGGGTTGCCGCCGATAAGCGTTCCAGACTCGCCGACATGGTCGATGCTCTTAAGACGATCGAGCTCAGAGACGATGACGGTCACGATGTCCTCGTGACCAGCGGCCTTAATGGCCTCGCGGTCGAAGCTGATGAGCGGCTGGCCTGCCTTGACCACATCGCCCATCTCGACAAAGCGGGCAAAACCCTTGCCGTTCATTTCCACGGTGCCCAGGCCGACATGGATGAACACGCGAAGACCGTCCTCGGTAATCATGCCGATGGAGTGGTTGGTGACGGTGGTGGCGCCGATACGGCCGTTGGCGGGGGCGTAAATGGTGCTGGTAATGGGCTCGATGCCATAGCCCTGGCCGAGCATGCCCGAGGCGATGGTCTCGTCGGGAACCTCACTCAGATTGACGAGCACGCCGTTGACGGGAGCGTAGATGACGCCTTCGCGGGTGGCGAAGCTTGCTGCGGGCGGAACGGACGCCTCGCCCGACGAAGTGAACGTGGACTTGAGCGAATCGAGCAGACCCATAGATGCCTCCAACGTATCAGGCGCGCATGTTGCACGCGTGTGGTTTGCCGGAAACGTTTCGTACGTGTTTCCCAGCACGGTCAGCGCTCCTATTTTACGCTGCTTAACGATGGTCCTGAGCTGGGATTATGTGATATATCAGTTGATGGCCAACTTATTGCGGGGGTGTTTCTGCGCCGCGGGCTCAAGTGGGGTACGCTAAGGTGCGAAAAACGAGTGCGCACGAATCGCACGGAGGGAGCACCTATGATTATTGAGAACCATGCGCTGTGGGGCGAGGAGCCGACCGAGGATTATCCGGCGACGTTTACGTATCTGGGTGCCGAGCCGCTGCCCGACAAGCCCAATGGCCGCCGCCCCGCGGTGATCATCTGCGGCGGAGGCGGGTTTACGCATATCGCTCCGCACGAGCAGGACCCGGTGGCGTTTGCATTTTTGGACCGCGGCTACCAGGCCTTTGTGCTCAACTATGTGACGAGTGCCACGGGCGACGTGAGCTTTCCGCACCCGCAGGCGGACCTCGCCAAGATGGTCGCTACCGTGCGCGCCAATGCCGACGAGTGGCATGTCGATCCCAAGCGCGTGTGCATCGTGGGTTTTTCGGCGGGCGGCATGATCTGCGCCTCGTTGGCAACGCAGTGGAAGACCGGACCCTTCGCGGGCCTTGCCGGGGCTCGTCCGGAGGATATTCGTCCCGACGCCGTGGTGTTGGGCTATCCGTTGCTCGACCTTGCCTATGTGCGCGATATGCAGACGCGCGACCCGCGCATCGACCTGCGCGTGCCCAAGACGGGCGGCAAGACGGGGCGCGATTTGCTCAACGACTATCTGTCGATGGTGACGGGCGGCGAGGCGACCGATGAGCACCTGACCGACATTTGTCCTACCACGCACGTTTCGCGCCAGATGCCCCCGACCTTTGTGTGGGGCGTTTCGGACGACAAGACGGCGCCGATCGCGCAGGTCTACCCGTTTGCGCAGCGCATGGCCGAGGAGGGTGTTGCATGCGAGATGCACGTCTTTGACCAGGGTGGCCACGGCCTTTCGCTCGGCAACGCCAATACCGCGGTCGACAACGAGGACAAGCAGGTTTCCGTCCGTCCCTGGATTCGCCTGGCCTTCCGCTTCCTGGAGCGCCATCTGTAAGAGGACGGACATCCCCTTAATAACTTGCGGTGAAATAGCTCCTATTTAAGGCCTCAACCAGCCCAAGCAGGAACTATTCCACCGCAATTTTGGTTTTGATGCCCCGCCCGGAAACTGCGTCCCGGTTTGGGCGCGGATTCCGGGATGCAGTTTCCCATAGGGCCTCGACTGGGAAAGTGCGTCCCGTTTCGGGCGGGGATTCCGGGTTGCA
>CALBUZ010000172.1 GCA_937969105.1 uncultured Collinsella sp. | reverse complement strand
ATCTGGTTCAAGTCGGATAGCGAGGCCGGTAAGTTTACGTCAAATTTGTTCTCGTTCCCGACAACGTATGTCATCGACCAAAAGGGCAATATCGTAGGAGACCCGATCGTTGGCGGCATCACTTCTGCCGAACAGCGCGATGCACTCAACAAGCTTATCGACCAGGCGATTGCGAATAGCGAGCAGTAGAAAACGCGTAAAGCATAGCGAGGATCGTGGGCCGCTGTGCGAAGTAGTCCGCTACCTTTCAAGATAAACTCCACCATATAGAGGTCCCGCTCGGGACCTCTTCTTTTGGGTGCCGTCCCGTTCGTTTTTTGGCGCGGTTCGTTACATTCCTCACTGGTTCCGGCAAAAAATGGGGATAGAGTAGGACAAACGCGTCGAATACGAACGGCGGGGGAGAGCGGGCAAGTGCGCCCGCGTGGGAGAGGTTGCCGTCCATGTTGGAGCTCAAAGGTATTTGCAAAAGGTACGTTACGCAGTCGTTTACGCAGGTGGCGCTCGACAGCGTGAGCCTGTCTTTTCGCGATAACGAGTTCGTGGCCATTCTGGGTCCCTCGGGTTCGGGTAAAACCACGATGCTCAACGTTATCGGTGGGCTCGATCATTTCGATTCCGGCGACCTGCTGATCGACGGCATCTCGACCAAGGATTTTCACGATCGCGATTGGGATGCCTATCGCAACAACCGCATCGGCTTTGTGTTCCAGAGCTATAATCTCATTCCACATCAGACCATTTTGGAAAACGTGGAGCTGGCGCTCACGCTTACGGGCGTGGGGCATGCCGAGCGCCGCCAGCGTGCGCGCGAGGCGTTGGAGAAAGTTGGCCTGGGTGAGCACGTTAACAAGCGCCCGAGCCAGCTATCGGGCGGACAGATGCAGCGCGTGGCCATCGCCCGCGCCCTGATCAACGATCCCGAGATTGTGCTGGCAGACGAGCCGACCGGCGCCCTGGACTCAACGACATCCGTGCAGGTCATGGATTTACTCAAGGACGTGGCGCGCGACCGTCTGGTTATTATGGTCACGCACAATCCCGAGCTGGCGTACCAGTACGCCACACGCATCGTCAACCTAGCGGACGGCAAGATCACCGACGATTCCGATCCTTTCGATGTCGCTAACGCCACGCGCCGCGAGGCCAAGCCTACGCGCAAAACCTCGATGAGCTTTGTGACGGCGCTGGGGCTTTCTGCCCGAAACCTTATGACCAAAAAAGGCCGTACGGCCATGACTGCCTTTGCGGGCTCGATTGGCATTATCGGTATCGCGGCGATTCTGGCGCTGTCCAATGGCGTAAACGGCTACATCAAAAAGGTCGAGGAGGATACGCTCTCGAGCTACCCGCTCACCATTTCCAAGCAGGATTACGACCTGTCGTCCATGATGGGTGGGCGGGGGGCTGTGGACGATGGCTCGCCTGAAAACGTGGATTCGTCCAACGACAATACCGGCGACATGGCTAAGGGAACCGATAAGATCCCCGTGGTTACGGCCGTAAAGGACATGTTTGCAAGCGTTAAGTCCAACGACATGACGAGCTTTAAGGCATGGCTCGATGCCGGTGGCGACGGCATCGATAAAGAAGTCAACGCCATCCAGTACGGCTACGGTGTATCGCCGGTTGTCTATCGTGCCGGCAAGGGCGACGAGAAACCCGTCCGGCTTGTTCCCAACGCCATGACCGAGGCCATGAGTGGAGGTGCGAGTTCGGCGGCAACGGTGAGTATGGAATCCATGGGAACCTCGGTCTTTAACGAGATGATTGACGACCAGAGCCTGCTCGACAGCCAGTACGATGTCGTCGCCGGTCATTGGCCCACGTCTGCCAACGAAGCCGTGATGGTGCTTTCGAGCCGCGGTACGGTGGGCGACTACACGCTCTATAGCATCGGTGCGTTGGATATCGATGAGCTCAACGACCTGGTTAACAGTGCTATGACGGCCGACGGTGGGGTCAAAGCACCCGAGACCGGTACCGACTTTACCTACGACGATGCGCTGTCCACGACGTTTAAGGTGTTGTCGCCGGCCGATGCGTATCGCAAAAACGAAGAGACCGGCATATGGACTGACATGTCTGACGATGCCGACTTTATGACGGCCAAGGTTGCCGACGGTATTGACGTGCGCATTGTGGGTGTGGTACGACCCAACGAGACGGCCAATGCGAGCGCGTTGTCTCCGGGCATTGCCTATACACATGCGCTGACTCGCCGGCTTATGGAACGCGCCGCAAATTCGCAGATTGTGCAGGAGCAACTCGCCCACCCCGAGACGGATGTCTTTACGGGCAAGTCTTTCGATGAACTGCAGGGCGAGGCCAAGCAAGGCGTGGATCTGGGCAGCATGTTCAGCGTTGACGAGGCGGCGCTGAAGAGCGCGTTCTCGTTCGATACGTCTGCGCTCTCGGGTGCAGGCGGCGGTATGGACCTTTCTGGTATCGATTTGTCCGGGCTGGACATTGACCTTTCGGGCGTTGGTAGGGACATCGACTTTGGCGACATCATGGCCAAAGCGCCGGCCCCAGATTTCTCAGGTATCTTTGACGGTCTGGAACTCACGCCCGAGCAAATGCAGCAGGTGGGAACGCTAGCCAACCAGCTGTTTGAGGGCTTTTTGCAGTCTGATCAGTTTAAGGCGCTGACACCCGAAGATCTTAAAGACGCGTCAAAGCTCGCTGCCGCATTCTCGACGTATCTTGAGAATGATACCGCGGCCCAGCAAATCCTGGCCCAGCTCAAAGCGCTCGGCGGCGATGCTCTGGCCGAGCGCCTGCAGCAGGCGATGACCGACTATGTGCAAAAGCAGCTGGCTCCGTATCTGCAGCAGGCTATGGACCAGGTGACCAAGACAATCAGCGACCAGATAGCGTCGACGGTATCGTCCCAGCTTAAAGCAGGCGCGGCAGGGCTCATGGGCCAGATGGCGACGCGGATGTCGTCGAGTTTTGCTAGCCTGGCGAGCGCCATGCGCGTGGATGCGAGTGCCTTTGCTCGTGCCATCCACTTCAACATGGACGCCGAGGACCTGAGCTCGCTCATGATGAGCTATGCCAAGGCTTCGAAACTCACCTACGACAACAACCTGACCACGTTGGGCTACGCGGATGAGGCAGACCCCATCTCGGTCAAGATTTTCCCGCGCGACTTTGAGGCCAAGGAGCGCGTGCTCGACCATATCGATGCGTACAACAAGCAGGTCAAAGCCGCTGGTCACGATGAACAGGCAATCTCGTACACCGACTACATGGGTATCATCATGGGCTCGGTGACCGACATCGTGAACACCATCAGCTTGGTGCTCATCGCATTCGTGAGTATCAGCCTGGTGGTGAGCTCCATCATGATCGGCATCATCACGTACATCAGCGTGCTGGAGCGCAAGAAGGAGATTGGCATCCTGCGCGCGATCGGCGCGTCGAAGCGCAACGTGGCCAACGTATTCAATGCCGAGACCTTTATCGAGGGCCTTATCGCCGGCGTCTTTGCCATTGTCGTCGTGGTGGCCGTGAGCTTTCCGGTTAATGCCTGGGCGCTTGCTGCCAAACAGGTGCCCAATCTGATGAGCCTGCCCGTGCAGGATGCGCTGGTGCTCATTGCGATTTCGGTGCTGTTGACGGTCGTTGCCGGCCTGCTGCCCGCCCGCAGCGCGTCCAGGAAGGATCCCGTGGAGGCCCTGCGCTCCGAATAATGTGACAAGGGACGGTCCCTTTGTCACATTGAGCGGCTTGTGAATTCGAGGTCTAATACTTTTCCGAGAAGTGAACGAGTCAAAATGGACCCCCGAAGCGTCGACACTTTTGAG
>CALBUZ010000171.1 GCA_937969105.1 uncultured Collinsella sp. | reverse complement strand
GGAGGTCGCGGGTTCGAGCCCCGTACTTCCCGCCAACGCAATTAAAGCCACGTCTTCGGACGTGGCTTTTTGCGTTTGATAGGACCTTGATCCCATCGGCCCCTTTTGCCCAAAACCAAATCCTTCCAATTCCCGGACAAGCTCCGTTTGAGACCTGTGTTCAAACAAGGCGTTTGTTGCACAACACCTGTTCAACGAAGCAGGGGGTTAGGTTATACTAAATTGCACTATGGGCCGTTTTTGATGCAAGAGGCTTCAAACACGGCATTCAGTGGGCACCCGTTTTGCTATATGGGCGTCCATACGGTCATTGGCGTCTCGACGTAAGCTCGGCTCCGGAGCTCGTTCGAGCTGTTCCTATTCCTTGAAAGGGGAAAAATGGACATATCGAGGAAGACTGATTACGCCCTTCGCATGCTCGCGATGCTTGCCGAGGACCCGGAGCGTCTGCTTTCTGTTCGCACCGCCGCCGAAGAGGTCAATGTCCCGTATTCGTTTGCCCGTTCGATTCAGCATGGTTTGGTTCAGGCCGGTATTGTGGAGAGCCTGCGTGGCGTCCATGGCGGCATGCGTCTTAAGGTCAGCCCCGACGATGTCACCATCCGCCAGGTCGTTGAGGCCGTTCAGGGCCCCATGGTCATGAACGATTGCACCGCGCCCGATGGCGACTGTGCACGCATGGGCACGTGCTGTTATCATCCCCTGTGGGCCGGAGCTCAAGCGCTGATGCGCGACTACCTCGATTCCGTTTCGCTGGGCGACATCGTCGCTCACCGCCAGTTCCCGGCTGTCGATTCCAAGTTCGCCGACCGCGATGCGTTTCCCGAGTACGCCACCTGTGCGTGCGCTTGCCGGGAGGAATAGCGCCGCATAAGGAGCATAGCCATGATTCAGGACCCCTTTCGTTCGATGATTCGTTCGGAAGGGGTCCTGCGTTATCGCGACCTTCCGTGGCGCCGCACGCGCGACCCGTACATTATTTGGCTTTCCGAGGTTATGCTGCAGCAAACGCAGGTGCCGCGCGTGGAGACGCGTATGCCCGCGTGGCTTGATCGCTTTCCAACCGTGCAGGCGCTTGCCCAGGCCGCGCCTTCCGATGTCTTGGATGCGTGGCAGGGGATGGGCTACAATCGCCGCGCCCTGGCACTTCATAGAGCCGCTCAGTGCGTTATGGAAGACTGGGGTGGGGAGTTTCCACGTGAGACGCGCGACCTGGTCGCCCTGCCCGGTATTGGCCCGGCGACGGCGCAGGGCATCCGGTCGTTTGCGTTCGATCTACCGGGTGTGTATCTGGAGACCAACGTGCGCACGGTCTTTCTGCATCATTTCTTTCCCGATGTACCGGCCGTTCCCGATCGCGAGCTGGTGCCGCTGATCCAAGCCGCCTGTCCGGCGGTTCCCGGTGCGACGGCGGATGAGATCGCTCCCTTTGCCGTGCCTCAAGACGATGCCGACACGCCGCGCGCGTGGTATTACGCGTTGCTGGATTACGGCGCGTATCTTAAAAAGACGCTGCCCAATCCGTCCAGGCGCTCGGCGAGCTATAGCCGTCAGTCCAAGTTTGAGGGCTCGCGTCGCCAAAAGCGCGCTCATATTGTGCGCATGCTGCTGGCGGCGCGCGATGGGCGGCCGGCGGGCATCACACTCGCCGAGGCCGTGGCGGGCGTCAACGAAATGGAGGCGGCAGCGGGCCGCGAGCCGGTCGAGCACGAGCTGGTTGCAGACATTTTGGCCGACTTGGAGCGTGAGGGCTTTTGCCGCGTGGAGGGTGACCGCTGGCTAAGCGTGTAGCCAACCCGAATCTGAAGAACAGGATTGTAAGGTTTAAATTCTCGGCTTGAGGGCATCCTAAAGACAAGGCCGCTCGAATCCTACGGGCGGCATGTTGAAGGGAAGTACACCTATGGATTTTGAGAATTCTCAAACCAAGAAGAACCTCGAGACCGCTTTTGCCGGTGAGTCCCAGGCGCATACCAAGTATCGCTACTATGCATCCAAGGCCAAGAAGGATGGCTACGTTCAGATCTCGAATATCTTTGCCGAGACGGCGGGCAACGAGTCCGAGCACGCCAAGCTGTGGTTTAAGTACCTGCACGACGGCGCCGTTCCCGACACTCTGGACAACTTGCGTGATGCCGCTGCGGGCGAGAACTACGAGTGGACCACGATGTACGACGAGTTCGCCAAGACCGCCGAGGAGGAGGGCTTTACCGAGATTGCCGCAAAGTTCCGTGGCGTCGGTGCTGTCGAGAAGGCCCACGAGGAGCGCTACAACAAGCTCGTCGAGCGCATCGAATCGGGCGAGGTGTTTGAGCGCGAGGGCGTAAAGGTATGGAAGTGCCTGAACTGCGGGCACCTGCATGTGGGCGCCGAGGCGCCCGAGGTGTGCCCGGTTTGTAACCACCCGAAGGCGTACTTTGAGGAGCAGGTGGTGAACTACTAGCGCCGATACGAGCGTGGACTGCGGAGCGCAGGGCGGGGAAATACCTTTCCCTCTCGCTCACGGCTCCGCAGGGTCGCGTGAGGCAAAGGTATTTCCCCGCCCTGCGCTCCGGCGTTGGGTCGTTGCGTGCTCGCTACAGAAAAGCTGATATTAAAGTTTGTGTGCCGCCCCTATCGGGGCGGCACGTTTTGTGTGGGGACTGGTTGGGACGGCACCGTTCATGGGTGGGGTACACTGGGTAGCGACTTTTAGTTTATCTACTACCTGATGGGGTGTTTTTATGGGTAAGAAGTCTCGGGCTCGGGTCGCTGCGGCGGGGACCCGCAAGGATCCTGGTCGTCGGGTCCCTGAGGGCAAAAAGGCCGATCGTGCTGAGAAAGACAAGAAGGTCGGTGCGCATGCTCATCCTGAGTGGGCGCCTCATTTGAATACGGCGAGCGAAGACCTGACTGCCAAACTGTTTACGATGGTCGAGGTTATCTTGGGCGTGGTGCCCGTGGTGGTCATCGGTCTGTTCCTGGCCTCTAAGGATGCCACGAGTGTGGATAAGCTCACCGATGTCTTTTCTCAAGACCCCTCGATGGTGGTTGCGTTTATCTCTGCGTGTCTGCAGCCGTTTGTGGCGTACATGCTGTACATGATTTATCGCAAATACTGCGAGGGCGATGCGGGCTTTGCCGCCGGCAACCTGATCGGCCTCTTGTGCTCCGAGATTTTGTTGCTCAATATTCCCGGCGTCATTGGCATGGGCATCTTGTTGTGGCGTGTCTGGCGCAACGTTGCCCCGCACTTCGAGAGCTGGCTGTTTGAGCGCCGCGCAATGGGCGTGCTGGTTGACATCGCGGGCTCGCTCGTGATTCTGGCCTTGGCGTTTTTGTGCGCCACCGCCGCCCGAGGTCTCGCGGGCATGTAATCTGTCCTCACCGCCCTGCGCTCCGGCGTTGAGTCGTCGCATGCTCGTTACAGAAAAGCTGATAATAAGTTTGTGTGCCGCCCCTTTGGGGCGGCACTTTTTGTGTGGGGTCCCGGTCTTCACAATTTCCGTCAAGCTTTTGGTCAGCTTTTGGTTAGTTGGCGGGTTGGTGGAAGGGTAAAAGATCATTCGATAAAAAAGCTCAGAGAAAGTGCTGGTAGGGGAGTTGTTGAGGTTTTCGACAGCTTTTGTCAACAAGAAACTTTGCAGCTATTGCTACGGATTGCGTTGCCGTGGCCTTGGCAGTGCGGGATGCTGGGCGTAAGCGTCGAATGCTCCGATTTTGGAGGCCAGCATGGACCTGTTTCTTGAGACTCCGCAGCAACAAGCCGAGCGCATGTTGCGCCAACAGCAACGGCTTATGGAGATGCAAATGCAAGGGGCGGCCGTCCAGCCTCCTGCGCAAAACGCCGCACCTGCGGGCGAGGCGGCCCCAGAGGCCTATTCCGTACAGCAAGATTCATATGCGCAGGAGCTTGCGTTCGACAAGCGTCGTGCGCGTCGCCGTCGCTGGGCCCAGCGCCTGCGTACGCTGGCGATGATCGTGCTGATCCCGTTGGGACTCGCGGCAATCTTTTTGGCCTCATATGCCCTCACGTGCATTCTCAACGGCGCCTCGCCCAATGAGGTGCTTCAGCACTTGGCAGCTCTCGGCCAGCGCCTAGGCGACGTCATAACAACCATCCGCGCCGGCTGGGAGAGTTAGCGTTTGTCGCATTAGGACTTCTAGGGTGTACGGATTATCGCCACGAGTAGAATTCTTGCATCCTTTGGGTCCTGTCGTGCGACTGAATAGTATTATTGAAGATGAATAATAATAGGATTTGCTATGTATAAGCAGGATTTAGAGCAGACTCTTTTGGGCATTGACGAAGAGGCGGAGCTGGAAATAGGTCCAAGAGACGACAGGCCGAGCGTTGTATTGGTGGGAGGAAGCGCTTTCATGCTAAACGATGTGACGAATCGGTCGGTTACGCATGACATTGATGTGTTTGAGGCAGACAGGTGCCTCCGCGAGATCATAGCTCGATACCCCGAGGTGAATGGTATGGCGGTGGCATATTGTAATCAGATGCCATTCAATTACGAAGATCGTTTGATTCCCTTGAAGATTGGGGCGCGTTTTATCAGGTACTTTACGCCATCTTTGGAGGACCTGGCGGTGATGAAGATTTATGCCTATCGTCCGAACGACATCGTCGATCTTCATAGTCAGGCATTCGTTGACCGACTTGATTGGGATCTGCTCGAGCGGCTTATATTCGACGAGGGAGAGGCTCTGGCGTCGTCGCCCTCGGAGCGGAGTTATCAAGAGATGGTCTGCGCATACAGGCAATACAAAAAGGAGGTGCTCGGTTGAATCTGACCTTTGAGGGATTTTTGAAAGGCTATTGCCGAGAACTATCCGGACAGCAGTCGCTGAGTTTTAGAAAGCTGGTTGAGCAGGCGACGACGGTTGCGCCGCGCGTGGCGGAGCCTCTGTTTTTGCTCGCTTTGGCGCAAGGAAAAGCCGAATACGTTCTGGGTTTATCCGAGGGCTCGTGGATGGAAGAGGATTACCGAGGCGTTTTATCTTTGTACGATCAAGCGGGTGGCATGGCGTCTCTATGCACCGAGGATAAGATCCCCAATCGTTACGCCAACGTTTGGCGCGCGTATAGAGGGGTGAAAGAAAAGCCGGCGGCTGACAGAAGGGTGAACGCCCTGATGAGAAAGAGAACACTGGAAGCATTGGAGGAATCGGGTGTAACGCGCTATGGCCTCTGCCGTGCTCTGCACCTGAATAAAGGAAACGTATACGCATACTTGGCCGGCGATGACTCAAAGGTGAGCAGGGAAACGGCGCGCCGCATTATGGAATATGCGGAGGAGAGGGGCACCCAAGAAGGGGCCGGGCGCTCGGTGCGTGTGGCGGGGTAAGATTGATCGCGGTTTTGATTGATAATCGATTGGGTTTGTTGGGCGGAGTCTATGTCTGCTATTGATATTGCGCTTGTTGTGATTGCCTTGGTGGCGGTGGGGGTTGCTGTGGTTTGCGCCCTGCAGCTTAAAGGCCTTCGTGCCGAGTTGCGAGAGCATGGCGGCAACGACGCGGAGACGCTCGCGGCGCTCGAGCAGGCCAACAACGCGCTCGACACCCTAAACGTCGCGCTGGCAGAAACCCGTCGCACGGCAAACGCCATCGCGCAGCAGCAGACGACCGACGCCGCCGTAGAGCAGCAGCGCTACCTGACCATCGCGCGTGAGTTCTCGCAGGCTGGCGACCGTATGGATGGCCTGCGCCGCGAGACGGCCCAGCAGCTCGGTGCCAACCGCGAGGGCATCGAGCACCGCTTGGACAAGGTGCGCGAGACGGTCGATGCCCAGCTGGGCGCCATCCGCAAGGACAACAACGTGCAGCTCGATCAGATGCGCGCGACGGTGGACGAGAAACTCTCCCGCACGCTCAACGATCGCCTGTCTGCATCGTTTAAGCAGGTGAGCGACCAGCTCGAGGCTGTGTACAAGGGTTTGGGCGATATGCAGTCCATTGCCACCGGCGTGGGCGACCTCAAGCGCGTGCTGGGCAATGTAAAAGCGCGCGGCATTTTGGGCGAGGTGCAGCTGGGTGCGATCCTGGCGGACATCCTTACGCCCGACCAGTATCTGGAAAATGTCGCCACCAAGCCCGGCGCCTCGGAGCGCGTTGAGTTTGCCGTCAAGCTGCCGGTGGACGAGGGCGATCCCGTGCTGCTGCCGATTGACTCCAAATTCCCGGGCGACGCGTACGAGCATCTGCTCGACGCGCAAGAGTCGGGTGATGCCGAGGCTGTGGCCGCCGCGCGCAAGACGCTCGACGCCATGGTGAAGCGCGAGGCAAAGGACATTTGCGAGAAGTACCTGAGCGTGCCCGCGACTACCAACTTCGGCATTCTGTTCGTGCCGTTTGAGGGCCTGTACGCCGAGGTCGTCAGCCGTCCCGGGCTTATCGAGACCCTGGGCCGCGACTATCACGTCAACGTTGCCGGCCCCAGTACCATGGCCGCCGTCCTCAACAGCCTGCAGATGAGCTACCAGACGTTTAGGCTGCAAAAACGCACCGATGACGTGCTGCGCGTGCTTTCCGCCGTCAAGGCTGAGCTGCCGCGCTATCAGGCGGCGCTGCGTCGCGCGCAGCAGCAGATCGAGACCGCGGGCAAGACGGTCGAGGGCATTATCACCACGCGCACCAACGTTATGGAGCGCAAGCTCAAGGACATCGACGCGCTGGAGGATGCCGAGGAGGCCGACGAGATTTTGGGGCTCACGTCCGCGGGCCTGCTCGCAGACCAAGAAGACAAGGACTAGCTGCACCTGACGGCGGGGCGTCTGCGCAAGCGCGGGGCGCGGGCGCTTTTCGTGTCGCGCATGCCTGAAGCGCGCTTCGGTGTGCAACAATGGCGTTTCGCCCTATCAGACGCGAAAGGAAACCCATGTCTCAGAGAAGCACCAGTCCACTCAAACGCTCCACCGTGCGCCGCACGCTGCAGCGTTTTTGGGACGTCACGCGCACACAGCCGTTGATCGTCTTTCTCTCGGTGTTCTCGTCGGCGGGCTACATCTTTTTGCTCACGTTTGCCAACACCTACGTGATGGCCCTTATCGTCGACCGCGTCCAGGCCGGTCCCGTGGCAGGCGACCAGGTGTTTGAGGTCTTTGGTCCTTACATTCTGGCGCTCGTGCTCGTTAACCTGGTAGGCCAGATTCTCTCCAAGCTGCAGGACTACACCGTCTACAAGCTCGAGATTGCGGGCAACTATCACCTGGCGCGCTTGTGCTTCGACACGCTCTCCAATCAATCCATGACATTCCACACCAGCCGATTCGGTGGATCGCTTGTGAGCCAGACGAGCCGTTTTATGAGCGGCTACACGGGTTTGGTGGACGTGACGGTGTATTCGCTCATCCCCACTATCACCTCGGTTGTCTGCACGGTGGCAGCGCTCGCCCCGGTGGTGCCGACGTTTACCGTGATCCTGGTGGGCATCATGGTCGTCTACATCGCGTTTGTCTGGCTTATGTACAAGCGCATCATGCCGCTTTCGGCCGCGACGTCCGCCGCACAGAACAAGCTATCGGGCGTGCTGTCCGATGCGGTCACGAACATCTTGGCCGTCAAGACCTGTGGGCGCGAGGATTTTGAGCGCGACCTGTTCGATGCTGCCGACCGCGCCGCGCGCGATGCCGAAACGGTATCGATGCACGCCATGATGCAACGCAACTTTACGACCTCGGGCCTTATCGTCATCACCATGGCTGTGGTGAGCGTGTTCGTGGCGGGCGGCAACGCGTGGTTTGGCATCTCTGCCGGCGCGCTCGTCATGATCTTTACCTATACGTACAACCTCACCATGCGGCTGAACTACGTGAGCTCCATGATGCAGCGCATCAACCGCGCGCTCGGCGATGCGGCCGAGATGACGCGCGTCCTGGACGAGCCGCGTCTGGTGGCAGACGACGAGAACGCCCCCGAGCTCAAAGTGACCGAGGGCGCGATTGATTTTGAGCACTTGAGCTTTGCATACCGTGACGCCGCGGCGGGCGAGAGTGTGTTCAACGACCTGACGCTCCATGTGGCGGCGGGCCAGCGCGTGGGCCTGGTGGGCAAATCGGGCTCGGGCAAGACGACACTCACCAAGCTGTTGCTGCGCCTGGACGACGTTCAGGGCGGCCGCGTGCTCGTGGACGGTCAGGATGTCTCGCGCTGCACGCAGCAGAGTCTGCGCCGCCAGGTTGCCTACGTGCCGCAGGAGGCGTTGCTGTTCCACCGCTCCATTCGCGAGAATATCGCCTACGGCCGCCCCGACGCCACTGACGAGCAGATTCGCGAGGCTGCGCGCCTGGCCAACGCGACTGAGTTTATCGACCGCCTGCCCCATGGCTTTGACACCATGGTGGGCGAGCGTGGCGTTAAGCTTTCGGGCGGCCAGCGCCAGCGCGTGGCCATCGCCCGCGCTATCTTGACCGACGCGCCGATTCTGGTGCTCGACGAGGCGACTTCTGCCTTGGATAGCGAGTCCGAGGCGTTGGTGCAGGAGGCGCTCGAGAACCTGATGCGCGGCCGCACCTCCATTGTGGTGGCACATCGCCTGTCCACCGTGGCGGCGCTCGATCGCATCGTGGTGCTGGCGGACGGCGAGATTGTCGAGGACGGTACGCATGCGCAGCTTGTCGAGGCGGGCGGTGAGTACGCAAGCCTGTGGAGCCGCCAGACCGGCGCATTTTTGGAGGCGTAAGCGCCCCGGACGTGGGACAATCGTGCCTGTAGTTTGTTGTGCCGCTGAGCCGAGGAGCCGCTATGCCACGCGAGACCAATGCCGCCAAACGCGAGCGCGCCATCGAGGTGTGCGAGCGCCTTAACCGTCGCTATGGCCCGGTCGAGTGCTTCTTGGACCACGAGAATCCCTTTAGGCTGCTCATCGCGGTGCTGCTCTCGGCGCAAACGACCGACGCGCAAGTCAACAAGGTGACGCCGCGGCTGTTTGCCCAGTGGCCCACGCCCGAGGCCATGGCCGGGGCGAGTGTTGCCGACGTGGCGGACACGATCAAGTCGCTCGGCTTCTACAAGAGCAAGGCCAAACACGCCGTGGAAGCGGCGCAGATGATCGTTGCCGATTACGGCGGTGTAGTGCCGGCGGATATGAAGGAGCTCGTCAAACTGCCGGGTGTGGGGCGCAAGACGGCGAACATCGTGCTCAACGTGGGGTATGGCATCGTGGAAGGCATCGCGGTGGATACGCACGTCAACCGTATCGCGCATCGCCTGATGCTGAGTCCCAAGACGCACGCCAAAGAGCCGCTCAAGACCGAGCAGGATCTGCTCAAGATCTTGCCGCACGAGTATTGGGAGTCGGTCAATCACCAATGGATCACCTTTGGCCGCGAGATCTGCGACGCCCGCAAGCCCAAGTGCGACGAGTGCCCGCTGGCAGACCTTTGCCCCAGCGTACGGGTGGTGCAATAGCTTTTTGCAAACTTTTTTGCAAAAAAAGTCCCAAACCTTAGATATAGCTTGGTTGCGCAACCTTTTGAGTTTTTTCTCGGCTTAAATTGATGGTGCAATTCAAATGTCTTCTTTCGCGAAGTGGTCGCGGAGAAGAGAGTCGGGAAAGGACGACCACATGAATAGGAAGCTTAACGCTGCTATCACAGCTGGCTTGAGCCTTAGTATGGTTCTTGGCTCCACGCCGGTTGCTGCTATCGCGGCGGAGACTGCTCAGAACACGAGCGAGGGGGCTACTGCTGCAGCCTCTACTGGTGTTAAGACCGTTATTTTTGTAGCGGCAAATGGCGGCGGCGGCGCTTTCGCGGACGGAAACATCACTACTGAACCCATTGAGACTAACGACGAGGGCATATGCCCTGTGCCGGAGTCTCCCGTGCGCGATGGCTATGTGTTTGGTGGCTGGTATTATGACAGCGCTTGCACTCAGGCCGTAGATTTATCTCAGCCTCTTCTGGGCGGCGCCAGCAACTATGTCCTGTTCGCTAAGTGGACTGAGGCACCCTCGAAGGCGCTTAATGTGACCTACGCTGCCAATGGCGGTCAGTTCGCCGACGGCAACAACGTCATGCTGGGCCAGACTGACAGCAATGGTATTGCTCGCCAGCCGCTTGCCCCCACGCGTGACGGCTATGTGTTTGCCGGTTGGTATTATCACAGCGATGGAACCGACCCGGTTGACTTCAACCAGCCGATTGTCGGTGGCGGCAAGAATGTGACCCTTTTCGCCGCTTGGACGCCCGCGAAGCAGGACAAGACTGTCGAAATCCTCTACGTCGCCAACGGCGGTACGTTCTTCGACGGTAACGATACTATGCAGGGCGTAACCGATACCGACGGTATCGCACGCCTGCCGCTTCAGCCTACCCGCGAGGGCTATGACTTCCTTGGTTGGTCGTACGATCGCGACGGAAATGACCCCGTCGACTTCACGAAGGCTATCGTTGCGGGCAGCGGTCACGCGACTGTTTATGCTCAGTGGAATGCCGTTGAGAAGGACAACTCCATCGACGTCCTCTACGTCGCCAACGGCGGCACGTTCTTCGACGGCAGTGACGCCCTCCAGGGCGTGACCGACGGCGACGGCGTCGCCCGCCAGCCCCTGGCCCCGACCCGCGAGGGCTACACCTTCGCCGGCTGGACCTACGACCGCGACGGTAACGACCCGGTCGACTTCAGCAAGCCGCTGGTCGGCGGCGGCGACCACGCCACCCTGTTCGCTCAGTGGAATGCCGTTGAGAAGGACAACTCCATCGACGTCCTCTACGTCGCCAACGGCGGCACGTTCTTCGACGGCAGTGACGCCCTCCAGGGCGTGACCGACGGCGACGGCGTCGCCCGCCAGCCCCTGGCCCCGACCCGCGAGGGCTACACCTTCGCCGG
>CALBUZ010000170.1 GCA_937969105.1 uncultured Collinsella sp. | reverse complement strand
AGTGATTTTGATGAACCGCCTACGATGCGCGAGCTCTTTTCCCAGGCCGACAAGAACATGTACGTCGATAAGAACCGTGTAAAGACAGCTGAGGCAGCCGGACTGCAACGCGAGGAACGGTAAACTTGTAACAACAGAGGGCATAGAAAAGCCTCCGCAGCCCGTGTGGCTGCGGAGGCTTTATTCGTTGCGGCGCATTGTGTTTGGGTCGTTGAGATGAGTCGATTTGCCCCGAAAGAGGAGGGCATTGACCTTAGGGTCATGCCCGACGAATGAGCGGCAAATCGGCCGTCTCGGCGGGCCGAACTACTCCAGCTCAAACGCTCCGGTGTAGAGCTGGTAGTAATACCCGCGCTTGGCTATCAGCTCGTCGTGGTTGCCGCGCTCGATGATGCGGCCGTGGTCCAGGCAGATGATCGCGTCGGAGTTGCGCACGGTGGACAGGCGGTGCGCGATGACAAACGTCGTGCGGCCCTCCATGAGCTTATCCATGCCGGCCTGCACGATGGCCTCGGTGCGGGTGTCGATGGAGCTCGTGGCCTCGTCCAGAATCATTGCCGGCGGATCGGCGACGGCGGCGCGTGCGATCGAAATCAGCTGGCGCTGGCCCTGTGACAGCTGTGCGCCGTTGCCGGTGAGCATGGTGTCGTAGCCGTCGGGCAGGCGGGTGATAAAGTCGTCCGCGCCCGCGAGCTTGGCCGCCGCGATGCACTCCTCGTCGGTGGCGTCCAGGTTGCCGTAGCGGATGTTATCCATCACGGTGCCGGCGAACAGGTTCACGTCCTGCAGCACGACGCCCAGCGAGCGGCGCAGATCGGCCTTGCGGATCTTGTTGACGTTGATGCCGTCGTAGCGAATCTTGCCGTCGGCGATGTCATAGAAGCGGTTGATGAGGTTGGTGATGGTCGTCTTGCCGGCACCGGTGGCGCCGACAAACGCGACCTTCTGGCCCGGCTTGGCAAACACGGACACGCCGTGCAGCACCTCGTGGTCGGGCGTGTAGCCAAAGTCGACGTTGTCCATGACCAGGTCGCCGCGCAGCGGCACGTACTCGATCTCACCGGTTGCGCGGTGCGGATGTTTCCACGCCCACATGCCGGTGTGGTGGTCGGCCTCCTCGAGCTGCCAGGTATCGGGGTTCACCTGCGCGTTGACGAGCGTCACGTAGCCTTCGTCGGTCTCGGGCTTCTCGTCGATGAGCTCAAAGATGCGGTCGGCGCCGGCGAGGCCCATGACCACGGCGTTGATCTGCTGCGAGATCTGGCCGATCTGTCCGCAGAACTGCTTGGTCATGTTGAGGAACGGCACCACGACGGCGATGGACAGCGCCATGCCCGAGATGCTCAGGTTGGGCACGCCCAGCGCCAGGAAAATGCCGCCTGCCAGTGCGACCAGCACGTAGAGCAGGTTGCCCAGGTTCATAAGGATGGGCATGAGGATGTTGGCGTACATGTTGGCCTTCTGCGAGACCTCGAAGAGCTTTTCGTTGCGCTCGTCAAAATCGGCCTCGGCGGCAGACTCGTGGCAGAATGCCTTGACGACCTTCTGGCCGTTCATGACTTCCTCGATATGACCCTCGACCACGCCGAGCTCGGTCTGCTGCGCAATAAAGAAGCGCGCGGAGTTGGAGCCGAGCAGCTTGGTCATAAAGGTCATAAAGGCGACGCCTGCCACAATGACCAGGCACATCCAAACGCTGTAGTACAGCATGATAAAGAACACCGTGACGATGACGATGGTCGTCATAAGCAGGTTGGGCAGCGACTGGCTGATCATCTGGCGCAGCGTGTCGATGTCGTTGGTGTAGTGGCTCATGATGTCGCCGCGCTGGTGCGTGTCGAAGTAACGGATCGGCAGGTCCTGCATGCGGTTGAACATCTTCTCGCGCAGCTTCTCGAGCGAGCCCTGCGTGACGATGGCCATGGCGCGGTTCCAGAACAGCGAGGACAGGATGCCGACGCCGTAGATGCAGGCGAGGGTGGTCACAAGCTGCAGAATCTTGGGCTGCGCGGTCGTCCAGTCGCCCGACTGCCACGATTCGCTAATGATCTGCAGGGCGCTCTGAAGGAAGGTCGCGCCGATGGAGTTGATGATGGCGCAGAGCACCACGCCGGCGACGACGAGGGGCAAAAGCACGGGGTAGAAGCCAAAGAGCGTCTTGATGAGGCGCGACATGGTGCCGCCCTTGCGGTTGAGTGCGCGCTCGGCGGTCGTTGCCTTACTCATGTGCCTCGCCTCCTTCCTGGGCCTGAGCTTGCGTTACGGATGCCTCGGCCTCGACGGCCCCTTCGCCCTCGGCAGACATCTTGTTTTGCGAGGTGAAGGTCTCGCGGTAGATCTCGCTCGTCTTGAGCAGCTCGTCGTGGTTGCCGATCTGAGCGATGCGGCCGCCCTCCATGACGATGATGCGGTCTGCGTCCTGCACGGAGCTAATGCGCTGGGCGATGATGAGCTTGGTCGTGTTGGGCAGATAGCTTGCCAACCCTGCGCGAATCTTGGCGTCGGTCTTGGTGTCGACGGCGCTGGTGGAGTCGTCCAGGATCAAGATCTTGGGGCGACGCAGCAGGGCGCGCGCAATGCACAGGCGCTGCTTCTGACCGCCCGAGACATTGGAGCCGCCCTGTTCAATCCAGGTGTCATAGCCCTTGGGGAAGCCGTCGACAAACTCATCGGCGCAGGCCAGATGTGCCGCCTCGCGGACTTCCTCGTCGGTGGCGTTCGGGTCGCCCCAGCGCAGGTTCTCGGCGATGGTGCCGCTAAACAGCACGTTTTTCTGCAACACCATGGCCACTTGGTGGCGCAGGGCGTCCAAGTCGTAGTCGCGCACGTCCATGCCGCCCACGCGCACGGTGCCCTCGGTGGCGTCGTACAGGCGGGCGATGAGGTTTACGAGCGTGGACTTGGCTGAGCCGGTGCCGCCGATGATGCCGATGGTCTCGCCGCTCTTAATGTGCAGGTCGATATCGTCGAGCGCCTGGCGCTTTGCATGCGCAGAATACTTAAAGCTCACGTGGTCAAAGTCGATGGAGCCGTCGGCCACCTCGAGCACGGGCTCGGCGGGATCGGCGATCGTGGGCTCGGCGGCTAGCACCTCGGTAATGCGGTGCGCCGATTCGTCGGCCATGGTCACCATGACAAAGATCATCGACAGCTGCATCAGGCTCATGAGGATCTGGAAGCCATAGGTAAAGATCGAGGAGAGCTGGCCCACGTCGAACAGCGTGCCCTGGCTTGTGATGATGAGCTTGGATCCCAGGTAGATGATGACGACAAACGCGCCGTTGACGCAGATGTTCATCATGGGGTTGTTAAAGGCCAGCAGCTTCTCGGCGTGGGTGAAGTCCATCTGGACGTCGCGTGCAGCGGTCGCGAACTTCTGCTTCTCAAAGTCTTCGCGCACATAGCTCTTGACCACGCGCATGCCGGTGACGTTTTCCTCGACGGACTCGTTAAGGGCGTCGTACTTGTGGAACACGCGCGAGAAGATGGGGCGCACCTTAAAGATGATAAAGAACAGTCCAAAGCCCAGCAGCGGAATGATGACCAGGTAGACCATGGCAACGCTGCCGCCCATGATAAACGCCATGGTAAAGGCGAAGATCAATACCAGCGGTGCGCGCACGGCGATACGGATGATCATCATAAAGGCCTGCTGCACGTTGTTGATGTCAGTGGTCAGACGCGTGACGAGCGAGGAGCTCGAGAACTCATCGATGTTGGCAAAGCTGAACGTCTGGATCTTGTAGAACAGGTCGTGACGCAGGTTCTTGGCGAAGCCGCAACTCGCATGGCTGCAGGTGACGCCGGCAGCGGCGCCAAAAGCCAGCGATGTCAGCGCGATGAGCACCAAAAAGCCCGCGGTGGGAAGCATCTCGGCTACGGTGGCGCCGTCTTTGATGGCGTCGATCAGGTTGGCGGTGATAAATGGAATCAGCATCTCGCAGAGCACCTCGCCAAGCACGAGCAATGGCGTGGCAACAGCGACTTTCATATAGTCGCGGATGCTGCCCATGAGGGTTTTAATCATCCAGTTCCTCCCAGGTTACACGGATTTTCTCGAGCATTTCGGCGAGCTGCTCGCGCTCGTCGTGAGTGAGCGCGCTAAAGGCGCGCTCTCTAAAGCGGATGCGGGCCGCCTGGTCGATGCGGGCGTTTTCCCGGCCGGTTTCGGTCAAGCGAATGGTGAGTTGTCGTCGATCCTTGGGGTTACGGCTGCGCTCGATGAGGCCGTTGACCTCGAGCTTGGACAGGATTTCGGAAAGCGACCCCGGCTTGAGGTCAAAGTGCATGCCGAGTTCCTGCTGCGACATCTCGCCGCCGGGCTGCTTGGCCAGTAGGCAGATGATGGGCGCCTTGCCGGACACGCCTCCGCCATGAAAGTGCATGTAATGGCCGCAAAAGCCCAGGTTATTGAGGATGCGCTTGGCAAGCTTGTCTTCCGAGCTAACCGCTTCGGGTACATCCGCCGGCCGTGACGGGTCGCCGCCGGGCTCGTGCGGATAGACGAGTGGTTCAACACACATATCTAAGCTTCGCTCCTTTCTTTAGTTAGGTAGTGGAATTGTTTTGTGCCTAATCAATTTAGGAGCGTGAGAAATCAATGTCAAGGTACCAAACTAGTGGTTACGCGGTTTTACCAAACCGCGTAACGGCTCGACGCTGCAAACCCGCCAGAGCGGCAATCTGCCTTTCAACTTCGGCGGCATGACCAGAAGGTCAATGCCGCCTTGTTTCAAGGCACCT
>CALBUZ010000169.1 GCA_937969105.1 uncultured Collinsella sp. | reverse complement strand
AGCCTCGCCGCACGAAGTGCGCAGCGAGGCTTTTTGCATGCCCGAGGACGATTGGGGAACTAAGCCCTCGTCCCTCCCCGGGATATGTAGCGAGTCGGAGTACCCTTGCTGTTACTCTGCTTTGCCCACAGAGTTGAGGTTGGTCATGCGGATCTTAACCAGCTCGGTAATCTCACGCATGCCCTCCTTGGCCGGCTTCTTGGGATCGAAGCAGGCGGGGTTCTCGGCCATGTAGGCCATGAAGCCCTTGGTGTAGGCCTGACGCAGCTCGGTGGCGTAGTTAACCTTGCAGATGCCGTTCTTCACGGCCTCGGCAACCTGCTCATCGGGCACACCAGAGGTGCCGTGCAGAACCAGCGGCACGTCGACGGCGTCGCGGATGGCCTTGACCACGGACTGCTCGATGTGCGGATCGCTCGTGTACACACCGTGGCTGGTGCCAACACCAATAGCGAGGGAGGTGCAGCCGGTACGCTCGACGAACTCCTTGGCCTCGGCAGGATCGGTGTAGGGGCTCTCGCCCTCAACTGCGGGACCGTCGTCCTCCTTGCCGCCAACCTTACCGAGCTCGGCCTCGACGGGCACGCCCATGGCGCGGCCAGCGTCGGCGACGGACTTGGTCAGGGCGATGTTGTCCTCGAAAGACTCGTGCGAACCGTCGATCATGACGGAGGTGTAGCCAGTGCGGAAAGCCTGCATGCAGCGGTCATAGCCATCGCCGTGATCGAGGTGCAGAGCGACGGGCACGGAAGCGCGCTCGGCGGCAGCCTTGACCATGCCGTAGAAGTAGTCCAGACCAGCGGTCTTGATGGTGCCCGGGGTGGTCTGCATGATGACGGGGGACTTGGTCTCCTCGGCAGCGGCCAGAACGGCCATAACAAACTCGAGGTTCTCGACGTTGAACGCGCCGACGGCGTAGCGGCCGGCCTGAGCGTCCTTGAGCATCTTTTCGGTGGTAACAAGTGCCATGAGCGTTTGCTCCTCTCCCTCGCCCGCATCTGGACATCGGGCGTAGTTGTTCACAAGGCGTTTTACCTTGCGTTTACTGCGCTCATTGTATGAAATTCAGCGCCTTTACACGCGCGAGATATTGAGCCCATGCAGGTCAATACCGTCGTTTTTGAAAAGCAAACGGAAGGAATTGGAGCCGAGTGGGCGTGTTCGATATTGAATTTTGAGCGTTCAGCGTCTTTCTTTTATAGAAAAGATAAGTAATCGAAAGGTGTTTTCTTACTCAAAAAGAAAATGAACGAAAATAGAGTCAACACAATTCCTGCAAATTTAGCCGAGAATGGAGCAAGCATGGCCCGAGCCACCAACCGCGCTTTTGCCGACGAACGCCGTACCGCGATTATGGAAATGCTCGATCATAACGCCTCGGTGCAGGTAGCAGAAATCGCCCAGACCTTTGGCGTGTCCTCCGTCACCGCCCGCGCCGACCTGGACGCGCTCGCCGAAGCAGGCAAGCTGCGCCGCACACATGGTGGTGCCGTCTCGCTCCACAAACGCCTGACCGTCTCCACGCAGGATCGCCGCATCAATGTCAACGTTGCTGCCAAGCAGGCCATCGCGCAAAGCGCCATCGAGCTCGTCAATGACGGCGACACGCTGCTCGTCGACTCGGGCACCACGGCGCTCGAGTTCGTCCGGCTCCTCGATCAGCGCGACGGTATCACCGTCATCACGGCAGACATTACCATTGCCGATTACATCGACGAGAGCATGCCCTCGGTCGATGTCGTCATGCTGGGCGGGGCGCTGCGCAAAGGCCATCGTTATTTGTACGGACCGCTCACTATGCAGGCGCTCCAAATGGTCCATGCCGATCTGGCCGTCATGTGCCCCGGCGCCTTTGTCTCCAGCTGCGGCTTTACGACCGACTTTCCCCAGATGGCCGAGACCAAAACGGCTATGATCGCCGCGGCCCATCAAAGCGTCGCCCTCATGGACGCCAGCAAGGTCAACGGACGTGGCATGTACCGTTTTGCCGAGCTGACCGATGTCGACGCCATCGTGATGGACCGTGACCCCGACCATGCCGTCGCCACCTCGATCGCCGAGGCCACTGACAGCTCACGTCCAGCCCTCGTCATCGCCGGCGCTTAAACAAAAACCACCACAAAGGTGCCTGTGAACTGCGCCCCGAAACTTGGACTGAATAAATAGCGACTACGCCGCAAGGGCCC
>CALBUZ010000168.1 GCA_937969105.1 uncultured Collinsella sp. | reverse complement strand
GTGGAAGAACGGAACCGTGATGCACAGCCTGTCGTCGTGGGTGAACTTCATGCCGTCGCCTATCGTCTGCGACAACCAGAATAGTGACGACGCTGAGGGTGGCGAGACTGGAGATGATGTCCAGTCTGAGGGGCTGTCCGAGGAAGACTCGCAGGACGAGGATGCCGAGCAGACCGCGGATGACGCTAGCAATGAGGGCGCAATTCCACCTGTTGCGGAGGATGCGACCGAATATACGCTGATTAATTCTGCAGACGACCTATCTCACTACCTTCAAAATGATAAAAAGGCCGGCAAATATCGCTTGAATCTCGATATTGAGTATGCAAGCGACATTACGCTTGGCCAGGGTGAAACCACCATCGACCTCAACGGCCATAAGATCAAACACTCGGGCGTGGAGCCTGGCAAGTCGCCCAACATGTCCATGTTCAATGTGCCCGAGGGTGCGACGCTCACGATTGAGGATCTGCAGCAGGCGGCTGATAACAAGTTCGAGCAGGATGGCGACAAAAACGGCAACCTTGCTAAGCTCGATTACGACGGCACAACGCCCAGTAAGCTCACTTACTACGTGACTGATTCGACTTCGAGTGCCACTGCTACTACCGAGACCCTTTTCAAGCACGAGGTTGCCATCAATGGCGCCATCGTGGGCACCACTGCTCACTCTACGATGAGGCTCATCAACGTCTGTGGCGGTACGTTTAACCTTCAAAGCGGCGTGCTGACCACGAATCAGGACGCAAATGTTCGCCACCTGATTTATGCCGATAACGGCTCTACCGTCAGCATGAGTGGCGGATACGTTTGTGGTGCTTCTATGGGCAGCGATGGTGCTGGTGCTGGAATTCATGTTGAGGGCTCAACCCTGGATGAGGGCTCAACCCTGGAGATCTCTGGCGGCGTAATTGCTGGTAACTATGCTCCCAGTGGCGGCGGCGTTTATGCCCGGAATTCTACGGTACACATGGTTGGCGGTATTATCTCCGGTAACGGTACAAATAATTCTCAAAGCGGTTTTGGCGCGGGAATTTGTGCTGAGAACTCTAATGTGGCCATTACGGATGGTCACATTACTAACAACAAATATCAGCACTACGATGATAGTCACAAGGGTAACGGTTGCCACGGTGGTGGCGGCATTGCTGCTTTCAATGGCGGCAGTCTCGCAATTGCAGGCGGTTACATCACGGGCAACTACTCTGCCGAGGCTGGCGGCGGCGTTTATGCTGGCGCTTGGAATAGTGCTCTTTCCGGGTTTACGTTTTCTGGTGGAACCATAGCTAGCAACGTGGCGCAAAACTCGGAGGGCGGCGGTATCCGTATCTCTGCGCCTACAGTTGGCGATTTCAACGTGAGCGACAAGAAAGCCTACATCACTAACAATACGACCAATACCACCAACGACTGGGGTGGCGGCGGCGTGTTCGTTCAGGGTAGCAGTGAACAAGGCATTAAATCGGCGAGCCTCAATATATATAACGCGCTGATTACCAACAATCATGCCAATGGCTTTGGCGGCGGGTTTGCCGCTTGCCCGACTGGTAAGACTGCCATTACCGATACCAATGGCATCGCGGTTTTCGGTAATTCTGACGGTAATTCTGACGGTGGTTATAACCGATCGGGCGGCACACACGAAAAGACCGATGACAAGGATTGGCTCCCTAACAACAAAGGCGGCGAAATAACTGAAGATTTTAAAAATGCCGGTCACAAGGATCTTTTTCTTATTCGCGATAGTACTAACAGTGAATATATCGCTGCCGTAACGGGTCAGATGCTTGGTGGCGGAGCTGCTAGCTGGTCGGGCACGATTGACGGTCACACTGCGACCATCGGTAAGTATGACGGAGCCCAGGCCAGGTACATGATTGGCCTAAGGTCCGACTCGTCCGTTGATGATCAAAATGTCGCTAAAGGGCTGGCTTCGTTATATATCACGGGCAACGAATCCAACGTCCACGGTGGCGGAATCATGACCAACGGAAACGTTGTCGCCGGCTCCACCACGCGGGTGAGTGTGTATCCCAAGATGAAGCTCAACGGCATTAAGAAACTGACGGGCCGCGCGCTTTATGCGGGAGAATTCAAGTTCCAGCTCTTGAAGCCGGGCAAGGGTGGTAAGGCCCCTAGCTTTAATGATGGAAAATTGCAGCTCAATGACTGCTCGGTGGTCGATACGGTGGAAAACGATGAGAATGGAAAATTCACCTTTGATCTGGGTGAAGTTTATGCCGATGACGATCTTGTTTACTACTTGGTAGAGGTTCCGGGCACGGACAAGGACGTGGCTTACGACAAAACCATCTACAAAATTGATCCTGAGATTGTGAAGGATGAGGAGAAATCGCACGACGTGCTTGACATTAAATATACGTATTACAAAGTCAGGAGCGTTTCAGTAACAAAGGTAAAAAATGACGGCGCCGGCGCAAGAACGTCAGAAACAGAATCAGCGACCATCGCAGCGACTGAAGGCGAAAACGCTGTCAACTTTGCGCTTACCAGTGGTGCAACCTTCACCAACAAGTGCCCCAGTCGTTCCTGGACTCCTAACGCGACTAAGGTCGTTGAGGGCGGCGAGATGAAGGAGTTTACGCTTCAACTTGCGAAAGACAGCAAATTTCAAGACATCATCGGTACTGCCGTGACCACCTCTGGTAAAGATACGAAGCAGACGCTTTTGTTCAAGGACACCACTGATAAAAATAAAAAGGTTGAGCTCAAGTACTCGCTCTCTGATATCAGGAATAATCCCGACGACCCGGATGGTTCCACGGGTGGCCCTTTCAAGACCTTTACGTACTATGTGCGCGAGGAAACCGACGGTTCGCAGTTCTCGCACTACACGTACGACCACTCGGTCTACAAGTTCACGGTTGTGCCAACGTATGACACCGAAAAAGGAGAGATCAACTGTAAGGTGACCTACAAGAAGGGAATCGTTGACTCCAAGGGCGATTGGACAGCAGACCCCAAAGCCGAAGAACGGACGTTCATCGACACCTCCACCCCCAACTCCACCCCCATCTCCACCCCCACCTTCACCAACACCTACTCCACCTCTTTGCCCCTTTCTGGTATGTCGGGCGTCACTCTGACGTACCTTGCCGGCGCGGCGGTGCTTTGCGCTGCTGCGGCCTGGATGCACATTCGTCGCAAGGCGAATGCGAAGGGAGGTAAGCGTCGTGAATAAGAAAGTTTGCTCCTTCCCGATTTTGTTTGCACTGCTTGCCCTCCTGATCGGCACCTGCGCGGTTGTGTTCCCCGCATCCGCGCAGGCCGTGCCGACCTCGACCGGTTCCATCACGGTGAGCGGCACCGTGGCGCGCAGCTACGACGCCTACCAGATCTTTAGCGCCAACGTCGTCGACGGCGACAGCGACGCCAAGATCGCCACCGATCTCGCCTGGGCAAGCGACGCCGTGCGTGATGCCGCGCTGCCTGTGCTGCACAGCGCCGGCATGCCCAATTCCCAGACCACCGCGCAGGAAGCTGCCGAGTGGCTCAACGCCGATTCCCACCTTACGAGCGCGCTGAGCGCACAGCTCGCTCGTTCCCTCCAGAGCTCTGACGCCGTGTCCGTGGCCCTTAACGCGGGCACGGCGGCCGACCTGCACTGCGGCTACTGGCTCATCGTCGCCGACGACGACGCCATCTCCCAGGACGAGGCCGGCACCGCGCCGGTCATGGCCCTGGTCGGCGGCGGCGCCGTCACCGTCAAGCCCAAGGCGGCGACCCCCAAGGTTGCCAAGCATGTGCTGGAGGACAGCACCGCCGCCTGGCAGAAGGCCGCCGACGCCACGGTCGCCGACGACCTGTACTGGCGCCTCTCTGCCACGGTCCCGGCGGGGCTCACGGCCTACGACACCTATGCGGTGCAGTTCGTCGACACCATGAGCGCGGGGCTCGACTCCTCCAAGGTCGCCGCGAGCGTGCGCGTGTACGTGGCAGCGGGTGCGGACGGCGGCTTTGACGCCGTTTCGACCGGCAAGGACGGGCGCACCGGTACCGAGCCCGCGAAGGGCTGGACCGATATCACGGCCCAGTGCGCCACCAAGGTAGCGGCCGACGGCAAGACCTTCACCGTGCGCACCGCCGACTTGATCGCCGCGCTCGGCGGGGCCGACGCCTTCACCGTGGGTGCCCGCGTGGTCGCCGTGTACAATGCGCCGCTCAACAGCGCATGCAACCACGGCATCGCGAGGGGCAACCCCAACGAGGTCTACCTGCGCTACCCGCGCTCTCCCTTTGCCGACCAGTCCGGCGACGCCGGCTTCACCCACACGCCGAGCGACGATGCGTGCGCCTACACCTGGGATCTCGCGCTCACCAAGCGCGGCAGAGACGGCGACAAGCCACTGCCCGGGGCGGTCCTGAGCATCG
This sequence comes from uncultured Collinsella sp., assembly GCA_937969105.1. Taxonomy (GTDB): domain Bacteria; phylum Actinomycetota; class Coriobacteriia; order Coriobacteriales; family Coriobacteriaceae; genus Collinsella. The sequence continues at coordinate 7,920 of CALBUZ010000168.1, read as the reverse complement.
CCGACGACCGCGGCCGCACGCTAGCGGCTGACGGCACGTGGGATGCAGAGGGCAAGGCCACCGTCACCACGGGCGAGGACGGTCGCGTGACCGTCTCGGGCGTGGACTCGGGCAAGCTGGAGGTCCGCGAGCTCAAGGCGCCCAAGGGCTACACCGCCTTTGAGGGCACGCGCTCCGTGACGGTCAAGGCCGAGGGTCTGGACGTCGACCAGGTGGCCGCCGCCAAGCCCAAGCTCACCATCACGGCCGAGTCGCCCCTGCGCGCCGACAGCGCGGACGGGTCGACGGGCAGCCTGGAGGCGTCGCTCATCAACACGCCCACCGGCACACCCCCTAGCATTACCACCGGAGGCTTTATGCCCTCGACTGGCGATATGGCAATGTACGCCGCGGCCGCCGCAGCGGTCGCCGGAGCCGCGCTCATCGTGGTCGCGCTCCTGGTCAAGCGGGGAGGTGGCAGCCATAAAGAGTAGCTGGCAGCCCCACAGAGAGCGGGGCGAGACGTAGCAAAGTAGATGCTTAGAAACAGACAGATGATGACCGATTGGATGAGAACCAACCGGAAAACGGAGGAAAAGAAGATGAGCATGAACAAGAACATCGCACGCCTGGCAGTAACCGCCGGCCTCACAGCAGCGCTGAGCTTCGGCGGAGTCATGGCCCCGGTGACCATGGCGTTTGCTGAGGGTGCGGCGGGCAGCATCACGATCAATAAGGTCGACGAGGCCAACAAGGACAATACGTTCAAGGCCTACCAGATCTTCAAGGCAAAAGTCGCTGATGAGGGGAGCAATGGAAAAGTTGCTTCCGATATTGAATGGTCAAGCACGACTATCGGGCGCAAGGTAATCGCTGCTATTAAAGGATCTGCCAAGTACAAGGAAATCGTGGACGCAGACGGCGCTGCGGCGCTTGCGGACAGTGCCACTGCCCCGGTTGTTGCCGAGTGGCTTGCTAAAAATGTGACGGGAACTTCTGCCAGCTCGGCAACCAGCAGCGAGGGTACGCGCGTTGCTCCCGGTGACGTGCTGTATGCAATTGCGGCTGCGATTACAGACGAGACTCCTGCGGGAAATTCTTTTAAGGTGGATGATTCTTGGACGCGCCCGGATGCTTATGGCGATGGCTACTACCTCTTCGTGCCTGATGGTCTTACGAATCCGGCAAAGCCGAACACTGGCACCTCCCCGATTTTCGCTATCGTGGGTGGTAAGTCCGTAACGGTCACCGAGAAGACCAGCATTCCTACCGTCAAAAAGGAAGTTCATGAGGGCAAGGCATGGGGAAAGCGGAGTGACTCGTATATTGGCGAGGAGGTTGAATATAAACTGACCGGTTCCGTCGCGAGCAACATCGACACCTTCACCAAGTACGAATATTCGTTCCATGATCATCTTTCAGCTGGACTGGAGGCTAGCGAGAACTCCGTTAAGGTGAAAATTGACGACACCGTTATCCAACCTACAAATGGCTACACGGTAAATCTTGCGGACACTACGGACGCCTCTGGGCACCCCACTGGCGGTCACGACCTGACGATTTCCTTCTCTGATCTTAAGGCTGCTGCAACAAACGCAGGCGTGACGCTTAAGGGCGACTCTAAGGTCGTTGTGACCTATAACGCAAAACTGACCGGTGAGGCTGAATACACTGCCACCGGCAACACCAACGATGTCAAGCTTGTCTATTCCAACAATCCCATGACTGATGATAAGGGCACGTCTGAGTCGGATGAGGTCACTGACTACGTCTTCGGTCTCGATGTCACTAAGACCGCCTCGGATAATCCGAATAAGAAACTTGTTGCCGGCTTTAAGGTCAAAATGACCAAGGAGGGTACCACTCCTGTTAATGGCGAAAAATGGCTGACGGAGACTGGTGGACTCACTGACGATTCAGGCAAAGCTGGAGTGTTTAAGACTAAAGAGACTGACAGCAAGGTCTTTATCCCTGGTCTTGTTGCAGGTGAGTACGAGATTACGGAGTGCGAGACGCCCGCGGGTTATAACTCCATTAGCTTTACCATTGTGGTGACGCCTACATACAATGAGACGACCGGCAAACTGACAGGACTCAGCGTAAAACCCAGCTCTAATATGGTCACTTCTCAGCTCGGTGAAAAAGTTACCTCGACCAGGATTCCCATCACCATCGAGAACAAGAAGGGCTCCAACCTCCCACTGACCGGCCTTAACGGCGTGACCTTCACTTGGATCGCTGGTGGCGCGGTGCTGTGCATCGGTGTGGCGCACCTCATTCGCAGCCGTAAGCAGGCTGAGGAGTCCGAGCAGGAGTAACGCTCGCTCACCCATCCCTTTGGCAGGTGGGATGTGATGGCCATGAGACTTGCGGACACTTTTCTCGTCCATCGACGTTCTTGCTTTGCCATTCTCTTTTCGGGACAGACTTCGCACTGGAGTCTGCCCCGTTCTTTTTGGACAACGCAGCCAGGCTCCATTGCCCGATGGATCAAGCGTATGAATATCGAACAGATGTTTGCAATTATTGCGTTTACCAGCTGTGGGTGCATACACTCGCAGTAAAATGGCATTGCGACGCATCCCGTGCGCGGGCGGCCGACGACTCGATCGGAGGTCCCCAAATGCTGAAATTCCTTAACGCGCTCGCCGCCCTCGCGGCGGTAGGCTCGTTCGTCATCGCGTTTCTTGACTCGTATGAGGTTCGGTTTAAGGTCCGTAGGCGCACGCGCGGTGCGGACGGTAGAAGGCATTTGCGCCGCAACAAGCGCAAATAAGAATGCCCGGGGTTAGAGGCCCGGGCATTTAACAAAACCAGAAAACTAGGCCGCCCGCGCTTTCGAACACTTACGCGGGATGCGTCGTTTTCTATTGCCATTGTATCCCGAATCGCCCAGCCGATTCGGGATATTTTGAAAACTCAAATGCGGGCCCATACTTGCACTGCGCAATGTTGCCAGGCTGCGTTGCGCAGCGCATGAGCTCGCTAATCGGCTATTATTTGTTCAGACAACTTGAGTTGTAGAGGAGTGACCGGCGATGGTGCAGGGCGCCAAACATATGAAGAGCAGTAACGCCGCGGACAACGGCGGCTCAAGCCCTCAGCCCAAACCTCAACCAAAGCCCAAGCGCCGTCGCAAGCGACTGCCGCGCTGGGCCGACCGGCTCATCACCATCGTCATCATCCTTATTGGCGTGGGCCTTATGACCTGGCCGTGGATCTTGGACCGGCTCGAGGCCTCGGGCGTGTTCAACCAGATCAGCACCGTGTCCAGCACCGTGGACGCGCTGTCTGCCGAGGAGCGCGAGCGCATCCTGCTCCAGGCGCGCTCCTTTAACGAGCAGCTGGCGGGCGAGGCCACCGAGCTTCCCGCCGATCAGATCGAGCCCTACGCTCAGCAGCTCATCTTTGACCGCGACCCCATGATGAGCTGGGTCGAAATCCCTTCCATCGACGTGAGCATGCCCATCTACCACGGCACGAGCGAGGAGGTCCTCATGGCGGGCGTCGGCCACCTGGAGGGCACGAGCCTGCCGGTGGGCGGCGCCTCGACGCATTGCGTGCTCACCGCGCACTCGGGCATGCGCAACCTGAGTATGTTCGACGACATCCACTCGCTGGAGCCCGGCGACCTGGTGCTGCTGCACACCATGAACAAGACGCTCGCCTACAAGATGGTGGACTCCGAGGTGGTGCTGCCCGAGGAGATGGAGTCGCTGACCATTGAGCCCGGCGCCGACAAGGTGACGCTCGTTACCTGCACGCCCTATGGCGTGAACGACCATCGCCTGCTTGTGCATTGCGTGCGCACCAAGTACAGCAAGAAGGATGTCGACGAGCAAAAGTCGCTGGCCGGCCGCCACTGGGGCAAGCGCGAGTTTGCCGTGCTCATCGTGGTCGTGGCCATTGTGCTGTTGCTGCTGGACATCGTGATCCACGCGGTCCGCAAGCGCCGCAAGGCCAAGGCCTCGGCATAAGACATCGTTCAGAACCACCACAAAGGGGACAGGCACCTTTGTGGCGGTCGGGGCTTTCAAACCATCACAACATTCGATGAAAATTGCGATTTTGGCGAAAAGCGTCGAATGTTGTGATGGTTTTTGTTGCGGACAGTACGGTCTTCGTTGTGGGCGCGACGGTCTTCGCTGCGGGCGGGACGGTTTTCGCTATGGACGGTGCGGTTTCGCTGCAGAACCGCCAGCCCGCCGCCTGCTAGCCCGTCGCCCTCGTTACGTTTTCGCTGCATTTGGGTAAAGCGCCTGCTCCAAGTCGGCGTTGCCCTGTATACTAGAGCGGTTTAACTGTTATGCGGAAGGGAGCGCCTATGGCACTCAGCGAGAAAGACGTGCGCGGCATCGCCGAGTACGCAAAGATCGCACTGGCCGATGACGAGCTCACCCAGATGACGTCCTACATGAACGACGCCGTCCAGATGCTCGAGCCCGTCTTGCAATATGACTTGCCCGACGTGGAGCCCACGTTCCATCCCATCGGAAGCCTGTCCAACGTGATGGGCGATGACCTGCGCGAGCCCGAGCGCGACCTGCCGCTCGACGTCGCGCTCGAAAACGCCGGCAGCGCGCGCGACCGCTACTTCCGCGTGCCGTCCATTTTGGGAGAGGGGGAGAGCGAGTAATGGCGCAGAGCTTCGATTCCCTTACTGCTGCCCAGATCGCCGCGGGCGTTGCCGCCGGCGACTTTACCGCCACCGAGGTGGCCCAGGCCTCCCTTGCTGCCATCGAGGCGCGCGAGGGCGGGGTTCAGGCATTCCTGCAGGTGTCGCCCGAGCTCGCGCTCGAGGCCGCCGCGCGCGTGGATGCCGACCGTGCCGCAGGCAAGCCGCTGCCCCCGCTCGCGGGCGTGCCGCTGGCCATTAAGGACAACATGAACCTCGTGGGCACGCGCACCACCTGCGCTTCCCGCATGCTCGAGAACTATCAGAGCGTCTACACCGCTACCTGCGTCCAGCGCATGCTCGATGCCGGCTGCCTGCCCATGGGCAAGGCCAACATGGACGAGTTCGCCTTTGGCAGCTCTACCGAGAGCTCGGCGTTCCATCGTACCAACAACCCCTGGGATACCGAGCGCGTGCCCGGCGGCTCCTCGGGCGGCTCCGCTGCCGCCGTCGCCGCGGGCGAGGTCGCGCTCTCGCTGGGCTCGGACACCGGCGGCTCCATCCGTCAGCCGGCGTCGCTGTGCGGCGTGGTGGGCTTTAAGCCCACGTATGGCGCCGTGAGCCGCTACGGCGTGGTGGCCTTTGGCTCGTCGCTCGACCAGGTGGGCCCCTTTGGCCGCACGGTCGAGGATGTCGCGCTGGCCATGAACGCGCTCACCGGTGCGGGCCACGATCCGTACGACTGCACCAACCAGGATTGTGCCGTCGACTTTACCGAGCATCTCAACGACAGCATCGAGGGCAAGCGCGTGGGCATCATCCCTGCGTTTATGGAGGCCGAGGGCCTGACGCCCGAGGTCAAGGCCGCTGTTCAACGTGCCGCCCAGGAGCTGCAGAACCAGGGCGCCGAGCTGGTCGAGGTCGACCTGCCGCACCTGGACGCCGCCATCGCCGCCTACTACGTCATCGGCCCGGCCGAGGCATTCTCCAACCTGGCCCGTTTTGACGGCATTCGCTACGGCTATCAGGAGGAGGGCTACGCTAACCTGTCCGACCAGAGCTCGCTCTCGCGCGCCCACGGCTTTGGCGCCGAGGCCAAGCGCCGTCAGATGCTCGGCGCCTACCTGCTGAGCTCGGGCGTGTACGACAAGTACTACTACGCAGCGCAAAAGGCCCGCACGCTCATCACGCAGGACTACGACGCCGCGTATGCCAAGGTGGACACCATCCTCATGCCCACCTCGCCGCGCACGGCCTTTAAGTTTGGCGAGATGAGCGATCCCACGCAGATGTACCTGTCGGACCTGTACACCATTTCGCTCAACATTTGCGGCAATGGTGGTATCTCGGTGCCGCTGGGCCTGGGCGAGGACAGCAAGCTGCCCGTTTCTGCCCAGCTGGTGGGTCCGGCGTTTAAGGACCGTCAGCTGCTCACGTTTGCCCGCGCCCTGGAGCGCGGCTTTGCCGATACCGCCACGGGTGCGCCCGCGCTTTCCGTCGCGCCCGATTTTGCCGGGAAGGGAGGCGAGCTGTAATGAAGGAGCTTTCCGAGGTCCTGCAGGATTGGGAGGCCGTGATTGGCCTGGAGATCCATACCGAGCTCACCGCACTCGACACCAAGATGTTCTGCAACTGCAAGCTCAGCCACGATGACGAGCCCAACGCCAACGTGTGCCCGGTGTGCCTGGGCCTGCCCGGCGCCCTGCCGGTGCCCAACAAGCGCGCCATCGAGAGCATCGTCAAGGCCGGTCTCGCCACCAACTGCGAGATCCAGCGCCACTCGATGTTCTACCGCAAGCACTATTTCTATCCCGATATGGCCAAGAACTTCCAGACTACGCAGGGTCCGGTTGCCTTTGCCATGTACGGTCACCTGGACCTGGACGTGACCGGTCGCGGTGCCGCCGAGCGCCCCGACTGCGCGTTTGGCGAGGCCGAGGCCCAGAGCCTGGCGAGTGCCTCGGCCAACGCCGAGGGCCTGTCCACGTCCATGACGTCGACCATGCGCGAGGGTAACCAGCGCGCCGGTCACCTGGCCAGCTACGACGCGTCCAACCTGCAGATGCCCGAGCGTCGCGAGGACGGTTCCTACACGGTGCCCATCCGCATCCTGCGCATCCATATGGAGGAGGACGCCGCCAAGATGGTCCATGTGGGCGGCGCCGAGGGCCGCATTACCGCCGCGGCCGAGTCGCTCGTCGACTACAACCGCTGCGGCACGCCGCTCATTGAGCTCGTCACCGAGCCCGATCTGCGCACGCCCGAGGAGGCTCGCCTATTTATGGAGAAGCTCCGTCGCATCTTTGTGACACTGGGCATTTCGGACTGCTCCATGGAGAAGGGCTCCATGCGCTGCGACGGCAACGTGTCGCTGCGCCGCCGCGGCGAGACCAAGCTGGGCACCAAGACCGAGCTCAAGAACCTCAACTCGTTTAAGAGCCTGCACGACGGCCTTGCCTACGAGATTTGCCGTCAGGCCGAGGTGCTCGAGGAGGGCGGCATCATCTATCAGGAGACCCGCCACTGGGAGCCCAGCCGCAAGCGCACCGTGGTCATGCGTGTGAAGGAGACGGCCGACGACTATCGTCTGTTCCCCGATCCCGATCTGGCGCCGTTCGATCTGGACGATGAGTTCATCGACCGCTGCCGAGGTGAGATTCCCGAGCTGCCCGATGCCAAGCGCGCCCGTTTTGAGGCCGACTTTGGCATTAAGGCGGCCGATGCCGAGCAAATCGCCGGCGACCCGGAGTTTGCCGACTTCTTTGAGGCTGCCGCTGCCGGTATGGCTGGCAAGGAGGCCCAGACGGTCGCAAACCTGCTGGTCAACGAGATGATCGCCTACCTTAAGGGTGCCGGCGTCTCGCTGGCCGAGTCCGGCATCGCGCCGGCTCAGGTGGCGGCGCTTGCCAAGCTGCTAGCGACCGATGCCATCAGCTCCAACCAGGCACACGAGGTCTTTGAGGCCATGGCTCAGACCGGCGACGACCCCAATAAGATCGTCGACGAGCGCGGTATGCGTCAGGTGAGCGATGCCGGCGCGCTGCAGCCGATCGTGGACGAGGTGCTGGCTAACTGTGCCGATCAGGCGCAGCAGTATCGTGACGGCAACCAGAAGGTTATCGGCTTTTTGGTGGGCCAGTGCATGAAGGCGAGCCGCGGCAAGGGCAACCCGAAGCTCTTCAACGAGTTGCTGAGAACGTCGCTCTCGTAAGCGGGAACTCGGGAGCCCCGGCAGGGCGGGTGCTTCCTCAAAATTTCGAACAGTCCTGCGCAAGACGAAGGCCACATTAAGTGGCCTTCTTTGCGTGCGGAACTCATTTTGAGGA
>CALBUZ010000167.1 GCA_937969105.1 uncultured Collinsella sp. | reverse complement strand
TCATCATGGCCCATCCCGTTATCAACGCTGACGAGTGCGTCGCCTGCGGCGTCTGCGTCGACACCTGCCCCTGCGACGTTCTCGAGCTCGAGGACGTTGCCACCGTCAAGGACGAGGACTCCTGCGTGGCCTGCGGCTCCTGCCAGGAGGCCTGCCCCGCCGGTGCCATCACCGAGATCGCCGAGGACTAGCTTCTCGCCAAACGGGACACGCCGCGGAGAGGCAGCGTGAGCCCCGTGCGCCACGGGGAGCCCTCGGGCTTGGGCGCACAACGACAGAGGGACGGACAAGCCAAGCGCCTGTCCGTCCCTCTTCTTATATCTATCTAAGCTATCGCCCTTGCAGCGGCCGCGAGGGCCAGACGGGCCGCACGCACCTACAGCGTGCGCAGCGCGTCGACGAGCGACACCTTGCCGCTCGCGACCTCGCTCGTCTGCTTGATGACCCTGGCGGGAACGCCGGCCACGACGGCGCCGGCGGGCACGTCCTCGATGACGACGGCGCCGGCTGCCACGACGGCGCCCCTGCCCACGCGAACGCCCTCGAGCACCACGGCGTTGGCGCCGATGAGCACGTCGTCCTCGATGACGACGGGCGTGGCGCTCGCAGGCTCCACCACGCCGGCGAGGACGGTGCCGGCGCCGATGTGGCAGTTCTTGCCCACCGTGGCGCGACCACCGAGGATGGCGCCCATGTCGATCATCGTGCCGTCGCCGATGATCGAGCCGATGTTGATGACGGCGCCCATCATGATGACGGCGTTGTCGCCGATCTCGACCTTGTCGCGGATGATGGCACCCGGCTCGATGCGGGCGTGGACGCCCTTCTTGTCGAGCATGGGCACGCCCGTGTTGCGGCCGTCGTTCTCTACCACCAGATCGTCGATGGCGTCGGCGGCCTGCTCGAGCACGGGGCCGAGAAGTGCCCAGTCGCCAAAGACAACCTTGTTCTGCTCGGTGCCAAAGACGTGCTCGGCGCAGGAGAGGTCGACGCTCGCACCCTCCTTGAGGCGGATGTAAGCCTTGACCGGCGTCTTCTTGGGTGCCGTGGCGATGTAGTTGATGATTTCCTGAGCGTCCATGCGCTGCATCCCTTCAGGCCGCAAATGGCGGCCGATAGCGTTTTCTCGATTTCTCGGCCAGCCGAATGGCTAGTTGAACATGACCTCGTCGAAGCCATAGAAGCCCGGCTCGCGGCCGGCCATCTTGCGGGCGGCGGCAAGCGCGCCGTTCACGAAGATCTGGCGGCTCGTGGCGCGGTGCGTGAGCGAGACCTCCTCGTCGGTGCCGAAGAAGCTCACCGTGTGCACGCCGGCGACTGTGCCGCCGCGCAGCGAGTGCATGCCCACCTCGCGGGGGTCACGCTTGCCAACCATGCCCTCGCGGCCATAGACCGGGTGGTACTCGCCGCGACCCTCCTCGGCCTCGGTGGCAACCACGGCGTCAAGCAAAAGCTTGGCCGTGCCGCTGGGCGCATCGACCTTCTGGTTGTGGTGCGTCTCGACGATCTCGATGTCAAAGCCGGCAAGCTCGCGGGCGGCAAGCGTCGTGGCGTGGCGCAGCGCAGCGATACCCAGCGAGTAGTTGCCCGAGTGCAGCACGGCACTCGTCTTGGCAAGGGAGCGCAGCTCCGCCATCTGCTCGTCGGTGTAGCCCGTGGTGCCCGAGACGAGCGCGGCACCCGTGCGGCGCACGTAGCTGGCCACGGCCGGCAGCGTCACGACGTTCGAGAAGTCGATGAGGACGTCGGCGGCAGGGGCGGCGTCGGCGGCGGAGAGGTCAAAGCCGATCTGGGCCACGACCTCGAACGCGGCCGAGCCCTCCTCGGTGCGCGCGGCCTCGGCCGTGGAGCGGATGAGCGAGCCCATGCGACCCTCGCCCATAATGGCGACGCGAATGGGGGCGGCGTTCTCGCTAGTCAATGAGACCAGCTCCCTTCATGGCATCGACGAGCTTGGCCTTGGGGCCCTCGCTCATGGGAACGAGCGGCAGACGGTAGTTGGCGTCGATGAGCCCCATCTGGGCGAGCGCCTCCTTGACGGGAATGGGGTTGACCTCGCCGAACAGGGCGGAGATGAGCGGCTGGCCCTCCACCTGGATGCGCGTGGCGCGCTCGGTGTCACCGTCGAGGTAGGCGCGGCACATCTCGTGGACGAGGGCCGGCTGCACATCTGCCCACACGCTGATGGTGCCCGAGCCGCCGAGCGCCATGAGCGGCACCGTGAGCGCGTCCTCGCCGGAGTAGAGGCGGAAGTCATCGGACAGGCAGTGGGCGATGCTCGCGGCGTAGGCCATGTTGCCGCTCGCCTCCTTGATGCCCATCACGTTGGGATGGGCGGCGAGGCGCTCGACGTTGCGCACGGAGATGGAGCAGCCGGTGCGCCCGGGGATGTTGTAGAGGATGCAGGGGATGTCGGTGGCGTCCGCCGTGTGCTTGAGGTGCTGGTAGATGCCCTCCTCGTTGGACTTGTTGTAGTACGGCGAGATGATGAGGATGGCGTCGGCCCCCAGCCTCTGGTACGTGAGGCTCTTGGCCGTCTGCACCGCGGTGCAGTTGGAGCCCGACCCCGCGATGACGGGCACGCGGCCGGCCACGTGGTCTACGACGAACTTGACGACGGAGTTGTCCTCCTCGTCGGTCATCGTGGCGCTCTCGCCGGTGGTGCCCAGCGTGAGGATCGCGTCCGTGCCATTCTCGACGTGGAACTCGAGCAGGCGCTCGAGCTGGTCGAAATTGACGGAGCCGTCCTCGCTGAACGGCGTGACGAGGGCCACGATCGATCCCTCGAGCTTGCGAACGTCCATGTTGTCTCCTTAGCGGGGCGGCGAGCCACCCCATTCGCGCGGCCGAGAGCGGCCGCGCCTACTTGATTCCCGTGAGTCCTTCGCACGCCGCGGCGAGGCGCTCGTGCACCTCGGGCAGCACGTCGAGCGTGGCGAAGTAGTCCGCCGGCGTCTCGGCGCGGCGGATGAGCTCGGCGCTCCCGTCCTCGTGCAGCAGCACCTCGGCCGCGCGGAGTCTGCCGTTGTAGTTGTAGCCCATCGAATAGCCGTGGGCGCCCGAGTCATGGATGACGAGCAGGTCGCCCATGTCCACGTGCGGCAGGTGACGGTCGACGGCGAACTTGTCGTTGTTCTCGCAGAGGTTGCCCGTCACGTCATAGGTCTCGCTCGCCTCGGCGCGCGTCTTGTCCTCGCCACCGGGCTGGCCCACGACGCTCACGTGGTGGTAGGCGCCGTACATCGCGGGACGGATAAGGTCGACGGCGCTCGCGTCGACGCCGATGTAGTCCTTGTAGATGCGCTTCTCATGGACGGCGCGCGTCACGACGCAGCCATAGGGCGCCAGCACGAAGCGGCCCATCTCGGTAAAGATCGCGACGTCGCCCATGCCGGCGGGAACGAGGGTCTCCTCGTAGGCGGCGCGCACGCCCTCGCCGATCGCTCGGATGTCGTTCGCGGTCTGGCCGGGCAGGTAGGGCACGCCCACGCCGCCGGAGAGGTTGACGAACGCCACGTACGCACCCGTCTTTTCGGCTGAACCATCCAGCTGAACCTTCGCAGCCTTCTTCACTAAATCTATCTTGCAGAATGACTGGTCGATGTTGGTTGTTGCCAATACCTTACCCTTGGCATTCAGCTGGCGACAAACCAATGATTTGCCTGGAGCCAACTTCAACAGCAGGGTGTAACCCTTTACATTCTTTTCTACACCCATAGTAAGGGTGCCCTCGTTAGTGAATGAGGTGCAAGGGTTCTCATCGAAACCATACATCGCTGCCTGCATATCCTTAGCCTCTACAGTAAAGCTCAAACGCTCTGGAGTAGTTGGGTTCACCTCGAAGGTACGGACTGCAGCCCAGTTGCGCTTGTCAGACTTCAACTTCTTGATGCGGATATAACGAGCCTCAACAGGAGAATCTGTCTTCCAGTTGATGACATACTGCTTCTTCAACTCACCGGTAAGCGCCTTCCACTCCTTCTTGTCAAGAGAATACTCCAAAACTGTATTGTCGAAGTAATCCACATCATCCACAGAGTTACGGCCCTGAAGGATTCTTACCTCAGAAACAGAACGAACACAACCTAAGTCTGCACCAATCCAGTCGCCAGTGTTCTGACTATTACCAGATGTATAATAGGTAGTAGAATCATTGTCAAACATCGCCTTGCTCTGGGTAGTTCTCAAGGTTGCGTAAGTACCGATACCCTTATAGAAAGCAGGCACCTTGCCAGTCAACTTCTTGAAGAAGCCAGAAGCCATATCATCCATAGACTGCTCATAGAATGGCTGCAATACCATGGTTCCAGACTTATGCTTCTCGTAAGCAGCCACATCTTCCTTGCTCATACGGTTGTTGACATAACCATCCCAGAAAGCCTGGTCATTACCAGCCTTGTACTCCTTGATGAGCTGCATGGTCTTCAGACCACGGTTACCCAATTTGCCAAACTCGGTCAACCAAGGACGGAGTTCCTTCATCAACAAGGCATTCTTGCAGTTTGCCTCCATCTGAGCAGGTGCATTCTTCACCTTTTCAAATTCCTTCTGCAAAGCATTGAACTCAGCATCTGTAAAGTTGTCGATGCGGAAGCTCTTGGTTTCCCATGATTCGATACGGCGATAACCGGTTTCTGTATCGCATGAGTGCATGGCGAAGGTGCGATAAGCATCGTGTGCCTCTGGAGTGAGATCTACCAGACCACGCTCCCAATTGTCGAGCGGATTATAGTTGGCGATATTCCATGCATAGTCAGCTACACCGTAGAGAGCCAGCTTGGAAGCCTCACCATGCTCCATTGGGTTGCTCACGAAACCACAGAGATCCTTGTTGGTCAGGTCGGTCTGCAAACCGTAGGTAGGACCCTGCATGATGATATGGCGTGCATAATCAGTTACTGGGAAGTTCCACCAGTAGTAAGCAGGGCGCTTGATACGGGAGTTCACCCAGTCGAGAGTCTCGCGGGTCAAGTCGCTACATACCACATCACCTGTCCAGAATACATTGATAGATGGATCGAGGGTATTACCGAAGATAGCCAGAGAACCGGTTGGTTTTGGATTCGCCCAGAGACGGGTATAATCGGTAGGACACATCACGAGCGGTGTAACATCGCCCTTAGCCTTCACAAACTCCTTAGCCAGGCGGTTCAAGAGTTCAGACTGCTTCACTGGGTTGGCACCCTCGCCGGAAATATCATCAAAGAAGATAGCGAAAGAACGTACACCGAGGTCGTACATCAAGTCAAGCTTGTGAACCAGGTTCTGATAGTCTTCCTCGTTCCACTTGATATCCTGTCCAGGATGGATAGCCCATACGAAATCTACACGGTTGCGACGGCAAGCCTGTACGAGTTCGCTGATGTTCTTAGCCTCTTTCTCCGGATAAGGCAAGCGCCAGTTAGGGCAGCTGTGATAAGGATCATCCTTTGGGCCATAGAGATAGGTGTTCATCTTGTTCTTTCCATAATAATCGATGAGGGAAAGACGCACCTGATGAGACCAAGGCTCACCATAGAAGCCTTCTACCACACCACGGTTTGGAAGATCAGGGTAGTCGTTGCAAGTGGTATAAGGCATCTGGCCCTTTGCCATCTCGCTGTTTACAATCTGGCGCAAGGTCTGCAAGCCATAGAAAGCACCACGCTCATCGTATCCCACAATCTGGATACCCTTGGCATCAGCCTTCAGGCTGTAAGCACCCGATACAGGCTTCACTCCTGCTTTAGCAGCAAGCTTCTCACCGAAATCGATGGTCAGGCGAATGCCCTTGGCGTTAGCGGTCAGGAATTTCACATCATCAGCAAACTTACCTTTCTTGTCAATCACCTTGACACCCTTCTGCAGATCGAGTCGGTTAGCAGCATCCACATTCAGGAGATGTGGTGTAGGACTCACGATGAGTCCGTGATGATCCAGTTTCTTACCAGGAATCATGTGCACGTCCTGCTTTTCAGAACGCTGGCCGCTCAGGTCTTGTGCCTGAGTGCCCTGTGCAAAAGCTGCCATCAACATAGC
>CALBUZ010000166.1 GCA_937969105.1 uncultured Collinsella sp. | reverse complement strand
GAGCTACTCCCTAATATACGCTGGCCACGAAGCCGTCATCGCCACGCTCGCGTCGTAGTGACCAGGAAGTGGCTAATTTGCGACGAAGAGATCAAGCGCCTAGAGAACCTCATGCCTTCGCTCGCAGATTTGGATTTGCCTGAGGAGTAAAGCACCCCTCCCCCATGTAACCATCCTGTAAATCATAGCGGCGCAGTCGAGTTTTACCGTGATGCGGTCGCGCCTGGCGCTCCACTGTGCTAAAGTATCCCGAACGTTCAAACGACTACGAGGGGGAACTAGAAGATGGCACGTGTGCACAACTTCTCAGCTGGCCCGGCCGCGCTGCCCGCAAGCGTGCTCGCCGAGATCGCCGACGAGATGATGGACTACCGCGGTTGCGGCATGTCCGTGCTCGAGATGAGCCATCGATCTAGCATGTACCAGCAGATCATCGATGACGCCGAGGCAACCCTGCGCCGTCTGCTGAGCATCCCCGACAACTACCGTGTCCTGTTTTTGCAGGGCGGCGCCACGTTGCAGTTTGCGGGCATCCCCATGAACCTCATGCGCCGCGGCCGCGCCGGCTACGTTGTAACCGGCAACTTTGCCAACAAGGCGTACAAGGAGGCCGCCAAGTACGGCGAGGCCGTGCTGCTCGCGAGCTCCGAGGACACCAATTTCGACCGCATCCCCGACATGGCCGACGTCAACGCGCGCATTGCCGCCGAGGCCGCGGGCGACGGGCTCGACTACGTCTACATCTGCCAGAACAACACCATCTTTGGCACCATGTTCCACGAGCTGCCCAACTGCGGTGATGTGCCGCTGGTCGCCGATGTCTCGAGCTGCTTTTTGTCGCAGCCGCTCGACGTCGAGCGCTACGGACTCATCTACGCCGGCGCTCAGAAAAACGCCGGCGCCGCGGGCGTCACCGTCGTTATCGTGCGCGGCGACCTGATCGCCGACGGTCCGGCCTTTGCGCAGACTCCGCAGTACATGGACCTTAAGACCCAGGCCGCCAAGGGCTCCATGCTCAACACACCCAACACCTTTGGCATCTACGTGTGCGGCAAGGTGTTCCGTTGGGTTGAGCAGACCGGCGGACTTGCCGCCATGGCCGAGCGCAACTGGGCTAAGGCCAACCTGCTCTACGACCTGCTCGAGAACAGCGAGCTGTTCCACGGCACCGCGCAGGAGGGCAGCCGCTCCATCGCCAACGTCACGTTCCGCACCGGCGATGCCGACCTCGACGCCGCCTTTGTTGCGGGCGCGGCAGAGCACCAGATCCAAAACGTCAAAGGCCATCGCCTCGTCGGCGGCATGCGCGCCAGCGTGTACAACGCCGTCACCATGGAGGACGTGCAGGCGCTGGCCACGTACATGAAGGACTTCGAAGCACAGCATAGTTTGAGTCCGCGATCTAACTAGCCCGCAACGCGCGGGCCGACCAGCCACTTCAAACCACTTGTTTTAGACAAACCTGCTAAGGAGTTTTCCATGCGCAAGATCAAAACCATCGACGACATCACCAAAGACGGCAAGGTCGAGTTTGGCGAGGGCTACGAGTTTGTGGGCACCGCCGAGGAGGCCGACGCCATCCTGATGCGCTCCACCGACCTGCACGGCTACGAGCTGCCCGAGGGCATCCGCGCCATCGCCCGCTGCGGCGCCGGCGTCAACAACATCCCCGTCGAGGAGTACGCCAAGAAGGGCGTCGTCGTCTTTAACTCCCCCGGCGCCAACAGCAACGCCGTCAAGGAGCTCGTCCTGGGCATGCTGGTGCTCTCGAGCCGCGGCGTGGTGCAGTCGATGAAATGGGTGCGCGACAACGCCGACGACCCCGAGATTCAGGTCGACGCCGAGAAGGCCAAGAAGGCCTTTGTGGGCCGCGAGCTCAAGGGCAAGCGCATCGGCGTCATCGGTCTGGGCAACGTAGGCTCCAAGGTAGCCAACGCCTGCGTCGATCTGGGCATGGACGTTTACGGCTACGATCCGTTCATTTCCGTTGAGCACGCGTGGGTGCTGAGCCGCGAGGTACAGCGCGTGGGCACGCTCGAGGACCTCTGCCGCGGCTGTGACTACCTCACCGTGCACGTGCCCAGCAAGGCAGACACCATCGGCATGATCAGCACCGAGCAGATTAACCTGCTGGCACCCGACGCCGTGCTCATCAACTACGCGCGCGAAACCATCATTGACGAGGACGCCGTCGACGCCGCCCTGCGCGAGGGCAGGCTGAGCTGGTTTAGCTGCGACTTTGCCACGCCCAAGACCGTCAAGATGCCCAATACGTTTATCACCACGCACTCGGGCGCCGGCACTGGCGAGGCCGAGGCCAACTGCGCCGACATGGCCATCAGCGAGCTCAAGGATTACCTGGAGAACGGCAACATCGCGCACAGCGTCAACTACCCCGCCTGCAGCATGGGCAAGGCGCGCGCCGCGAGCCGCATCGCCTGCCTGCACGCAAACGTGCCCAACATGATCGGCCAGATCACGGCAATCCTGGCCAAGGACAACGCCAACGTGCAGCGTATGACCAACGAGTCCGCCGGCGAGAACGCCTACACCATGTTCGACACCGACGAGCACCTGGACAGCAGCACCATCGAGGCGCTCAAGCAGATTCCGTCGATGTATCGCGTACGCGTGATCAAATAGTGCCGGCGCCAAGCCTGCCAGGCAGGCCATGAAGCCCATTCGGCCCCCGTTTTCACGAAACGGGGGCCGATTTCGTTGCTCCGGCTGGTTTTGAAAATGCTACCCAGAACAAGTTTTTTCGGATAATCGACAGTCATACCCAAATCACCGAGCACACCTGCTTTGATAAACAGCTTTATCAGGGGATTTAGTAGGTAGTAATTGATCTCTGTATACCACGTCCAAGTTGACTGTCGATTTTCCGAAACAACTTGTTCTGAGTAGCATTATTAAAGCCCTTCCAAGGCGAAACTGAAGCCTTTTTTGCGCCCAAAACTCTAGCTCGCGCGACCGTTTTCCACCCGCACGACTACATTCCCGCCCAATCGATGAAAATCTCCTCACGAAGCCGCCGTTCAAGCTCCTGCTGCCGCGGTGTCTTGTCTTTCAAAGGCGCATCGAGATAGGACATGATGAGCTCCATCACCACGCGGAAGGCATCGGAGTCGGCCAGCTGGCCATAGGTCATCAGAACGACGGGATATCCCATCGCTTGCAAGGCCGTCGTTCGGTCGGAGTCAGAGATCTTGGATTCTATGGATCCGTGAATGGCTTTACCTTGGCATTCAACCAGGCATTCCCGGCTGCCGTCCTTATTTGCCAGCAGGATATCGGCATAGCGCCTATCGAGCCCCAAAATCAGGCGGGCGCTGCGCGTCATACGAATCTCAACGTTATTGGTAAGGCGCAGCCCTTCGCCGCCGCGCAACCTCGTAAGACCAAACAGCATCGATGCTTGGACCTCGAGCGGCGATGCCGCCACCCCCGTAATGCATTTCGCGGCTCGTATGAACGATTTAGCGCCACGGA
The DNA here is from genome assembly GCA_937969105.1 of uncultured Collinsella sp. Lineage (GTDB taxonomy): Bacteria > Actinomycetota > Coriobacteriia > Coriobacteriales > Coriobacteriaceae > Collinsella. The sequence goes on along the minus strand of CALBUZ010000166.1, from coordinate 9,160 downwards.
GCCCCCGGATCTTATCGACGTACTCCGTAAGCTCAGAGAGCTCGATCAAGGACGGTCGTTTCCACAAGTCAGTTGGATTCCCCGAGACATCCTTTACGTTTTCCCAGCCCAACCGTGCGTCACCCCACTGGCCCCCATATGCCTGCACAAGTGCCGACTTTACCTGAGGCGCAATCTTGCACACGGCAAAGGTGCCGCACATCTCATACATGCACATGATTAAACGCTCGTTTGAAACCGAGGAAGCCAGGGTCAGCAGGGTAAAGAGCGGGGACGCGACATCGAGGCCAAACTCTGTCTGCTGCACGGAGCCAAACGGCCTCTCCCCGTTCCAAACATGCCTGACAATACGATCGCCCTTACGTCCGCAGCTGCCCTGCGCCAAAACGTGTAACGGGGTGCCCAGGAAATGCGTGACGAGTGGATGCTCGCAAAGGCGCTCCCTGCGCGGATCGTCCGCAGAATCGGGCAGGTCCGGCATTATCGCCAAAACCTGTGGAGGTATCCGATGATACCGAAAGGCAGATATGTCGCACAGCATGTCGTCCATAACGGCTACGTACCCACCGCGCCGTCTGCGAACCCGCTCGGACGGCAAACGAGCCGGCTCGGCCTGCGAACGGTAAATACTGCTACGCACACGTCACGGATCTCTCGGGAGGCTTACAATCGGTTTGGAAAGCAGACTGATTGTGAGGTTGCATATGGTTGATGAGGACTTTGCCTGGCGGCTTGCGCAGGAGCTTGTGCGGATCGACAGTTCCGACCCAGGTGCGTATGAGGGCGAGATTGAACGCTATATCAAAGCGCTGGTTGAGGAACGGCTGGCACGGTTGAACCACCCGACACTCGATGCCGTGCAGATTGAGGAGATCGAGGTGCTCCCCGGACGCCGCAACCTTATGGTCACCGTGCCCGGTTTAAGCGACGAGCCACGGCTCGTCTACATCTGCCACATGGATACCGTCACCTTGGGCGACGGCTGGGACGCAGGCACTCCGCCGCTCGGGGCAATCGTGCGTGACGATAAACTCTATGGCCGCGGTGCCTGCGATATGAAGGGTGGCCTGGCCTGCGCCATTGCCGCACTGGTCCATACACTCGAGCGCGTAGCGGCGGATGGCGCGCTGCCCCGCCGCGGCTTTTCGCTCATCTGCTCGGTCGACGAGGAGGACTTTATGCGCGGCTCCGAGGCGGCCATCGATGCCGGCTGGGTCGGCTCGCGCGAATGGGTGCTGGACACCGAGCCCACCGATGGACAAATTCAGATGGCGCACAAGGGACGCACATGGTTCGAGATTGAGATGACCGGCGTCACGGCACACGCGAGCCAGCCTTGGAAGGGCGCGGATGCCGTCGCCGCCATGGCAGAGGTCGTGTGCGCGCTGCGCCATGCGTTCGGGGCGCTGCCCGTGCATGATGAGCTGGGCCCATCGACCATCACGTTCGGCCAAATAGAGGGCGGCTATCGCCCCTATGTCGTGCCCGACCACGCCAAGGTCTGGGTCGACATGCGCCTGACGCCGCCGACCGATACGGCCGCCGCGACGCGCATGGTAGAGCAAGCCATCGCCGGCGCTGAGGCCGCGGTTCCCGGCTGCCATGGAAGCTATACCGTGACGGGCGACCGCCCCGCCATCGAGCGCGACCCAAGCTCTCCCCTTCTAGCCGCGCTCAAGCGTGCCGCCGATGACGTGACAGACGCGGACACGACCGTCGGCTTCTTTACCGGCTACACCGACACTGCCGTCATTGCCGGCAAGACAGGTAACCGCAACTGCATGAGCTATGGCCCAGGCTCGCTCGCGCTCGCGCACAAGCCCAACGAACATGTGCCCCATGCCGATATCGTTCGCTGCCAGAACGTACTCATCGCACTTGCCGACAACACGCTCTGGGGCGCGGATAGCCAAGTTGAGGCATAATAAGCCGCGAACAAACCGACTCGCGCGTTAGGACCGCCCATGAAAGCACTTCCGTTTCCCTGCATCCGACCGGCTCAGGACCGCGTGCTCGAGGCGCTGCCTGCGATGGGCGATATCTTGAGCGGCAACGATGCCCTGCGCGGCGCCATCGCCGACGGCCTGATGCTCAAGGATCCAGGCGCGGCGTATTACGTGTACGAATGCTCGGGCGAGCCGGGTCGCGTGACGGGCGTTGTGGCGATTTGCCCGACGAGTGTACTTGCGGGCGACAAGAGCGATGCCAGCGCTGACGTGGCCGCTGCTGCGCGCGCGATCGCCGAGCTCAAGGTGCAGCCGCGCCCCGTGTCGCTCGCCTACGAGGCCTCGCCCGTCATGGATATCATCCTGGGCGCCGCCAAAGAGGGCGCGTCGCTCTACGCCGTTACCGACCCCGCGGGCATTACGCACCGCGCGTGGGAGGTCAAGCGCGAGGACGCCGTCGGGGCCATCCGCGCTATGCTCGACCAAGCACCGGAGCCGGCACTGACCGACGACCCCGCCTACGCCGCCGCTCTGACCGGGGCGTCGCAGCTGCTGGCCGATGAGGCCCGTGCCGCCGGAACGTACACCGGCAAGGAGCCGTTCAACTTTACCGTTGCCGTGCTCTTCCCCGCCGCGCAGGTCAGCGGCGCCGCGCCGCAAGTTCCGACAGGTCTGCTCACGCACCAGGTCGCGCGGTTCTAGCAAGACCAGACCGCCCAGCACAATAATCGGCAGCTCAACAAACAGGGGGCGGAGATGCAGCAGGTACATGCATCTCCGCCCCTTTCGCGTCGAGAAGTTATGCCGGCGACCCGTGCCGCCGCGCTCGCGTTATCCGCGCTGCGGACCCGCAGTAGCCACGAGCGGTTCAAGCCCCAGCTCGCGCGCATAATCTTCCTGCGTAAAGACTTCGACCAGCTCAAACGTACCGGCCTCGTCGTCAAACACGAAATGCAGCACCGAGCAGTTGCCCGGCACGCGATCGCGCTCATCAGCCGCCGCACCCTTCACGTGGTCCATGAACTCCTTGATGGCCGAGCCGTGGCTCACCGCGAGCACGCACTCGTGGTCCGGGCGACGCATAAGATCGGTCAACGTCGCCACCATGCGCTCGCGCACCTGCATCTGGCCCTCGCCGCCAAACTGGCGATAGAAGTCGCGCCACGGGCGCTCGGGCATGAGCATCACGCGCTCGGCCTCAAAGTCGCCAAAGAACCACTCACGCAGGCCGTCCAGGCGCTCGTACGCCAAGCCCGGCCACAAGTTGGCGATAGTCTGCTCGGTGCGATGAAGCGTGGAGGTGTAGGCATGATCGGGCTCAATGCCGCGCGCACGTAAAAACATGCCGGCGCGCGCCGCCTGGTCGCAACCCAACTGCGTAAGCGGCGAGTCACTCCACCCCTGAATGATACGCTTGAGGTTGAATATCGTCTGTCCATGACGGACCAGATACAGATCTTTATTCATAGGGGTCCTTTCGTTCGTTACCAATCAAGGAGCGAAAACGCCCCGTCGCAATAGCCAAAATGAAGCACGGCTCCGTTGTCGGGTAGCTCTCCCCTGCCAGTCACATACTCAAGAAACTCCTGGCAGGCTGAGCCGTGGGAAACCGCCAGCACGCAGTCGTGCTGCGGCCTGGCCATGATGCGCGACAGCACCGCGACCATACGCGACTGGAGCTGCACTTCAGACTCGCCACCAAAGGCCACCGGATAATCACCCCAGGGCTGCGGCGGCATATCGCGATTTGATGTGCCCTCCAGCGAGCCCAAATGCCACTCGCGTAGGTCATCGACCAGCTCTATCGAGCAGCCCTCGCCAGCAATTAGCTCAGCCGTACGCCGCGCCCGGCCCAACGGGGAGGAATACACACGGTCAAAGGTCACGCCACGCGCCTCAAACGCCGCGCGCGTCGCCAGCGCCTGCTCGCGCCCGCGCGCCGTAAGCGGCGAATCGTGCCCACCCTGCAAAATGTTCTGCACGTTGAGCTCAGTCTGCCCATGCCGCACCAAATACAAATCTGCCACACGTCCTCCCCTCGCACCACCGCAAAGGGGACAGGTACCTTTGTGGTGGTTTACCGCCGGATCACACCGCGGTGACGCTCAGCTACACCAGTACGTCGGCAAGCGGGCGCTTGGGTACGTGGTGCACCTGCGCCTCGTCGCGCCAGTAATTAATTGAGCCGTCGGGGTTGGAATCGATCGCATCGATCACCTGCGTCTCGGCCGGAACGCCAAACGCCATGATCAGCTTGAGCTCATACTTGTCGCTATCGAGCCCCATGGCATCGATCGCGTGGGGCGTAAAGGCCTTGAACATGCAGGCAGCCACCTCGGGCGTGGCGCTGCGGGCGGCGAGCATCATCGTCTGCGCGGCAATGCCCGTGTCGACCTCGGTGATGGACGCGGCGGGCTTACCCGGAACAGCGCGCTCGGCAAGAATCGCGATGTAGCCGGTCGGGCGCTCGCCCTCATCGGGACCCGACCAATCCTTGAGCGCACCGGCCCACGCGAGCTCGTCAAACACGCGCGCGCAATCCTCGGCACCGCTCACCACATGAAAGCGCAGGCGCTGAGCATTGGCGCCACAGGGAGCCAGGTGCGCCAGCTCCGCCAGCTCGAGCAAAAACTCGCGCGGCACGCGCATGGACTCGTCAAATCGGCGGCACGTGCGGGCGCGGCGGACCAGCGCGTCAAACGTGTCCAGGCCAAGCTTTTCGCAACCCTGCTTTGCCATCGACTCGGCGCTCGCCGGCACCGCGGGAACTGCTTCGTTCATAGGGACCCCCAATAAAAGCCAATTGTCCTTAAGAAAATCTAACCTAAAACGTAGGCAATAACGAACAGAGCCGCAATGTTCTACACCTGTTGAATATCCCACATCCAAGCGGGAACAAAGATAACAATTCGGGAAGGTGAGGCTCCCATTCGCCCTTCCCGCCCCACGCGACGGCGCCCTTGGGCGATACTGGTTGCAAGAGCTACGGCTTACGCCGCACGGAAAGGAGACATCATGGGCATCTTTAAGAACGATGACAAGCAATCGAGCGCATTTGGATTTGACGAGAAAAGCATGGCAGGCAAGGCCGTCAAGGCCGTGCGCTGGATTTACGCCATCACGGGCATCTTGGCGCTCGTCGCCGGCATCGCACTGCTGTTTGCGCCTGCCAAGTCCCTCGTCTTCCTAACGACCGTCTTGGGCTTCTACTTTGTGATCACGGCCGCGATCAGGCTGTTTACCGCTGTTTTCGAGCCGCTGTTGCCCACCGGCTGGCGCGTTACGAGCATCATCTCCAACCTGCTCATCATTCTGGGCGGCGTCATAATCCTGCGCAATCAGGCCTTCTCGACCGCAACGCTCACCACGCTCGTGGTGGTCGTCGCCGGCTTTGGCTGGATTGTCGAGGGCGTCATGTCGATTCTGGAGTCCGAGCTTTCGTCTAACCGCGCCCTCGCCATCCTGAGCGGCGCGCTCTCCATCATCGCGGGCATGTTCGTGTTTATCTATCCGCTGTGGTCGGCCAAGATGCTCGTCATCTTTAGCGGCGCCGCGCTGCTGGTGTTTGGCGTGACGCTGATTGTTCGCGCCATTCAGTTTGGCAAACTGGTGCACTAGATGCCAAAGACGCTTTTTATTGATGCCGACGCCTGCCCGGTCACGCGCGAGTCGATCGACTGCGCGCGGAGGGCGGGCGTCGCCGTCGTTATCGCCGGTAACAGCACGCAGAACCTGGAACGCCATATTCGCCGCGACGATCCGCGCGACGCCGAGCACGCACGTCGGGGCTTTTGGGTCACGACGCTCGATGTGAGTGTGGGAGCCGATAGCGCCGACTTTGCCATTATCGAGCGCCTGCAGGCTGGCGACGTGGTCGTGACACAAGACATAGGCCTGGCGAGTATGGTGCTCGGACGCGATGCCGCCGCCATCGGCGCGCGCGGGCGCGTCTACGATAAGGCGACCATCGACATGCAGCTGTTTATTCGCCACGAGGAAAAGAAGGTTCGCCGCGCCGGGGGACGCACCCGCGGACCGGCGGCATTTACCAGCGAAGACCGCGCCCGCTTTAAACGCAACCTCACCGAGCTGCTACACTAACCAAGGCAGATTTTTGGAATATGTCCGGAAATCTGCCTTTTTGTTTTGAGCGGTACGAGCACACAGGATCCATGGCTCAACAAAAAACGGGCTTCAAAATGCCATGCATCGCCGCATTGTGCAGGCGCCGAGCATGGCTATTTTGAAGCCCGTTTTGTTAGGCCTACTTAGAGGCCGAAGGCGGAGAGAACGAGTCCCCAACCGGCGCCGATGACGTACATCATGACCAGGAACACGGCATTTTCGCGAGCGCTGCGGTTGGTACGGAACAGCACCAGGTAGCCCACGCCGGCGGAAATGAGCGTGCCGGCGAGCATCGGCGCCAGCTGCAGCGCACCTTCGAGGTACAACTGCGTAATAACGACGCTAGCAGAGCAGTTGGGGATCAGACCGACAAGCGCCGAGCCCAGGACGGCGAGCGTCTCATTGCCGCGCAGGAACTGCTCGATTGCGGACTCACCAAAGGTCTCGAGGACGGCGACCAGAATCAGCGTCACCAGGAAAATGAATACCGATACCTGCACGGTATGTGAGATGGCGCTGCGGATGATCGACAGAACGGGCGCGCCCTCGTGGGAGTGGCTGTGACCGTGGTGGTGCTCGTGTGCGTCCGCGTGACCGTGGTCGTGGCCATGTCCGTGTTCGTGTTCGTCCTCGTCTTCATCACAGCCGCAATGATCGCGCTCGCACAGCTCGTGGATGTGATCGGCACTTACGCCCGCCTCGGCCACTTCGTCAATGATGTCGCCCCCGGTATGGTCGTCGTGCGCACAGTTCACATGAGCCGGATTGGCAGCGGTCCCCAGCACGGTACGGCGAATCGCCGCATGCGCGCGGGCATTACGACGAAGGCCACGGATAGCCGCATCCACGATAAAGCCCGTGACCAGAGCGATCAGCGCCTTCGAGGCGAGCAGCATCGCCATGGTCTGCACGGGTACTTGCTCGGCGAGCAACAGCGGCAACATCTCGTCTGAGGTCGAGAGGAACACGGCGACCAGCGTGCCCAGCGTCACGACACGGCCGGCGTACAGCGTTGCTGCCATGGCCGAAAATCCGCACTGCGGCACCATGCCCAACAACGATCCGACAACCGGACCCGCGGCACCGGCGCGCTTGATAGCGCCGTTGACGCGAACGCCCGCAACGTGCTCAAGTGTCTCGAGAGCAAGATACGTCACCAACAAAAACGGCACCAACGACAGCGTGTCCTTACCGGCGTCGAGCAGAATATCAATCAGTAAATCCATGACGGATGGAACCTTTCGTGTCTTTCGGCAGCATTGTAAAAGTCCTAGCGGTCAACTAGGGTATTGTAGTTGTCCCGGGCGCGGTGCCAATAGTTGCCCATGGTAAACTATCATCTCGCCACAACTCAGTAACCCCGAGCCGCGTGACGCGGCCCGTCCAAGGAGCAGCATATGAACGTATCGCAAGCACTCGAATACGAGCGACAGCCGTTTATCCCCATGTTTATCTACGGCGACCACGGCGCCATGGAGTCCGAGCGCCAGAAGGGCGAGGAGGCCCTCAAGGTGCTCGAGACCGAGTACTTTACCGCCGAGGGCGACCCCGGCTTCGACTTTGCTACTGTGCGCGACCTGGCCGACCGCAACCGCGACCTATGCGACCAGATTGGCGAGGCGCGCCTGCGCAACGTGACGCCCGCGACGCTCTCGCGCGGCCTGTCCGATGCCGACACCTGCGCTGCCATCGGCAAGATGCAAAAACGCACCGCCGCATCGGTCATGCGCGAGATCCGCGGTGACCGCGACGCACTCGGCGTGGCCTATGCCCGCAAGCCTATCCAGGGCACGGTGCTCGGCATCGACATCGAGACCACCGGTCGCGCGCCCGAGCGCGGCTACATCCTCAACGTGGGCTGGGAGATTATGGATCTCACCAGCGACGCCGTGCCGCATGACGCCGAGGCGCACTACTGCGGCCTGCCCGACATCTACCGCGGCGAGGATGTGCCACTATCGAACATCCATCACATTACCTGGGACGACATCGACGGCAAAAAGCCGTTCCGCGAGAACAAGGAGCTGCAGAAGCAGCTGCTCAAGCTCATGAAGAAGTATCCCTATATGGCACATAATGCCGCCTTCGAGGACAGCTGGTTCAAAATTCATCTGGACGGTTATGCCGAGGCACGCCGCGCAGGCAAGATCATCGTCATCGACTCGCGCCAGATCTGCCGCAGCTTGGACGCCGACGTGCGCTCGCTCCCCCGCGAGTCCGCGCCCGCTGCGCTCGAGAACTGGGCACGCCGCCGTGGCACCCTCGCCGCCGACGCCAACGAGCAGCATCTGGGCCTCGACGACACTGACCTCATGCTCCGTACCGTCCAAGCCGAGTTCAACCTCAAGAACCTGTTTGCCAAGTAGAAACGTCTACGACAAACCACGGCGTAGATCACGAGTGGCCCCGCAGCGAGAAACCTCGCGGCGGGGTCGCCCTACGTTCCACAAGCAGGCCCGCACTTCACAAATTCTGAACCCTCATTTTGAACGATTTCGGCCAATTCCCGACACGTAATTCGTTGTCGGATGGTGATGCATCGATACCAAATGTGCAGCAATTGAGTATTTCTATGCTATAGCTGAGCAGCGAAAACATTTATTTAGGGTGAACGTGTCCATTATTGCGTCAAGTTTTTGGACAGCATTTGGTTAGACCTCTAAAACGACTTTTCCGCTCAGCGTCATCAACACAACATTAGCTGACACGATATATACCATGAGTATCGTATTGTCACATACCACGGCAAAAGCGGTCTACCAGGCCGCGCATTCGGTGTCTGCGAAAGACATCGAGTCCTGCAGCCCTGTCGCAATTTACGGATCGTGCCCCACCGGAACGCTCCTCGACGCGGCCGCAGAATGGCTTACCAAACATGATATCGCCCGCGACGCAAATGAATCCCTCGAGGTGATGGTGTTTGACCGCAGGAACGCGCGCTACGCGATGGACTGTCGATGCCACGTTTCGTCAAAGCGATTCTCATGCTCGCGTTTTATAGAGCTAGAAGATGACATCTACATTGTTGGCGTTGAGCTTTGCGCACTTCAGGCCGCCACCTATCTTTCTTTTCGCGAACTGGTGGAGTA
>CALBUZ010000165.1 GCA_937969105.1 uncultured Collinsella sp. | reverse complement strand
TTTCACGTAGTTATTGATCATCGATGGCGTGATAACGGGCTGCTCTACGCAAATCGAAAGCGGCTCCATCCACAGCTCGATGTATTCAATGACCTGGTCACGGTAGAGCGTTACGTTGGGCAGCTGATCATAGCGCGACAGGCTCAACGCGTTGAGGTTACGCACCATATCGGACTGAATAAATGCATCCGGCAGCACCGTCGGCTGAATATCCTCCGGCTTAATGCTGACCGATGTATCGGACATCGGGATAACGTATTTAGCATGGTTCATAAGAGACCTCCGTTCGTTTTCTATATTGTATTCTAGGTTATCTAGTTTTGCATACCACATAGCCGCTAAGTAAAAGTGGTTGGACAGCACATTGAAGCACCGTCCAACCACTTTGTATATTTATAGCAACCTTACATAAGATATATTATCGTACTTATCCGCGTAGGAAAGCATATGCGCTGGTTGCCGCTATGGCTCCGTCCGAAACGGCGGTCACAACCTGGCGTAAACGCTTGGAACGGATATCGCCGGCTGCGAATAAGCCGAGCGTACGGGTAGCCATCGAATCGTCGGTGACAATGCCGCCGTCGGGAGCCAGATCGACGAGATGCTCAACCAACTCGGTGTGCGGCTGCGTCCCCGTAAAGACAAAAATGCCAAATGAGCCAGGTTCAAAGGTCTCAGCGTACAGTTCACCAGTCGCATTGTCCTTGAACGTAATTGTCGTGGGCATCGCTTCACCAGAAAGCTCAACAATACTAGTTTGGTACCTAACTGAAATATTGTCCTTAGCAAGCACCTTACTCACAACGCCCTCGGGTGCACGGAACTGATCGCGACGCAGCACGATGGTCACGCTGCTGGCAATGTCGGACAGGAACAGCGCCTCCTCGCATGCCGAATTGCCGCCTCCGATAACAAAGACCTGCTTGCCACGGAAGAACATGCCGTCACATGTTGCGCAATACGAAACGCCACGACCGCGATACGTGTCCTCGCCAACAAAACCCGCAGGACGCGGCGTGGCGCCCATGCATGCAATGACGCTCTTGGCCGCTGTCTCGCCCATATCATGATGAATGGTAAATTGAGCCGCATCGGCATCGTAATCGACGCCTGTCACCATACTCCATTCAACCTGAGCCCCCAGGCCTTCAGCATGCTGTTGGAACCGCTCACCAAGTTCAGCACCGCTCAGCAGCGGAATGCCAGGATAATTCTCAATCTCGTTGCTCGTGGCGATCTGTCCGCCCGACATGCCCTGCTCAAGGACAGTCGTCGTCAGGTTGGCGCGCGCCGCATAAATGGCGGCAGCATAACCCGCGGGACCGCCGCCGATAATCGCAACATCGATCGTCTGGTCGGTAGCCATAAAGAGTCCTCTCGTCGAAACGTTGTCGTTCTTTGCGCTCATACCCAAATTTACGTGAACGTGACACTCATGCACTACAATGATAAGTCCGTGTTACAACGTCGAAGGGGAGTTATCGATGGATCAGACGCAGACGAGCGACGACGCTCCCCTGCTCACGCACAACACTCCCCAATCGGAGCAAACCGCTCTCTTGGCTCAGCAAAAACCTCTCGTGACCATCGTGCACGCCTCGGTCGGCTCGGGCCACAAGGCCGCCGCAAATGCGATTGCGCAGGCATTCGACCTCATTCGCGGCACCAATGGCATCCCCGAGGATGTTGAGATTGAAGTGCTCGATATCCTTGATTTTGGACGTATTAAATTCGACGGCAATAAGACTGCGGCTTCTTTTACGGGAGCCACGCGCCCCATTTACGACCTGACCTGGCGATATACGCTTACGGGACATCTTCTCTGGGGTGGTGGCACGGCATGGTCGCGAATTATGTTCCCCGCCTTCAACGAATATATTCGTAGCCGCAGGCCCATAGCCGTGGTCGCAACGCACATCACAGCAGCTAATGTTGCCGTGGGTGCCCGCGTAATTACGGGTATCGATTATCCGGTCATCTGCGTACCGACCGACTACGAAGTCGAGGGCTGGTGGCCCCACAAGGACACCGATCTATTCTGTGTTGCCAACGAATTTATGGCCGAAACGCTGCGTCCGCGCAAGGTGCCCGAGGCAAAGATTCGCATTACCGGCATTCCCATTCGCGTCGGATTCGACACGGATTACGATCGCGAGGAAGAGCTAGCCAAGTTCAACCTCCCCACCGACAAGACCGTCGTGCTGGTAATGGCCGGCGCCAGCTTGCCTCAGCCTTACGTCCGCTTTCGCGCGGCGATGGACCACACGCTCCCCTTCCTGCGCAGCTTCGAAGACATGCACTTTGTCTTTTTGCCCGGCAAAGACGTAGAATATGCCACCCGGCTGAAGACGCTCTTCGATGCCATGAAGCTCGAGAACGTCACGGTGTTGGACTATGTCGACGACATGTCGGCCCTCATGCACGGCTGCGACCTGGCAATCCTCAAATCAGGAGGACTCACGGTCACCGAATGCCTGTGCGCACATCTGCCGATGATCCTGCTGGGCAAATCGTACGGCCAAGAAAAGGCCAACACCACTATGCTCACCGGTATGGGCGCCAGCATGCACGTCACCACGGCACGAGAGCTCATCGTAACCCTGCGCCACCTGCACGACCATCCCGAATCACTCAAAGCCCTGCTCATCAACGGCGAAGTTCTACGCCGCCCCCACGCAGCCGAAGACATCGCCATCGCCACCATGGAACTCGTAGGCAAACCCCAAAAGCGCAAACGAGCCTTCTGCCGCTTCTACTGGGGCGGAAAACCCGCGCATATCCGCTAGGCGTAAGTCCGCTGCTCGGCGGGAGCCGCCCTTATATCATTCCATGCTCAAACATTCTCGCTTCGCTTCGCTCGCTGCGAAACTGCGCGTGGAACGATATGTGTGAGAAGCGGGCGAGCGGCTACTCGCTTGAAAACAACAATCAATCTTTCTGATAAGCAGATGCGGAAAAGGAAGAGTCCCTTTACCGCATCTGCTTACT
>CALBUZ010000164.1 GCA_937969105.1 uncultured Collinsella sp. | reverse complement strand
ATTGTCAGATTATTTGAATTTGAAGATCTTCGACGCGCGGTACACAGTGGCCTGGGCTGAAAGGAATTTAGTTGGTAGTCGGTCGGAGGCGGGCGGGCGTTACGTTTGTCGCGAGTTCCGCATGCAAAGAAGGCCACTTAATGTGGCCTTCGTCTTGCATAGGACTGTAGAGCAGCAAACGTAACGCCCGCCCGCCTCCGACCGACGGTCGAGTGGATTACTTTGCGGCGCCGGGGATGCCGTGGGAGGTTTTGGCGGTTTTGGCTCCGTTTACGATGGCGGTCTGTAGGGCCCTTACGGCGAGCATGCCCAACAGGTCTAGGGGCACGGGGACGCTTGCCTGGGCTCCCAGCTTGCCGCTGGCGAGGGTGTAGATGGTGTCACCGTCGTTGGTGGTGTGCGTGGGGTGGATGGCGTGCGCATAGGCATCTGCGGCCATCTGGGAGACCTTGGTGGCCTGAGCCTTGGTGAGCTCAACATTGGTGACGATGCAGCTGATGGTGGTGTTGGTGCGGTCGAGCGGCATTTGCATGGAGCCGGCTGCGGCAAAGGCTGCGAGCTCCATGTCGACGATCTGGTCGCTATCTGCTGCAGCGCGCATGCCGGCGACCCATTCACCGGTGAAGGGGTCGACGACATTGCCGCAGGCGTTGACCGAGACCACGGCACCCACCTCAACAGGGCCGAGTGCTACGGCGGCAGCGCCTAGGCCGGCCTTCATGCAGGTGGCGGGGCCCATGAGCTTGCCCACGGTGGCGCCGGTGCCGGCACCTACATTGCCCTGCTCGAGCGTGGTGGGGGTGTTGTCGAGCGCCTCGCGCACGGCGGAGATGCCAGCCTCAATGTCGGGGCGTACGGTGGGGTCGCCAAAGGCGAGGTCGAAGATGCAGCTGGAGCATACGATGGGCACCTGCGTGGGGCCGACGGGAAGGCCGATGCCGCGGCTCTCAAGCTCGCGGGCGACGCCGCTTGCGGCCTCCAGACCAAAGGCCGATCCACCCGAAAGGCAGACGGCGTGGACCTTGTCCACGGTGTTCTCGGGACGCAGCAGGTCGGTCTCGCGCGATGCCGGGGCACCGCCGCGAACGTCAACACCGCCGGTAGCGCCCTCGGGTGCCACGATTACGGTGCAACCGGTGCCGGCCTCCTCGTCCGTATAGTTGCCAAAGCAAAAGCCATCGACATCGCAAACGTCAATGGCCTCAAGCAGTGTATCCATGTTTTACTCCTATCGGTTTTCCGCCGGGCCTTATGCCCGGTCGGGATCCGTACGGTACGCCGAAATTGTAGGCGCTGGGGGATACCCAGCGCCAGATGCAATTACGATAGTTTTTGAATCGCGCGTGCGACGCGAGCGATGGGCAGGCCCACCACGTTGTAGAAGTCACCCGAAATATCATGCACGAGCATGCGCCCGCCGACGCCCTGGATGCCGTAGGCGCCGGCTTTGTCCATGGGCTCGCCTGAGGCGACGTAGCGCTCAATCTGCTCGTCGGTGAGCTCATAGAACGTCACATCGGTCACATCGACAAACGACAGGCTCTCGGCGGCGTGCGGGGCCGTGACGTCTCCGGCCCTAACGATGCAGACGCCGGTTGCGACCTGGTGCGTGCGCCCCGAGAGCTCGTGGAGCATGGTGCGGGCTTCGTCCTCGTTTGCCGGCTTGCCCAAAAGCTTGCCATCGAAGGTGACGATGGTGTCGGCCGCGATAGTCAGCTCATTGGGCTCGGCGTGCTCGGCGGCAACGGCGGCGGCCTTAGCGCGTGCTAAGCGCTCGACAAGCGTAAGCGGGGTCTCGTCATCAAAAGGAGTCTCGTCGATGTCAGCGGGAATGACGCGGATGTCGTAGCCCGCTTCGCGCATCAACTCGATGCGGCGCGGTGATTGCGAAGCCAAAATCATAGCTGAATGCCCTCGGCAACCTTCTCGACAGCCTTGTCGCCGGCGAGCGTACGCAGCAGCTCAAGCGCAAAGGGGAGCGACTGGGCCATGCCGCTGGCAGTGATGATGTTGCCGTCGTGTGTGACCTTGTCGCCGGTATAGGCGCCCTCGGGGAAGCTCTTCTCAAAGCCCGGGAAGCACGTGGCGTGGCGTCCCTCAAGCAGGTCAAGCTCGCCCAGGATAAACGGGGCGGCGCAGATGGCGGCAACATGCTTGGTCGCGGCGAACTCGCAGACTACGTCGCAGACGCGCTGGTCGGCGCGCAGGTTGGTAGCGCCGGGCAGACCGCCGGGCAGCACGACACAGTCATACTCGTCAAAGTTAATCTCGTCAAAGAGTGCGTCGCAGGTTACGGGAATCTGCAGCGAGCTTACGACCTCGCGCGTGGGCATGATCGAGACGAGCGTGGCGCGCACGCCGCCGCGACGCATGACATCGACCATGGTCAGGCATTCAATCGTTTCAAAGCCATCGGCGGCAAGAACGGCAACGCTGGGCATAAGGGTTCCTTTCATAGGGCGGCATACAATTAGCCGTCTTATACCCCGAAGACATACGCTTGCCACGCTCGATTTTCCAATGTTTAAAAAGGGACGGGATTAGATAATCATTCGGTACTAATTGATTATCTAATCCCCGTCCCAAAAATCATCAGCTAGTTGCGCTTGAGGTGGACGACGGTTTCGCAGTGGAAGGTTTGCGGGAATAGGTCGACCGGCGTGATCTTGACGGGGGAGAAGGTGCCCTCCTCGACAAAGCGCTTGAGGTCGCGGGCCAGAGTTGCCGGATCACAGCTCACATAGGCGACATCGCGCGCACTCGTGCTCGCGATGAGGTCGATCGCCTCAGGGGCGAGGCCCGCACGCGGCGGGTCGACCACCAAGACGTCGGCGTCCTGATCGGGGAACTCGCGCACGGCATCGCCGCCGATGACGTCGACGTTATCGAGCCTGTTGATCTCCAGGTTACGGCGTAGGTCGCGCACGGCCGGGCCGTAGGCCTCGACGGCGGCGACAAAATCGCAGCGGCGGGCGAGCGGCAGGGTAAAGGTGCCGGCACCGCAGTACAGGTCCACGGCCAGTTCGTCTTCCTGCGGGTCGAGGGCGTCCATAACGAGCTCAATCAAAATCTCGGCGCCCTTGGTATTGACCTGGAAAAACGAGGGGGCAGATAAGCGCATCTGGCCTTCGGCGATATTCTCGGTCCACGAGCCCTCGCCGGCGAGCATCTCGACTTTGGAGACGCGGCGAGCTTTCTTTTCGCCCTTGCTCATCACGCGCACGATGCTCGTGGGATGAGCGGCGTCCGCCAGCACGCGGGAGACCTGCGAGCGCGGAAAAGAGCCTGTGGGCGTCCAGAGTGCGACCTCGAGTGCCTTGGTGCGGCGCGATGCGCGAATGCCCACGCGCTCGAGGCCCAGGTCGTGGCTACCGCTCAGATAGTTGAGCGCGCCGACGACCGATTTGAGCGCCTTGGGAAAACGCTTATCGAACAGCGGGCACGCATCGACGGCCACGATTTTGCTGGGGTCGACACCGTGCATGCCAAGGCGCACGCGACCGTTGACGACGGTCGGCTCCAGCTCGATTTTATTGCGGTAGCCCCAGTCGTCCTTGGTGTGGCGGATGGGCTGTACCAACTCATCGACCTGCTCAGGAGCGAACTTGCCGATGCGCTCGAGCGTGGAGCGCAGGTTTTGCTCCTTGGCGGCGAGCTGTGCCGTGCGTGAGAGATTGCCCCACGAGCAGCCGCCGCAGATGCCCACGAAGGGGCAGGGAGGCTGAATGCGATCGGGGCTTGGCTCCAGAATCTCGGTGGTGCGGGCGCGCATGAACGACTTGCCGTCCTGTACGACCTCGGCCTCGACGGTGTCGCCTGCCACGGCGCCCTGCACAAAGACGGCTTTACCGTTGTCGGCGTGCGCCAGACCGTCGGCGCCGTAGGTCATCGATTCTATAGTGAGCTTCATATCCCTGCCTGTCATTCGCGTTGTTGCTCGCACCATGGTAGCAGGGAAAAGCGCCCCGCATCCGAGGCTTTCCTCAAATGCGGGGCGCTTCTACAAACTGCTTCTACAAACGACTATTTCGTCTTGCCGGTAATGAGCGTCTTAAGACCCAGGCCAATCAGGCCCAGGCCCATGCGCACGCGGCCGGGGCGATGGCGCTCGATGGCCTTGGTCTTGCCGGCGGGCTTATCGCGACGGGCGCTCGTCTCGGGTGCGGGCTTGGTGACCTGCGGCTCGGGCTGAGGTGCAGGTGCAGGCTCGGGATCAATGACGGTCACCTGGACCTTCTGAACCTCGGGCGCTTTCTCCACGGCGGGCTCTGCGGCAGCCTCGGGCTCATTCACCGGGGGAGCGGCAATCGCTTCCGGTTTGGCAACTGCCCTATGTTCAACCTCGGCCTGAATAGCTTCTTCGGCCACGCGTTCCTTCTCCTGTGCGCGCTGCTGCGCGGCCGCCTCGGCGTTGCGATAGGCACGCTCCAGCAGAGCTTCCTGTGAGTTGAAGGGCCTCTCGCCCTCGTGGCGCTCCACGGGAACCCAGGTGCCGTCGCTCGTGAGGCTGCGGGCCTTCACGTTGTCGCGCAGCTGCATGCCCATGTACTCGTGTACCAGTGCGCGGCAGGTGGGGTCGAGCACGGGGAAGGCGATCTCCACGCGGTGCTCGGTGTTGCGCGTCATCATGTCGGCCGAGCTCAGATAGATCATGTCCGAGTCCACGCCAAAGGCGTAGACGCGCGCATGCTCCAAAAAGCGTCCGACGATGGAGCGTACGTGCACGTTCTCGGTCTTGCCCGGAACACCGGGCTTGAGGCACGAGATGCCGCGGATGATCATGTCTACGCGGACTCCTGCGCACGATGCCTCGGCGATCTTGTCGATGACTTCGCGGTCGGTGAGCGAGTTGAGCTTAAAGAACACACGGGCGGGTTCGCCAGCGAGGGCGCGCTGGATTTCGCGATCCAGGCCGCGCATGATGAGCGGCTTCAGGCCGACCGGCGCCACGCCCAGGAAGCGGTAATCGCCGCGCAGGTTGCCCAGCGACAGATTGCGGAAGAACAAGTTGGCGTCCTCGCCGATGCCGGGATGGGCGGTCATGAGCATAAAGTCGCTGTAGAGCTTGGCCGTCTTCTCGTTAAAGTTGCCGGTGCCCAACAGCGTCAGGCGTGTAAGCGCCATGCCCTCGCGATAGGTGAGCTGGCAGATCTTGGAGTGGCACTTAAAGCCTTCGGAGCCGTAGATGACGGTGCAGCCTGCCTCTTCCAGACGCTCGGCCCACTCGATGTTGTTCTGCTCGTCGAAGCGGGCGCGGAGCTCCATGAGCACCGTGACCTCTTTGCCGTTCTCGGCGGCATCGATCAGCGACTCGCACAGGCGGCTCTGCTTAGCCACGCGGTAGAGCGTGATGCGCAGTGAGATGCACTCGGGGTCGTAGGCGGCCTCGTGTACCAGATCCAGGAAGGGGTTCATGGCCTCATAGGGATAAAAGAGCAGCTTGTCGTGCTGAAGTACCTGCTCGCGGATGGAGCGGGTCATATCGATGGTGGGGTTGGGCTGCGGCTTAAACGGCGTAAAGAGCAGCTCGTTGCGCAGGTGCTCGGGAATCTTGCCCTCAATGCCAAAGACATAGCCCAGGTTGAGCGGGATGTCGCAGGTAAAGACCGAGCGACGCGAGAGCTCGAGCGCCTTGCGGATAGTCTTGAGCGTCTGCTTCTCGAGTGAGCCCGAGACGGCGAGCACTACCGGCTGCAGGCGCAAGCGCTTCTTGAGGATGCGCTTCATATGCTGGCGGTAGTCCTCTTCCTCCTCGACGCCCTCGCCGTCCGGATCGATATCGGCATTGCGGGTGACGCGGATGAGCGCGCGGTCGAGCGGCTTATAGGAGCCAAAGCAGCTGTCCAGGCAGGCGAGGATGACGTCCTCGAGCAGAATGTAGGAGTAGGTGCCGGTGGGCGAGGGGATCTCGACCACGCGGTTCATCGAGGCGGGAATCTCGATCAGGCCCAGCAAGCTTTCCTCGTCGGTGACGCCGTCCAGGCCGCAGGCCAGGTAAAGTGCGCCGTTGCGCAGGTTGGGGAAGGGGTGGCGCGGGTCGATCACCAGCGGTGAGATGACCGGCGACACGTAGGCCTGGAAGTAGCGGGTTACAAAGGTGCGCTCCTCGGGCGTAAGCGAATCGATGCGGGCGCGGTGAACGCCCAGGGTGTCGAGCTTGCCCTCGATGCTCTTAAAGATGGACTCCCAACGGGTAAGGAGCCCGGGCAGCTCCGCCATGACAGCATCGACCTGCTCCGAGGCGGTCATATTGCTCTTGTTGTCGACAGGTTGCTTTTTGAGCTCGGCAAGGTCGGACAGGCCACCCACGCGCACCATGAGGAACTCATCGAGGTTTGACTCGAAGATCGAGACGAACTTAAGGCGCTCGAACAGCGGCACGGACTCATCAAAAGCCTCGTCGAGCACACGGTTGTCAAAGCGTAGCCAGCTGAGCTCTCGGTTCTGCGTGTACGAGAAGTCGCGCGGCGGTTTGCGCAGCTTTGCCGAAGTTCACGAACACGTTGGCAAGATGGGCGTAGGTCACTTCATACTTGCCGTAGCGTATCACTGCTGCACCTTGGCTTG
>CALBUZ010000163.1 GCA_937969105.1 uncultured Collinsella sp. | reverse complement strand
TCGCGCTCTAAATACATCTTTGCCAAGAGTTCAAAAGCGTAAACGAGAATATGGCCCGAGCCACAAGCCGGATCACACAGCGAAATATCCTCGGGACTCTCGATTTTAATGAAGTCCTCGTGCTCCGCATCGGGCTCGATGTAGTACTCCATTTTGTCACGCAGGGGACTTCCCGGGTTGTTCAGCATCCACAAACGCCCCAAGGAGTTCTGCACCATGTAGCGCACGATCCAGTTGGGCGTAAACAGTTGTGTGGCCGGACCGATGGTGTCCGGCGTCTCCTTGGCCTTAGATTTAAAAAATGCGTCTTTGACCTCGGAGTTGTAGAACTGATACATCCAGCCCAAGGACTCGACGTTTTCCCACGTGCTTCGCTTAACCCGTTCGACTAGAGCGCACAGTACGCCTTCTTCACCGCGGTCCAAAAGCCTTGCCGGAAGCAGCAACGCATCCGCCGTGCCCACGCGACCAAAGATGGCAGGCAGGCACTCGGCGAGTTCGTTCATCTGGGCCAGCAGAATGAGACGGAACAACGCCTCGTCATCTGCCGCAGCGACAAGATCAAACACGCGATCGCGCTCCAAGCCTGGCAGGTCAAGCTCCGTCGGCATACGCAAGCAGTCTGGCGAAAAACTATCGTACTCCGAGGTTTCGCAATATGAACTTAACATGCGCACGCCACAAGGCAGATAGCCTCGCACTTCCATATAGCGTATTGCAGCGAAGCGATTGAACCAGGTATAGGCCATTTCCTCGCAAAAGCGCGCATAGCCGTCATGCTCTATACGGCGATATAGCTCCGAACGTTGCGAACGCTCGAGCGCAGAGAGCACCGTGCCTTTAACAATGGTTGCATCGCGATCGAATTCTTCACGCCCCGCATCGTCGAGCCCGTAGGCATAGCAACGCTGACGTACCTCATCAATTAAGCGGATGCGTGCCCAAGGGCAAAACTTTTCGAGTTCTTTCGTATCCATGTTTCTCCCTTAGCCCAAACGGATGGCGTCATTACCCTCAAGGCTTCGCAGCAGCTCTTTGCGCGCGGCCTCCAAATAGTCATCGATCTGCTGTTGCGAGCTCAGCTCAAGCGGCCTAAAAACCATACTGCGGCTCACCGATTTGACGCGTCGTTTAGGAGCGGGTGCCGGTCGAGGCTCACGCGATGAACCCTGCGCAGCGGCCC
Source organism: uncultured Collinsella sp. (assembly GCA_937969105.1). Classification (GTDB taxonomy): domain Bacteria; phylum Actinomycetota; class Coriobacteriia; order Coriobacteriales; family Coriobacteriaceae; genus Collinsella. Next base: position 2,768 of record CALBUZ010000163.1, on the reverse strand, counting down.
CCGAATGATCGGTCGTTACCGTCACACTCGTAGTTGCCGGTTTGGGACGATTCGCCTCTTCGTAGGCATCATCAATCATTTTGTACAGAGTCGTCTGAGCACGATCGAGCTTGACGGGCACAGCATCCAGGGCGGTCAGCGTTGCCGCATTATGCACCTCGTCTTTACGAGCGCTGTGCGACTCCCCGATGCGCGTCAGTGCAACGCCTTTGTTTTGGGCATACGCTTCGATATCCCCATAGCGCTCTTCAACAGAATTGAGCATGAAGATGCGCTTTTGGTCCAAAAGCTCCTTGTAGGCAGCTCTCACCTTTAGGTTTGCCTCGGATAGCTTTTGGAACTGCAGACTCAGACTCGGCTGCTTAACTGCTTCCCCAATGACAGAAAGCGCATCCAGCGTTTCCGAAGCGCCCTCAAAATAATCGCGCTCACTCTCCATTTGCTTGAATATCTCGCAGGCACCGTCGAATACAGTCACCTTGCTGTCGAAAAACTCGTCAATATCTTCGAGATCTTCAGCCGCATCTCGCAGCTCGTTCTCTTTTGCAGCGATCGCCATAATTAGGTCGACGGCATCGCGGCCGCTCTGCAGTAAGCCCTCGATAAGCTTCTTTGCATTCACGACCTCCTTATAGCCCGGGTAATCGGGGTTACGCTGGTACTTGACTGAAAGGAGGCTCGCCAAGCTATCGCGGCGCTTTTCAAGCTCCCCGCGACATGCCTCGGCAAGGCTGTCCTCTTCGAGCGGCAGAGTGTGATTATCGTTCAATTCTTCTACAGCCTGTCGCGCCTTGGATATAGCTGCCCGGGAAAGCTGTTGGCGCGCCTCAACAACAGCCTGTCGTGCCTTAGCAGCCTTACGCAGATAATCAAGGATCTTGGAATCCCTAAGATCAATCACTTGCCCCGCGCAGAGCAGGCGAGCGCGCTTTTGCGCTAGCAGCGTTGCGACCACGGCGGCAATGTCAATCTCCGCCCAACCATAAGGCTTCGCATGGTACGTCTCGAGCAGCTCGCTCATTGTTACCTGCATATGTTGGGCGGCGCGAGCTTCCAGCAAACGCATAACCGCTTCGATGGCCCCGGCATTGGGCTCTTGCCCATTCATTGCCGGAGTGTACGCAGTTAAAATCTGCTTGATCTGCATATCGCTGTCGTAGTTTTTATCGATAAGCGACAACTTGTTGTACGTAACGGAAACAAGCTGGCGTACGCAGTCCTCGATCATATTCTTGGCAGACGCCGATTTGACTGGCGAATACTCACTGCCGTAGACATAGAACGTTCCATGCAGCACAGCCTGGCGCATAAGGTCCTCTGCGCGCTTATCCAGAGCAACACGCTCTTCCTGCTTGCCACGCAAGATCGAAGCCACCACTTCGCTGCGATTGTCTGCCTGACGGCTATTGAGGTATTGCTCAATACATGCCGACTGATACAGACAGTCGTAGTAGTCTTGCTGGGAATCGAGCACCACGATGGCCTCTCCCCTGCTAGAGCTAAGGAGCAGGTCCTCGCGCGAAGAGATCGGGGCGCCATCCACGCCAGAAATAACGCGCAGCGCCAGCCCCGATGCGCTGTTATAACGGGTGTCGTCCAGATATTCCTCAACGTCGAAAACGTTTTTACCGACCGACACCTTAGCGTTTTCGAAGACCTGCCTAAACATAATCTGCGCAGCCTTGGACGTAATCTTCGTAGCGTCCGGCTGCACGCGCGAAATCTGCTGGGCGATCTCCTGCTCTTCGTCGGTCAGGTACTTATACGTTTCGCCGTTGCGAGCCACATAGTTTTGACGTACCAAACGCTCCAGGGACTGCGAAATCTGCACGCGGGCGTTTATTCTGGCGGGTTTTGCCGGGGCGCTGACATGGCAGATGTATGTATATTTTGCGCGTTACATCGCAGCATTGCAAAGCCTGCCTGCGTTGGTGCTCTTTATTGCGGCGGGGTTCGGCATCATCTTCGGCCTGATGTGGCTTCTGGAGGATGGCGGCAGCACGGGCAGCATTCAGTTTGACATTCGGCCCCGCACGACCTGCATCGCGGCGGTCATGGCGGCGGCCATCTACATTTTGTCCAGCATCAGCTATACGCAGCTGAACACGCCGTTTTCGGCCCGCGGCACGATGGAAATTTACACAATGCGCACGGTTGTCTACTTCGGCGGCGTGGCGCTGCTGTTTGCATATCAATCGCAGCTGCGCGATTTATTGACACAGCGCGAGGCGGATGCCTTGCGGAACATGCTGCACATCCAGTATGAAAACTACAAAATCCGGCAGGAGAGCATTGACCTCATCAACCAAAAATATCATGACTTGAAGCACCAAATCGCGGTGCTTCGCGCCGAGAGCGGCGAGAAACGCAATGCCGTGCTAGACAATATGGAGCAGGAAATCAAAGCCTACGAGGCGCAGAACGACACCGGCAATAAGGTGCTGGACACGGTGCTGACAGGCAAAAGTCTGACCTGCCGCACCAAAAACATTCAATTGACCTGCGTGGCTGACGGCACAGCGCTGGACTTTATGGACGTGATGGACATCAGCAACCTGTTCGGCAATGCGCTGGACAACGCAATCGAGAGCACCGACAAAATCACAGACCCGGAGCGCAGGCTCATCCACCTGAGCGTGGCGAGGCAAAAAGGCTTTGCGGCCATCCGCATTGAAAACTGCTTTGACGGTGAGCTGAGATCGGAAGAGCGTCGTGTAGGGAAAGAGTGTAGATCTCGGTGGTCGCCGTATCATTAAAAAAAAAAAAAA
>CALBUZ010000162.1 GCA_937969105.1 uncultured Collinsella sp. | reverse complement strand
CGTCTGATGCCTGCGAAAACGCATCAAATATATAAGAGATGAAAAAAGACATTTCGACAATACAGAACTTGATGCAAGACAATTGCCGTGCGACTTGCCACAATCTCGGCACGCATCGATCGGGAGGGAGTCGCATGGAAACGTGTCTTTTGGCCGCAGGGGTCGTTATCCTGGTCGTCTCGCTGGGGCTTGCGTCGGCGAGCGATCTTTCAAACAGGACCATACCCAACGCCTGCGTCGTTTCCGCCGCGCTCGCCGCGATGCCGCTCGCCGTGAGCGCGCCCGATCTTTCCGCTTCGCTCGGGCGGTCGCTTTCCGGCGCGGTCGTCGTGGTCGCGCTGCTGACCGTCGCCGCGTCCCTCTCTAGGAGAATCCATGGGCGCGACGGGGTGGGTGCCGGCGACATCAAGCTCCTCGGCGCCCTCGGCCTGTGGGCGGGCCCGGTCGGCGGGCTTGCCGTGGTCGGCGGCTCGTGCCTGCTCGCGCTCGCCGGTAGGGCAGCCGTCCTGCGGGTCCGGAAAAGTGCACCGTGCGCGGGGCATTGCCGCGACGGCTCCATGCCGATGGCACCGGCGATTTTTGCGGCGGCACTTCTTACCTATGCCATGGGGCTATGGGCCTGGTGAGCCGCCCGTACGCTCGAAAGCCCGCCGGAGCGATGAATTACATCTCTGCAAAAGCGATGGGCGCCACATGGGGCCTCCCGTCGCGGCACGCTAAGATACATCAACGTAAAACCCCTGCCAGAAAGGCGATGCAGCCATGAAGATCAGCGACAAGCTCGCCGCGCACCAGACCTTCTCGTTCGAGATCTTTCCGCCGAAGGGAGACCTTCCGCTCGAGAAAGCCTTCGAGATCGCCGGCGCCATGGCGACCTGCGGGCCCGACTGGATCAGCGTGACCTATTCCGCCGGCGGCTCCGGCAACTCCGACAACACCGTGGCCATCGCCGGCTCCATCGAGGAGAAGCTCAACACGACCGCGCTTGCGCACCTGACCTGCATGGGCTCGACCGCCGTGGATGTCGACGCCTACGTGGCGGCGCTTGCCGCCGACGGCGTCCAGAACATCCTTGCCCTGCGCGGGGACCGTCGTCCAGACCGCGGTGTCGTTGACTTCGCGCACGCCTCCGACCTCATCGCGCATCTGCGTGCGACCGCCGGCGACGCCATTTCCATCGGAGCGGCGTGCTATCCGGAGGGTCATGTCGAGTCGCCGACCGAGGACGCCGACTTCGAGGGTCTCTACCGAAAGCAGGAGGAGGGCGCCGACTACCTCGTGAGCCAGCTCTTCTTCTCGAACGACGACTTCTACCGTTTTCGCGAGAAGTGCCTGCGTCACCGCATCAAGCTGCCCATCGTGGCCGGCATCATGCCCTTTACCAGCGTGAAGCAGATCCAGCGTATGGCCTTCAACTGCGGGGCGTCCATTCCCGCCAAGGTCGTCAAGCGCCTTGTGCAGGCCGGGGACGACGCCGAGTCCCAGGCTGCCGCCGGCGTCGAGTACGCATGCGAGCAGCTTTGCGACCTCGCGGCCAACGGCGTGGACGGCCTGCACGTGTACAGCATGAACAAGCCCGCCATTTCCGCCGCCGCCTACGAGGTGCTCGCGGGCTGCGGTTACCTGGCCCGGTAGGGGAGAAGCGCGTGGCGCTTACCGTCGAGAAGTACGAGGTGGCCTCCGTCGACCGGGCGGAGGTCCTTCGTTATATGGGCTACGCCGGACAGGAGCTCACAGACGAGCTCGCCGCGCGCATCGACGAGGTCGTGGCGCGCTGCCTCGCCGTCGCACGACCCGCGGGGGCGTGGGAGGTCTTTGGGGTTGCCGGCCGGGAACCGACGGCCGCGGGCGTGCCTGCGATCCAGCTCGCGGGCGCTTCTTTGCAGCTCGAGGGCGAGTCGATCCAGAAGCACCTGGCGGGCGCCGTTGCCGCGGGCGTCATGGCGGTCACGGTGGGCATGGGCGTAGAGCGCGAGCTCAGGAGACTTTCGCTCACCGACCCCGTCGCGCAGGTGATCTTCGACGCGGCGGGCACCACGGCGGTCGAGCGGGCCGCCGACGCCTGCGAGGCGAGCATCGTCGCGGCGGCGCACGAGCGCGGCCTCTATACGAACTTCCGCTTCAGCCCCGGCTACGGCGACATGCCGCTCTCCGCGCAGCCGGTGCTGCTGGCCACGCTCGACGCACAGCGCAAGCTCGGCATCGCGCTGTCGAAATCACTGCTCATGACGCCGACGAAGTCGGTGACGGCGGTCGTCGGCCTCTTTGGCGAGCCGCAGCCGTCGAGCCACGCGCGCTGCGCCGATTGCCTGTGCCGCGATTTCTGCCGCATCCTGCGCACGGGCAGCCCCTGTTGGGAGCGCTGAGCTGTCTGGCGATTTCTTTATGTAAGAGCGGCCTCGAGGCGGTCCTTGGCGTCGGAAAGTACCTGTTTGATGAGGTCTTTCTTGGCGGCGTCGAGACGGTATGCCGGCACCGAGACGCTCATGCCAAAACAATGCCCGTTGCCCCTGCGGATGGGCACGGCGAGGCATTCGACTCCTTCGAGCACCTCTTGGCGGTCGTGCGCGAACCCCGTCGCTCGCGTCTCGGCAAGCTGGCCGAGCAGCTCCTCAGGCGTTTTCACGGCGTGCTCGGTGGGCCGCTCGAGCGGCAAAACAAGCGAGCCGATTGCCTCGGCGTCGCTCAGTTGGCTCAGAATCGCCTTACCGATGGCGGTGCAATGGGCGGGCAACGTCTTGCCGATTTCCGACGAAAGACGTATGCGCTGCGGGGAGTCGACTCGTGCGATATAGAGCACGCGCCCATGGTCGAGCGTGCCCGCCTGGCAGGTCTCGTTGCAGGTGTCGACAACGCGCCTCATCTCGCCCTCTATGAGCGGCAGCCCCATCGCGCCTCGGTCGAAAGCCTTGCCCAGCAGATAAGCGCGCAGCCCGATCGAGTATCGCATAGTGTCTTCGTCGTAGGCGATGTACTCCGTGTCTGCCATGGTGTGCAGGATGGGAAATAGGCTGCTTTTCGGCGCGTCGAGCTCGCGGCAAATCTCGGCCATGGTAAGGCCCTTCTGATTGGCGGCCAAAGCGTCGAGAATTGCCAATACCCTGAGCGTTGCGCGGTGACGCGTGGTTTCTTCCGAGATTGTCATTCAAACTCCTTCGTCATTTTTAACCATCTTAACGCTCGGTCGTCTTTTTGTTCGTGATTACGAACGCCGTTTACAGTTAAAAACAAGCCATTCACCAAACTCACGCCGCGCAAGGCGAGAAGTGCTACTCTCAACAGGAGGAAAACCGAATGGCGTTCGCAAATACGAACGGCACCAAGGCAAGACGGGGGCGGGGGCCTGCCGTCTACTAAGGAGATCGGATGTCTGAGGGCATGCAGGAGGGCCGAAACGCGGTCCTTATCGATGACAAGGACAATGTCGTCATCGCAATCTACCCGCTTAAGGCCGGCGATGAGGTCCGCTATCCCGCGCACGAGGGCGGCCTCGCCACGTTCGTCGCGACTGAGGATATCCCCCTCTTCCACAAGATTGCGCGCGTCGATATCGCTGCGGGTCAGAATGTAGTCAAGTACGGCGAGTTCATCGGTGTGGCGACAAGCGATATCAAGCGTGGCCAGCATGTGCACACGCAGAACTGCGAGAGCTCCGACGATCTTGAGGGCGCCGCGCTCGCAGACGTTGCCTCCGCATCCGAGCAGAAGACCGTTTCGACCAAGTGCACCCGTACTTTTATGGGATACCGCCGCTCGGACGGTCAGGTGGGCATCCGCAACCACGTTCTCATCCTGCCCACGAGCATCTGCGCGTCGGACACCACCGAGCGGATCGCCCGCTCCGTGGAGGGATGCGTCACCTTCCACAACCAGAACGGCTGCAGCCAGGTCAACATCGACCAGCAAATGACGGTGGATACCCTGGCGGGCCTTGCCGCGAACCCCAATATCCATTCTGTTCTCGCCGTTTCGTTGGGCTGCGAGGGCTGCCAGAACGACCTGGTGGTCGACGCCATCGCCAAGCGCACGAACAAAGAAGTGCGCACCCTCATCATCCAAGAGGTCGGCGGGTCCATCCGCGCGGTCGAGGAGGGTACGCGCATCGCCCGTGAGCTCGTGCGCGAGGCCTCCCTTTGCGAGCGCGAGGAGTGCGGCGTCGATGAGCTGATCTTCGGAACGAACTGCGGCGGCTCCGATACTTCCAGCGGCCTGGGATCAAACCCGCTGATCGGCGAGGTCTCCGACTGGATGGTTGCCCAGGGCGCCACCACGGTTCTGTGCGAGACCCCCGAGCTCTTCGGAGGCGAGCATATTCTGGCGCGCCGCGCCGCCACGCCCGAGGTGGGCGAGCAGGTGCTCAAGATCGTGCGCGATTACGAGAAGTACGTTCAGATGTTCGGCGCCCAGATGCGCGAGGGCAACCCGAGCCCCGGCAACATGGCAGGCGGCCTCACCACGCTTGAGGAGAAGTCTCTCGGCTGCATTCATAAGGCAGGTCACAGCACTATCAACGCGGTGTATCCGTACGCCGCGCAGCTCGATGCGCACAAGGGCCTTGTTGTCATGGATACGCCGGGCAACGATCCTTCGTCCGTGGGCGGCATTATTGCAGGCGGCTGCCAGCTCGTGGTCTTCTCTACTGGCCTGGGTACGCCCACGGGTAACGCAATCGCTCCCGTGCTGCGCCTGACCGCCAACGGTCGCACGGCAAAAACGATGGCCGACAACATCGACTTCGATGCTCAGGCCACCATCTATGGTCCGCAGACCATGGAGGAGCTGCGCGATCAGCTGATCGATCAGATCATTCGCGTTTGCAACGGCGAACCCACGTGCGCCGAGGCACTTGGTTACACGGAGACGGCGCTGCCCCACCTGTGCAACTACATGTAGGACATGTCGCGGCATAGCCGCGTGGTCACATAGTCGGTTTTGGTTCTTACATGCCGATATAGGACGGCATGAGACAGATGCGCTGCAGGGTGCGGCGCAACAAGGAGGTTTTAGAAATGGATTTGCATCT
>CALBUZ010000161.1 GCA_937969105.1 uncultured Collinsella sp. | reverse complement strand
CGGCCAGCGTCTTTATGTAGGGGAAGTTGGCCATCCTCGTGCGGCGCTCGTCGTCGGCGCGCCGCTTGAGGGCTATCTGGGCGTCGGTGAGCTCGAGCATGGCTTCGACCAGGCTCTTCCTCCCGTCGGCGACGAGCCTGACGTACTCGGGCACCGACGACGCCATGCCCTCGAGCCCCAGCTCCTCGAGGTTGGCCGCCAGGCGGTTGAGGGGACTGGCCTGCACGGCGGCGCTCACAGCGAGCCCCCTATCGAGTCGAGCAGGCCGAGGTTGGCCGCGGCGGCCGCCTCGATGTCGCCGGCGGCGTCGCCGAACCACCGCTTGCCGGCCATGGCCTCGGCGTAGTGCGCCGGGTCGTAGGCCGGCCCGCCCGCCACGTGCGTGGCCACCAGCTCGCCGCCGACGTAGCAGTCCATCGCGCCGCCGGGCATGCAGACGATGCGGGCGGGCCTGCCGATGCAGCGCCTGGGCACCGACATGGGCTCGCCGTGCGCGCTCACCAGCATCGTGGCCGGCACCCTGGCCACGCGCACCACGTCGCCCATCGCCTCCTCGAGGGCGCGCAGGTTTCCGACGGGCAGCAGCGCGTCCTTCTCCTCCATGAACAGCGCGGAGGGCGGCAGCCCCGTGGTCTCGTTGGGCTCGGAGTTGCTGGCGTCCTCGATCCGCGCGACGATCTCGTCGATGTCGTCCCAGCCGTCGAAGTCGCCCTGGTAGGCCGCGAGCCGCGACAGGAAGCGGTTCGACGACTCGACCTTGCCCTTCGTCTGGGGGCTGCGCGGGCGGCACAGCTTCAGCTCGAAGCCGGCGGCCTTGGCGAACTCGTATGCGCGCTGGACCTTGAGGCGCCTGCCGCCCTTGACCGTCACCAGGGCGGACATGTTGTCCGTGACCCACTCGCGCGGCACGCCGCCGAGCCTCGCGATCGTGGCGTACATGCACCTGACCAGGTCGTCGGTCGTCCTGGTCCTCGACCGGATGAATATGTGCCTGCGGGAATGGCCCAGCGTCGCCGCGAACACGTTGAACTCGAACAGCTCGCCGTCGCGGTTCGCCATCTTGACGGACTCCTTCCAGTCGAACTGCAGCTGCAGTCCGGGCGGCGTCTCGAAGCGCGGGTGCGGCTCCGGGCCCCCGGAGGCCCCGACGGCGATGCCGTTCTTGCGCATGAACTGGGTGAAGGCGTTGTAGCCGGCCAGGTCCTCGCCGGGATACCTGTGCAGCAGCCACTCGTGGATGCCCTTCTTGGTGACTCCCGGCAGCTGCGCCTTGGCGGCCACCTCCTCGATGTGCGCGTCGAACGAGCCCGCCCTGTCGCCGCGCCCGTCGTGGGGCCGCCCGCCCTCGGCCCTCCAGTACGACGCCACGGTGTGCCTGTCCTTGCCGTAGCGCTTCGCTATGTCGCTGAAGTTGGGCTTTATGCCCGCTTCCCTGTACATGTCCAACTCTCCGATCAGGTTCTTCTCCGCCACGGCCCGCTCCTCCCGAAAGCATCGTTCGCTTGTCGATCGAAGCGTAAGCCCCGGCGTTGGTGGAAATGGTGAAAATGCGTTGGCGCAAATGGCGGGATTGCGTTGGCATGATTGGTTATTGAGCGTTGGTCAAAATGGTTGTTTTTACAGTAGCGCTAACACCCGGCGGCCTCGGCCCGCGGGCCCCCGGCCCCGGAGCGGGCGATCCCCCACGCCCCGCCGAACCCGGCGAGCAGCTCCAGCCACCGCCGGTCCGACAGGTCGACCGCGGCCTCGAGGGCCGGGCAGGACTCGAGCAGCACCGCGCGCAGGCGGTTCTTGTCCCTGGTCGCGCAGGCGACGACGTGGTCGCGCTGCGACGAGAGGGCGCGGGCGGCCTCGAGGGCCTCGCCGCGGCCCGGGACCCCCGACAGGGAGTCCGGCACGCCCAGGGCGGTCCGCGCGATCACCGCGGCGTCGCGCTCGTCGGTCTTGGCCTCGCCGGCGAACAGGCCCGCGGCGCGGCTGGCGGCGAGCCCGGGCAGGTAGGCGACCCCGAGCCCCGCGGCGCGGGCCCGCCTCACGGCGAGGGACCCTATGTTGCGGAACTGGTCGACGACGACGAGCGTGCCGGCGGGCGCGGAGGCGAACAGCGCGTCGAGCTCGGCCTCCCTGTTGCGGACGGGGGCGCTGGCCAGCACCTCCCCGTCGCGGTCGATCAGGCAGGCCCAGTGCGATGACTTGCCGACGTCCAGGCCGAGCACGGCCGCGGGTCTGGTGGATGGCGCTTTCACGGTGGTATCCTTCCGGTAGTCGTTCGACCGGATGGCCTCCCCCTCGGCACTCACATTACCAGCCGCGGCACCTGCCCGGCACTTTCCTATCAGCCGTCGGGGACGGCGCGTCCCGCGCCGGCAGCACCCAACAGGCCCTCTCGGGGGCAGGGACGTTCGGCCGTGCGCGGGCGCCCGGTCGGCGGCCCGTTCTGGGCGCGCCTCAATCGTAGCCCGAGACGGTCCCGGGCTGACAATTTCGACTGTAATGGACGTTCTTAAATGACTAGTCATTGGGGACAGTCTTTAACGTTTGGCGAGAAGGACTGTCCCAATCTGCCGACACTTGGGGACGTTCCTAAAAGGCCGGCACATAAGGAACGTCCCCAAGTGCCAAGGGTGTTCCGCTTGACTAGTCATTTAAGAACGTCCCCAATGACTAGTTGGATGGGGTCGGGATTGGAGCTTGGGAGATAGCGGATTTCCAGCTCTACTCCGAGCTTTTGTAGCTCTTTGAGGACGGCGATGTCCGCATCGTCTATGGCGACCGCGGGCGTTACAGAGCGTTTGCCCTCCCCCGCCCGCATATGGCCGATGCTGATCTTGGTTATTGGCACGCCACCCTTCACCAGCGCCAATGCATCCGCGGGCGACGCCACCATGATGAGAATCCATTGACGCGGCGTTGCGGTATGAATGATGTCGACGGTCCTTTGCACCGAGAAAAACCGCGTCCAAACGCCTTCCGCCGCCACCCTCATGGGTGCCCATTGGCGCGAATCCGCCGCGATCTCATCGTTGACGATTAGGACAAGGTTGGAACCCACGGCTTCGTTCCACAGCTCAACGTCTTGCCCGTAAATGAAACGATCGTCGATACGTGTGAGAAGAATCTTGGGTTGAGCCATCGCTGCCCCATTCTGCTTGAGATCCGCAAGAGCAAGACATCACGTCACCAATATTAGTGCATTTAAAGTGAGAAAAGCCGTCAGAACCCTTGCGCGGATGTGCGATGTCCCGTATCATAGACAGCCGTTGACGCCTCAGTTGCGTCACCACATGGCCGCCAGCGTAGCTCAGTTGGTAGAGCACCGCTCTCGTAAAGCGGGGGTCACCGGTTCGAGCCCGGTCGCTGGCTCCATTGCACAAGATAGCCGCCTTCGGGCGGCTTTTTTGTTGTCGATTTTGAGTGCGTGCGCGCCAATCCACGCATCGCCACGTCGACCGCTTCCTACTTAAAAACAGAAAACTCCGCCAAACGTGATTTCCCTTGGGGAAACACGCTTGGCGGAGTCGTAGCGTGATTCCCCTAGGGGAATCACGCCATCAGACGAACAGCTCAACCGAGCAGCTCGTTACTCCTCCCAGTAAGCGTCGGCAAGCAGCTTACTCGGCGAACGCATTACCAAAGCTGTTGCCGCCCATCTACGTCTCGACCAGGGTAAGGTCGGGATTGAACACGACAACGTCGGCGTCGCACCCCGACATAATGCTATCGCACTTGTCGTCGACATGAGCTAGCAATCGATGCCGGGGCCGACGCCCAAGCCCTTACAGCTCGGTCACGACAACGCCGTTGTAGACCTCGTCCCAACGGTCCATGACCAGATGGCCAGTCATGGGATCCATGGCATTGAGCTTGCCGCAGGTGTTGGCGGTACGCAGCACCGTCTCGTCGTCTGCGCCAGCAGCAATGGCATGCGCGAAGCCAGCGATAGTGGAGTCGCCAGAGCCCGTAGCGTTAACGGCGGGGATATCGGGGGTCTTGGCGCGGAACGCACGGCCGTTATGGAAACCAACGGAGCCGGCAGCGCCCATGGATACGACGACCCAGGGGATATCGGAGAAGCGGGCGTCAGAGGCGAGCGCGGCGCGGAGCTCGTCCACATCGTCGGTGGTAAAGCTCGTGCCCAGAAGGCCGTTGATCTCGGTCAGGTTAGGCTTGACCAGCTCGGGCTTAATTTCGGACTTAAGGGCGGCCTCGAGCGAAGCACCCGAGGTATCGAGCAGCACCTTGGCGCCGGCGTTCTCGGCAATGCCCGTAATCTTGGCATAGTAGTCTGCCTCGACACCGCGGGGCAGAGAACCCGAAATGGTGACAACGTCGGCCTTGCCCGCAAGCTCAGTAAACTTGGCGGTAAAGGCATCGAGTTCCTCGGGGGCAATTGTCGGGCCACTCTCGAGCAGCTCGGTCTGGTTGCCGGCGTGGAGGATGTTGAGGCAAATGCGAGTCTCGCCCTTGATGGGCACAAAGTCGTTGTTAATACCGTTGGCGTCCATGAGCTCAGCCATGTAGGCGCCCATGTGGCCGCCGAGCAGACCGGTTGCCACAACGTCGTCGCCCAGCTGACCCAGCACACGGGCCACGTTGAGGCCCTTGCCGCCAGCGGTCTTTTCGGGCGTCACACGGTTAACGTCGTCGATAACGAGCTCATCGAGCTGATAGCGCGTATCGACAGACGGGTTCATCGTAACGGTGAGGATCATTTTTAGCTCCTTATCTCGCAGGCTCCTTGTGCCTCGCGATACGAGTCGACAAAACGGAATTACAGAATCTTAATCGTGAACGAGCGAACGACGGTCTCCTTGGGCTTGGCGACAAGGCAGCCGCGCTTGTGCTCAAGCACGTCGTCCTCATCGGAGCAGGTCGAAAGGCCGCCCCAGGGCTCAACCGCCACAAAATCGCCCTCGGGCTTACTCCACACAATGAGATATGGGAAGCCCTCAAAGCTCAGGCGGACGCCCTTGTCCTCGTCCTTCTTAGAAAGCGTGACCTGACGGCTCTCGAGCACATCAAAGATGGTCTCCGCAAAATCGAAGAGCTCATGCGACAGAGGCAGTGTCTTTCCCACCATGGGGTTCTTGGAGCGATTGGTCACGTCAATCAAGCCAGTCGAGGGGACGGCAGTGCAAAGCTCCGCAGCCTCGTCCTTCTCAAAGCGCAACTCGTAGTCCGTATAGGCCTCGCCCTCATCGAGCGGACACCTAAAGCCGGGATGACCGCCGATAAAGAACGGCATGTCCTCGGTTCCCTCGTTGGTCACCTCATAGGAGACGCGCACGGCAGCGTCCTCGAGCGTATAGCGAGCGACAAGCTTAAACGGATACGGATAATCGCTCAGCAGCGCGGCGTTATCCTCGGAAGCCAGGCACATCACCAGCTCGTTTTCGCCTTGGCTCAGCAGCTTCCACTCCTGTTTGCGCGCAAACCCGTGGCGAGCGAGCTTTACATGATGCCCGGCAAACGTCATGGCGCTGTTGTCGCGCAAGCCTCCGCAAATCGGGAAGCAAATCGGTGCTTGGCCGGACCACACGGCGGGATCGCCCTGCCACAAGTACTCGCGACCTCCAGTCTCAATCGAGGTAAACGAACCACCAGCCGTGGACACCTTAATAGAAATCGAATCGTTGGAGAGAGCGTATTCCATTGCCCATCCTTTCGAACAACTGCTTTTGCTCGCAAGTACCTGTCTCGGCCCTGACCAAAGGACAAACCCGCACGTTCACCGATGCATCCGGTATCCCAGGCATGCAACGGGGCACCATACAGACATTGATGCAATTACAGCTGAAAGGCCTTCTTATGCGAACCATCATCCTCTATGCCTCGCGCCACCACGGCAATACGAAAAAGCTCGTGGACGCCATCGTCGAGGCGCACCCCGAAATCGATACCCTCGACGTCAAGGCGCTTGGCAAAAACGAGTACCCCGACCTGCACGAATACCATCTGATTGGCGTCGCCACGGGCATCTATTACTCCGAGATCGACAAGGACATGGCACGCGTGCTCACGAACGTGCTGCAGCCGCAGAACAAGGTGTTTGGCCTTATGACCTACGGTGGCAAAAACAAGTGGTACGGCAAGGATATCGATGGTATCTGCCGCATGAGGCAGGCCATCTTTATGGAGGTCTACGGCTGCCCCGGCTTTGATACGTGGGGGCCGTTCAAACTCACCGGCGGTGTCCAAAAGGGACACCCGACCGCTGAAGAAATTAAGGGCGCCGTCGACTTCTTCGACAAGATCGAAGACGAGTACGGCGACATCATCGTCGAAGAGTATGCCAAGCGCGAGAAGCGTCTAGCCTACGAGAAGGAGCATCCTGCAGGAGGCCTGGTGGCCGGCGTCAAGTGCACGGCAAAGAAGATCGCTAACAAGCTGTAACTGTAAAGGTGCTTTTGAGCGTTTAACCCATACGGCGGGTCCGGGCAGATTCGGGCCCGCCGTTTTTTCTATCGTTACTCGGTAAAGGCGTTGCCGACGCTCTGACCGCCAACATACGTCTCGACGAGGGTGAGCTCATGGTCGAACACGACAAAGTCGGCGTCGCGACCCGGCATGATGCTGCCGCACTTATCCTCGATGTGCGCAGAGCGAGCCGGCACCTCGGTTGCCATGCGAATGGCGATATCGGCGCTGGCGATGCCCCAGTCGACGATGTTCTTGACGCCCTGGGCAAGCGTGAGCACCGAGCCGGCAATGCTCTTGCCGTCGGCGAGCCAGCACAGGTTGTCCTTCATGATGACGTCCATGCCACCACTGGTGTAGCTGCCCTCGGGCATGCCGCCGCAGCCCAGGCAGTCAGTGATGAGCACCGTGTGTTGCCAGCCCTTTGCCTGCAGCAGCGCCTTGATGGCGGCAGGGTTAACGTGCTTGCCGTCACAGATGATCTCGGCGTAGGTCTCGGGCGTGGACATGGCAGCGCCCACGACACCGGGCTCACGGTGATGCAGCCCGCGCTGACCGTTATAGGTATGCGTAAAGCAGCTGGCACCGGCGTTGATGGCGGCGATGCACTCATCGTAGGTGGCGTCGGAGTGACCGATGCTGGTCACCACACCCTTGGCGTTCAGAGCAGCCGCATAAGCAGCGGCACCGTCGCGCTCGGCCGCCATGGCGCTCTTAACGATGCGACCACCCGCAGCCTCCTGCCACTGATCGAAGACCTCCTCGGAGGGATCGATGAGGTAAGCGGGGTTCTGCGCGCCCACGTGCTTCATGGTAAAGAAGGGGCCCTCCAGGTAGATGCCCTGAATGCGGGCACCGCAGAAGTCGGGGCCGCGACCCTCGTCCGCCTGAGCGATGGCGGCGCAGGCGTCCTTGATCTGCTCGACGCCATCGGTGAACGTCGTGGGCAGCCAGCTGGTGGTACCGCGACGGGCGAGCTCGGTCGAGCTGATATCGATGCCCTCGGGATCATTATCGGTAGTTGAGTGGTTGTAGAAGCCATGGATGTGAGTATCGACCATACCCGGTGCGATCCACGACCCCGTGTAGTCCTTAATCTCGCAAGAGGGCTCGTCGGCCTGCCAGGCGCTAAAGACGCCATCCTCGACCATAAGATAGCCGCCCAGTTGCGGGCCTGCCGGCAAGAAGAACTTGTCAGCCTTAATTGCGTACGTGCTCATATGCACTCCTTGCTTCTAAAGCAGTTGACTGTGGTGATGCTATACCCAGCTCAGGTAAAACAAAAAGCGCCCGCCCGCCGTTATGAGCGGACGGGCGCCCTTACAGAGGGACGCGATTAAGCGGTGAAGGGGTGAATCGTCACGCCCTTGACCACGCGGTTGACCGTGCCGGTGGGGCTCGGCGTATCGGGCGTGTTGCCCACGCGCACGGAGTTGAGCAGGCTGATGGCCTGGGCAAACATCACGAACGGCAGAGCGAGGTAGCCCTCGGGAAGCGCTTCGTAGCCCTTAAAGGTGAAGGACTCACCCTCATAGACGGTAGCACCTTCCTGCTGAACGGCGATGGTGTGCTGAGCGATTTCGTCGCCACCGATCTCGTTGAGGATGTCGATGTCGTACTGACGGGTGTAGGCGTCGTTGTTGACGAACACGAAGACGAGCGTCTTATCGTCGACGAAGGACTTGGGTCCGTGACGATAGCCCATGGAGGTGTCGTAGGAAGTAGCGACCAGACCGTGAGCGAGCTCGAGGATCTTGAGCTGGCTCTCCTGGGCAAGGCCACCAAAGGAGCCAGAACCCAAGTAGGTCACGCGGCTGAAGTCGCCAGCCAGGTAATCGGCGATCTCAGACTCACGAGAGATGACCTCCTCGCCCATCTTGGCAATCGTCTCGACCCACTCGGCCTTCTGCTCGTCAGAGGCAGTGTCGAAAATAAGGGTGGAGAGCAGGGTCATGCAGGAATAAGAGCCAGTCATGGCGAAGCCCTTGTCGTTGGCGCGCGGAATGAGCAGCGTCAGCGCATTGGGATCATCGGCAGACTCGACGGCGAGCTTGCCCTCGGGAGCGCAGGTGATGTTGAGGAACTTGACGTTGTGGACGAGCTCCTTGGCAACGGCAACGGCGGCAAGGCTCTCGGGGCTGTTGCCAGAACGGGCAAAGGAAACCACGAGCGTGGGATCCTCGGCGCGCAGGAAGTCGCGCGGGGCGCTCACGATGTCGGTCGTGGCGATGGGCTTAAAGTCGTAGAGATCAGTGTTGCCAGCGTGACGCAGGTACGGGGCGCAGGTATCGCCAACGTAGTCGGACGTACCGGCACCGGTGAAGACAACGGACAGACGACCCTCGCCCATAGCGCGAGCCTCGGCCAGGAAGGCCTCGATGGCCTCCTTGTTCTCGCGATAGATGTTGAGCGTATCACGCCAAAGCTCGCGCTGGTGAGCAATCTCGGCCGTGTTAAATGTATCTTTATGTTAGATGATGTTATCATATGGTACATATATTAATCATCCTCATTCTAATGGTGCGACATTTTTATAAAGATACTAAATAGAAGCAATCCTGAAGAATACTATTAATGCGAAATAATATATAGTAAGCAAAGCCATTTTAAAGACAAAAGAAGAACAGTTTGAGCCAAACAATTCAAGTTCGTTTCATTAAAATATACCTGCTAAATTCAGATTACCAGATAGATATATGAATATTTCTATTATTTAATTGGACAATGATTACTTTAGTATATCACCTCTAGTAATCACATCTATCCTAACAAACCATCTTATATGCAAAAAACGTTAATCTAGATTCATATTATACCCTTATAATTTTGTCGCAACAAAGCACCTAAGATTTATAATTATGTCGCAGATGGGTTTATATTTTTGTCGCATCATCTTATAATTATGTCGCAGGTAGCTAAAGGGAGATATTATAAATCAGTTAGTTACAGATACTGAAAAGAATAAGCCAAAAATAGAGATATAAAAAAGAGCAGACTGACAAGAAGACTTATAGTGGTGTTTCTTCCTCCGTTATGATGCAGAAAAAGGAAACTCCCAGCTTCATGGAGGGAAAGTTTTTGAAAGCCAGGCCTTATAAAGAAAGAACAGACTTTTTTGCGCGTTAAAATATGTATTTTTATGTTAGATAGTGTTATATTTCTGTCTTCTTATTCTTTCTAATATAAGTCATAATCCTCATGCGTAACATGCAAATTCAGAGTTAACTGCTATTCCTGCCTAATTCAACCAATAATTATGTCGCGATTACATTTCTATAAATACTTATAACATATTGAAGCAAAAGACTTTATAGTATACCTTCCCTATGTTTTATTTACTCTGAACATACATCATACGACAGAATAATAAACCAATTGAACCTATTTGCGACAAAAATACAAAGAAGTCGTAATACGTTCTACTTTTATCTGATTTCCTTTATTTTTTTGTCGCAGGTATATTACATAGTAATCCCCTGCCCTATTTGGCATTTCTATTTTTGTCGCAAGTTACTTTATTAAAATCATTCAATTCACTGATAAACAAACAAATACAATCATGTTGCGACAAAATTATAATTATCTTATACTTCGATTTTTGGTGTACATTACGACACAATTATAACGTTAACTTCTATCATGGAATACTTCACCTATAGAATTAGATTTGGCTTATAATTTTGTCGCAGTAACATGGAATATTCCTTAAAGCCTTTCTTCATCCAACTCCCTAAAATCACGCTATACATTAATAAAGTATTCTTTTTACAGCCTTTATTTATTAAGAATACTCCATAATATGCGACACAATTATAGTTATTATGATTTTATTTGCGACATAAATATTAAATAGTCGTTTTAAAAACCATATTTTTTGTTTCTTTATAATTTTGTCGCAGCAATATGCCAGTTAAAAAATTGATAATCATTCCTTTCTCAATATTATAATTTTGTCGCAGCAATATTTTAACTATCAGAGATTCAAAAGTTTATAT
>CALBUZ010000160.1 GCA_937969105.1 uncultured Collinsella sp. | reverse complement strand
GACCGAATAATGGGACGCAATTTCCCGTTGGAGCGCCTTTGGGAAAGTGTGTCCCACTTCGACCGCCCAGAGTGGGATGCACTTTCCGCAAAGCACCTCAACGGGAAACTACGTCCCATTCCAAAGGCAAATTCCGGGACGCATTTTTCGAAAGCCTGCCCATCCGGAAAGCCCGTCCCACTTTGGACGCATCCGGGCACGGAACCATCGACCTATCAGGCCTCCCATCAATAAAGAGGCGTCCTCCCGGACGGCGGGGCACGAAGTTCATCGCGAGTTCCGCACGCAAAGAAGGCCACTTAATGTGGCCTTCGTCTTGCGCAGGACTGTAGAGCAGGGAACTTCGTGCCCCGACGCCCGGGAGGACGTTTCATTTAGAAAGATGGACCGACCGCCGTCAGCGATGGGAGCTACTCCCCCAGCACGGCCTTTTTGGCGGCTGCAACCATGTTGTCCAGATCTTCCTTGGTGGGGTGATCCTTTGCGGCGACCCAGTTATCGAGCAGCAACTTAGCGCGGGCGTTGTCGGGATCTTGCTCGAGCATGGCCTCGTAGCGCTGCTTGACCGCGGGACCCATCTTGCCCTGGCACATTGCCCAACCCACAAGCTCGGCATCCTCGGCCAAATTGGAGGTCACGCGATTGATAATCTGCTGATAATAGCTCTGGTCGGCGCCAAAACCGCAGGTACCAAACAGAAAGACGCGCTTGCCGTGCAAGGCGGAGAGCAACGCCGCGACCGAAGGCGTGCATGCGCCCTTGTCGCACCAAAAGCCAACGAGCACCGTATCGGCAGCGCAGGCACCCTGCGCCTCGCGCGCAACCTGATCTGCGTCCGCATCGTCGCTCAACGCGGCAGCGTGAATAAACTCGACGCCTGCAGCCTGTAGGGCACGCTTGATTGCGCCCGAAACCATCCTGGTATTACCGCTCTTGCTGTTGACCACCAAAGAGCATGTCATAGTCACGTTGCTCGTTTCCCCCAAAACCAAAGCCACTAATGCAATTTATTAGATGAATATCTTAGTACTTACGTGACAGATGTAAACCACCGTCTGTCGATTGGCGACATGGGCGACACCGATGGGGGCAAAACGTCCGCGGTGTAAGCCCCCAAATAGTTGAGACGTGGGGCAAACAAACCTAGTTCATTTGCCCCACGTCTTGCTCACTGGGCGAACTGGCTGCGGTAGAGTTCGGCGTAGAAGCCGCCTGCCGCGAGCAGCTCATCGTGCGTGCCGCGCTCGATAATCTCGCCATCGCGCATGACCAGGATGCAATCGGCGTTGCGAATCGTCGACAGGCGGTGTGCTACGACAAAGCTCGTGCGGCCAGCCATGAGCTCGTCGAATGCCGCCTGCACTTGCAGCTCGGTACGCGTATCGATGCTCGACGTTGCCTCGTCCAGCAGCAGAATCGCCGGATCGGTGAGCATGACGCGCGCGATGCACAGCAGCTGTTTTTGACCCTGGCTAAACGTGCCGCCGTCCTCGCCGATCACCGTATCGTAGCCGCCTGGCAGCTGCACGATAAACTTATGCGCATGCGCGCGCTTGGCGGCCTCGACAATCTGCTCGCGCGTGGCATCGGGGCAACCGTAGGCAATGTTTTCGGCTACCGTGCCCTCGAACAGCCAGGTGTCCTGCAGCACCATGCCAAAGGCGCGGCGCAGGCTTGCGCGCGTGTAGTCACGCGAAGACCGGCCATCGACCATGATGCGTCCGGCATCGATATCGTAAAACCGCAGCAGCAAGTTGATGAGCGTCGTCTTGCCGCAACCCGTGGGGCCGACCAGGGCAAAGCGCATGCCGGGTTTGGCCTCAATACAGATATCCTGCAGCAGCTTGCGGTCGGACACGTAGCTAAAGTCCACATGCTCAAAGGTCACCTCACCCTGCGGGGCGGTAAGTTCCACGGCATCCGCCGCATCGGGCTCCTGCTCGCGCGCATCGAGCAGCGCAAACATGCGACGCGCCGAGGCATACGCGGTCTGGATCTGCGTAATGACGTTGGTGACCTCGTTGAACGGCTTGGTGTACTGGTTGGCGTAGGACAGGAAAATCTGCACGCCACCCACCGTAAGCGCCGCCGGCACGCCCGTGATCACGCCCACGCAGCCGATCACGGCGACCACGGCATAGATGATGTTGTTGATAAAGCGCGTACCGGGGTTAGAGAGCGAACCCATAAACTGTGCACGCTCACCTGCCGTATAGAGCTCGGCGTTGAGCGCGTCAAAGCGCGCTTGGGCGTTCGGGCCGTAGGCAAATGCATCAACCAGCTTTTGCTCGCCCACATACTCCTCGATATGACCACCGAGCTGACCCTGAATACGCTGCTGGGCCGTAAAGCTCTTGTTGGAAAGCTTGGCGATGGCGCCAGCGGCAAAAATGGAAAGCGGCGTGACGAGCACCACCACAAGCGTCATGGTCAGGTTAATGGAGAGCATAAACGCGAGCGTGCCAACGATGGTGATAACGCCGGTGAAAAGCTGGGTAAAGCCCTGTAGCAGACCGTCGCCCACCTGGTCGACGTCGTTGACCACGCGGCTCATAAGGTCGCCGTGGGCGTGGCTGTCGATAAAGCTGAGCGGCATGCGGCTGAGCTTGTCGCTCGCCTCCACGCGCATGTCGCGCACCGTCTCGTAGGACAGGCGGTTGACGCAATAGCCCTGCAGCCACTGGAAAGCCGCGGTACCTACGACGACAATCGCGAGCTTGGTGACAAGCGGCAGTAGCGCGTCGAAGTCCACCTGCCCGGCGGCGACGATCAGGTCGATGCCCTCGCCGATGAGAATAGGCGTATAGAGCTGCAAAATCACGGAGATGGCGGCACTCACAAACGACGCTACAAACGAAATGCGGTGCGGACGGACATAGCCCATCAGACGGCGAGTCACCGCATCCACGGGATAACGTTCGGGGTCGCCGGGCTGGCGCGGGCCATCGCCCAGGTCGTTGAGGCTATCGTTGCCGGACACGTTGGCCGTCATCGTGGCGACCGAGCCGGAAGAAGTGTACGGATTCATTTAGCAGCCCTCCTTTGCGCAGACGGATGCGGAGGCGATCGGGGCGGACACGGGCGTCGCGTTCCCCTGCTGGCCCTCGAGCTCCTCGCGACGCAGCTGCGACTGGCAAATCTCGCGATAGAGCTGGCAGGTCGCATACAGCTCGTCATGCGCGCCCAGGCCCGCGACCGAGCCGTGATCGAGCACGCAGATCATGTCGGCGTCACGCACGGTCGAGACGCGCTGGCTTACGATCACCGTGGTTAGCGGGAGTCCGCCCGCGGCGGCACCGCGTACGCTGCGCTCGCGGATGGCGTGGCGAAGCGCTGCATCGGTCTTAAAGTCGAGCGCCGAGGCGGAGTCATCCATAATCAGAATCTGCGGCGAGCCCACCAGGGCACGCGCAATGGTCAGGCGCTGGCGCTGGCCACCGCTGAAGTTCTTGCCGCCCGCCTCGACCGGGGCGCCGAGCCCCTGCGGCTTGTTGCGCACGAACTCGCTGGCCTGCGCTATATCGAGCGCCGCCCACAGCTCCTCATCGGTTGCCGACTCGTCGCGCCAGGTTAGGTTGCTGCGGATCGTGCCGCTCACGAGCGACGCGCGCTGCGGAACAGTCGCAACCACATGACGCAGCTGGTCGAGCGGCCAGGCGCGCACGTCGGCACCCATTACGCTCACGCTGCCGGTGCCCGTGTCGTACAGGCGCGGGATGAGCGAGACGAGCGTCGACTTACCGCTGCCCGTGCCGCCGATAATGCCGAGCGTTTTGCCCAGCGGCAGCTCCAGGGTCACGTCATTGACGGCGTTGGCGGCGCCCGCGCCAAAGGAGAAGCTCGCATGGCTCAAGCTCAGCGCGGGGACCGGAACAGCGCCACCCGCCAGTGCGCCCGGCTCGGGCAGCGCAACCGGCTGGTTGCCCTCGTCGGTAATGCTCGGCACGCAATTGAGCACCTCGTTGAGACGCGACGCACTGGCGCTCGCCTTGGTGAAGACTACAACCAAGTTGGCAACATACACGATGGAGGTAAGGGTCTGCGTCATGTAGTTGACGAACGCCATGACCTGGCCCTGCGTGAGTTCGCCCACGTTGACCTGGATGCCGCCCACCCACAGGATGGCGCACACGCCCAGGTTCATCACAAGAAACGTGACGGGGTTGAGAATCGACGAGAGCTTGCCCACCGCGATGGCAGTATTGGCCTGGTCATCGGCAGCTTGGGCAAAGCGCTCGCGCTCGTGGTCCTCGCACACGAAGGCGCGAACCACGCGAGCGCCCGAAAGGCCTTCGCGGCAGATAAGCGCGATGCGGTCGAGCTTTGCCTGCAGCTGCTTGTAGTACGGGATGCAGCGCGCCATGACAAACCAAAACACCAAGCCAATGGCGGGCGTGCAGATTAAGAAGATCACGCCGAGCTTAAGGTCGATGGCAAGGGCCGCGCACATGGAGCCCACCGCCAAGAAGGGCCAGCGGATGAGCATGCGTACGCCCAGCGCCACGGCAAGCTGCACCTGGTTGACGTCGTTGGTGATACGCGTGATGAGCGACGGCGTGCCAAAGCGGTCGAGTTCGGCATAGCTCAGCTTATTGATGTGCTCGTAGAGCGCACCACGGATATCGGTGCCCATGCCCTGCGAGGTCAGCGCCGCCATCTTTTGGCAGACGAGCGTAAACGAGATGCCGATCACGGCCATGGCGGCGAGCACCATGCCGTAGTGGACGACAGCGTTCACATCGCGTGCGCCGATGCCCTTATCGATCATCTGGGCAATCACCAGCGGCGTCAGCAGGTCAAAAATCACTTCGATCAGCTTGCACGCAGGACCAATCACCATATACCGGCGAAACTTGCCACCAAAACGCCCGAGCAGCTCAATCATAAAAAGGCGCTCCCTATCATCATCTCTCTTCAATCTGATTCATGATAGTACGGAGAACCCTGGAGATGCGTAAGCAACTCGTTACAGAAGAATCTTGGATAGCGGTAAAAACCGCGCAAAAAAGCGCGCTCGATGGATCCGGATGCCCGACAGAGGCTCCTTATGGCTGCTTCCTTCCGGACCTGACCAGATTCGGAACATGTCGTCATCCGAACCCATCGAACGCGCTAGGCGCTCGGTATATCTTACCTGCTCCCGCCCGCCACGGCAAGTGGGGCGGACCCATCGGATGGATTCGCCCCACTCGTCCATATCGCTAGCGGCGCCTGCGGTACAGGACCGCGCCGCCCGCGACGGCCAGCGCGCCGATGCCGGCCATGGCGCCGAGCGCCTCGACCGGCAGGCTGCGGTCGCCGGTGTCGGGCATACCGCCCTTGGAGCCGTCGCCGGACCTGCCGCCGGAACCGCTATCGGAACCGCCGCCCGAGCCGCCGCCCGGCGTGCCGGGGTTCTCGGGGGTGCCGGGGGTCCCGGGGTTCTCGGCGTAGCTGTTGGTGAAGACCGGCGGCATGTTGGCGTCGCCCTCGTAGGAGACCTTCGCCGACAGATAGCCCGTCTTGGTGCCGTCTGCCGCCTTGTCGCTCACCGTGACGACGATCTTGTGCACCGCCTTGTCGTAGGTCACGTGCGCCTGGCCGTCGTCGACCTCGCTCACCGTGAAGGTGTAGGTGCCGGTCTGCTTGAACGTCAGCGCATCGAACGTGACGCTGCCGTCCGCGGCGTTCTTGGCGATCGACATGACCTTGCCGTCCCGGCTCTTGATCTCAAAGCTAAACTGGCCCGCCTTGAGCTCGGCGCCCTTGAGCACCTTGGCGGCGCCCAGCTTGAGGGTGACGGGTGCGGCCTCGTAGCCGTTGGTGAACGTCACCGAGTCGCCGCCCGTGGGGTTGCCCTCGGCATCCGCCAGCTCGTGCCTGACGGTGAGCTTACCGTTTCCGGCATCGGCAACCGTCGTGCGCACGCGGTACGTCGCCCTGTCGTATGTCACGCCGCCCGCCGTGCCGGCGACCTCGCGCAGCTCATAGCTGTGCGTGCCGGGCGCGGTGTAGGCGACGGGGCTGAGAGCGACCGTGCCGTCGGCGGCGTTCTTGCCCGTTGCCGCGACGCTCTCACTGCCGTCGGCGGCAATCTCGACCAGCTGGAACTCGAACTCGCCCTCGGCCAGGTCACGGCCCTTGAGCTTCTTGTTCACCGTGATCTGGTCGGTGACGGAGCTCGGCGTCGGGTTCACGCCGTAGGTGTTGGTGAACTCGAACGCGCCCTTGCCCTCGAGCGTGCCCTCTGCGGGCAGGACCTCCGCGGCGAGCGTGCCCGCGTTGGTGTCCTCGACCACCTTGACCGCGAAGGTCCTAGCTGCCGTCGCGTCGTTGACCACGCCGTCGACCGAGCCGGACTCGCTCACCCGGTAGGCGAACGTCTTGGTGCGCAGACCGTCGCCGTCGATCTCGACGTCATCGAGGTCGCTCGGCTGCTTAAACGTGACGTGACCCAGCTCGACGTTGCCGGCGGCATCATTGGTCGCCTCGGTCACCATCTTGCCGGAGGCGTCGACCAGTGCGGGTGCGCCGTCCAGCGGTTCAATCTTAAAGGTGTACTTGCCCGCGATGTCGGCCTGCGCCAGGCCGAGACCGGCCTGGCTGAGCGCCAGCGTCTTGGCGCCCGCGATGTCGACCGTCGCCTCGCCGGCGCTATAGCCGTTCACAAACGACAGCGTGCCATCGGAGCCCTCGGGGTAGTCCACGGCCACATCCAGCCCGCCCTTGCCGTTATCGGTCGCCTTGACCGTGATGCCGAAGCTCGACGCGGTCGCCGTCACGCCCGCGGGCAGCCGGTCCGTACCGTCCTCGGAAACGGTATAGGGAATGGCCCAGGAGCCGTCGGCGGCCCTGGTGGCGGTGCCGTCCGCCACCATCTGCTCGAGAGCGTCGGTGGTGTAGGCGATGGGCGAGAACGAGAGCCCCGCGGCCTCGCCGTCGCCGGAGGCCCGGTTGGTCGCGGTCGCGACCACGTCGCCCTGGGCATCGCGGACGGAGAACGAGAACTCGCCCGCCGCCGCGGCGCGGCCCGTCAGCGTCTTGGTGGCGTTAATTGCAACGCTGCCCTCGCCGCCGAGCACGCCGGTGGCCTCGTAGGAGTTCTGGAACGTGACCGTCACGGGCGCGGGCGTCGCCGCGGCGTCATCCGCCGTGGAGACCTCGCTGTGTGCGACCTCGACACCGTCCTTGGCAACCGTGGTCGTGACCGTGAGCCTGCCCGTCGCGGCGTCGTAGCCGGGCGCGATGGTCACCGTGCACGGCGCGGTGTCGTTGGTGTAGCCCTCGCCGCCGAGCTTGGTCTCGGTGACGGTGAAGCTGTAGGTCTTGCCCGCGTCGGCGTCGGTGAACTTCACGTCGCTCTCCGCGGCACCGCCGATGAGGTCGACCAGGTCGGCCTTCCCATCGTCAGCCGCGGCCACGGCGTAGGCGTCCTTGTCGGTCTTGAGGCCGAGCTTGGCGGCCGTCTCGGCGTCCGCGGCCACGGTGAAGGCGAACTGCCCCGCCTCCATGGCGCGGCCGGAGAGCGTCTTGGACAGGAGCACGCCCGCGCGGGCCGAGTAGTCGAGCTCGGTCGTGTAGGTGTTGACGAAGTCGCCGCCGCTCACCTCCGCGATCGCGGGCGTCGTGGCCGTGAGGTTGCCGGAGCCGTCGTCGGTCACGGTCACCGTCATCATAGCGACGTGGCCGTCGTAGGCCACACCGGCGATGGCAGAGCCGTCATCGGGCCTGACCTCGCGCACCGTGTAGGTGAAGGTCTTGGCGCGCACGCGCTTGCCGCCGACCTCGGCGAACCCGGCGTCCTTGATGTCGTTAAGCGTGTAGCGGATGGCTCCGAAGTCGAAGGCGACCCTATCGCCCGCCTTGGTGCCGGCGGCCGTCACACTTACGGTCTTGGAGCCGTCGGCGGAGCCCTCGGGCATGGGAGCGCCGTCCTCGCCCGTGAGCGCGAACTGGAAGCTATCGCCCTCCGCCCAGTCGCGGCCCTCGAGCGTCTTGGTGAAGAGTCCCGCGGTGGAGACGTCTCTGCCCTCGGTGGCCGTTCCGTACGTGTTGGTGAATGCGACGGTCGCGCCGTCCTCGGTCACGGCGCCTTCAGCCTTGGAGCCGTCAGCCCCGTTGACCGTGGTCGTGTAGCCCTCGGCGGCATCCTCGGTCACGGTGTAGTGCGCGCCCACGGGCAGGCCGGCGACGGTCTTCTCCCCGCCGTCCTTGAGCGTGAAGGTCGCCTTGCCGTCCGTGAACGTCACGGCGTGCTCGCCCTTGCCGAAGGTGCCGGAGACGGGCTCGCCGTCCCCGTCGGCCAGCGCGACCGTGAAGCCGAACTCGCGCTGACTGTCGCCACCGACGACCGTCTTCTTGACGGTGAGGCTGCCGGTCTTGGCGGTGTTGGTAAAGATCGCCGCCTCGACCGTGCGCTCAGCAGCGTCGCCCGCATCGTCGGTCAGCTGTGCAATCTTGGTCTTGGCAAGCAGCTTACCGGCGCCGTTGTCGGTCACCGTGACGGTGGCACGATAGGTGGCCTTCGAGAACGTGAGCGACGTCTCGTCACCCGGCTGCTCGGCGATCACATAGGTATAGGTACCGGGCTTGGTGTACTCGATGGTACCGAAGTTGCCAACCTGGGCATCCTTGTGCAGCTCAATCGTCGACACGCCGTCCTTGGCACCCTTGGGCATGAGTGCCTCACCCTGGGCACGCAGCGCCGTGGTAAAGGCATCCGATGTCACCCAGTTGCGACCGGAGATCTTCTTTTGCACCTTAAAGGCGCTCTCCACCTTCGTGGACTCCACGCTGTAGACGTTGGTGAAGCCCACCTGCGTCGCCTGTCCGACGGTACCCTTCTGGGGGTTCGCCTTATCGACAACCGCAAAGCCGTCCTCGCTCGTCATGAGCTCACCCTTGGAGTCGAGCTCCTGCACCTCGTAGCGAGCGCCCACGGGCACGGTAACCGTCACGGAGCCGCCGGCCTTAAGCGCGATGGTGTCCCCGCTCTTGATCTGTCCACTTACATAGGTGCCGTTGGTGCCGCTGGGACGGCCAGCATACGCAAAGGTACCGGTCAGAGGCGTTGTGCCATCGGCCTGATAGAGCAGCACCCTAAAGGTGAATGCCTTGTTGGGCGCGACAATGCCTTCGGCGGCCGTGACCGTCTTGCTCAGCGTCAGGCAGCCGTCAGACACCTCGTCGGTAGTGGTGTTGGTCTTAACGGCAGGGTTGTTGCCGACCGCCACCGACGCCTGGTTGGAGATGTCGCCCGAAGCGCCACCGCTCTTAAACGCGTCCTCGGTCACGCGGACCTTAAACTGAACCGTGCCCTCCTTGCCGGCGGGAACGTCCTTCAATGTCCAAGTGAGGTTGCCGTCATTGTCCTTGGAGCCGGCATCCTTATGGTCGCCGGCGAACCCCACGAACTCGGTTCCCGCGGGAACGGCATCGGTGATCGTCACCGTGGCAGACGCGCCCTCGGTGTTCTTGTAGCCGATGGTGTAGGTGAGCTCATCACCCAGCGCCACACCCGACCCCGTTGAATCCTGAGCATCGATCTCAGACTTCTTTGGCACGTAATTGGTCGTGGTGCCGGTATAGCTCTTGTTGCCGATCGTAACGGTGGCAGCATTGTTGATGGCGCCGACCGCACCCTGGGCGTCCTTCACAGCATCCTCGGTAATCTTGACGCGCACGCGCACCGAACTGTGGCTGCCCGCAGGCTGCTCGCCCAGGTTCCAAGTGAGCGACTGGCCACTCGCGGTGCCCTTATCGGCGTTCTTGCCCTCAAAGGCCTCGAACACGACGCCCGTGGGAAGCTCGTCGGTCACGGTCACCTTGGCCGGAACCAGGTTGCCATTGTCATCGGCCTCGGTGTTGACCCAGTTAATGGTGTAGACGTAGGAGTCGCCCACGGAGAGCAGCTGCCCGTCGATGTCCACATCGGGCTTCGCGACCGTGCCGATCGTCTTGACCTTATCGCGTGTGTTGTGGAAGACGATCTTGCCCTTCTCGGTACCGTCGCGATAGGTCACCTTGGACGCAAGCTTGCCGTTGTTGTTATCGGTCACCTCGAGCAGCACGCGGCACGTCGCGGACGCATCCACGGGACGCACACCCTCGGGCAGGTTGGCCAAGCGCTCCTTTGCCACCAGGTTAAAGCTGTAGGTAGTGGTGTGGTCGGCATTGTGCAGCTTGGTGGCAATACCATCGTTGACGGCACCGGCAAGGTCAATCGTCTGCTCTTGAGTTCCACTGGTAGCATTGCCAAGCTTAAAGTGAACCTTACCAAAGTCGACCGTAGCGGTGCCGTTCTCACCCGTCTTGGTCTTACCCTCATCCATCTTTTCGAGCGAGCCGTCGGCCCTCTCCGCATACAGGTCAAACGTATACTGGCCAGACTCGATCTTGTCGCCGGAGTCCATTACCTTCTC
>CALBUZ010000159.1 GCA_937969105.1 uncultured Collinsella sp. | reverse complement strand
CCGACGGCGTAATAGACCTGTTTAAGGTGGAAGACGAAACGGTTTCGATTTTTGATCCCAAGTTTCTGTCGAGCCTCTCGCGTATGAAAGAGAGGAACTTGGCTTACGAGTTGTTGAAAAAACTCATCGACGACCAGATCAAGGGCTACCGCAAGAAGAGCGTGACGCAGGCAAAGAAGTACTCAGAACTCATGCAAGGCATGGTAAATAGCTATCTAAATGGACAGCTCACAAACGCTGAGGTATTCGAAGAAATGCTCAAGATGGCAAAAGAAATGCTTTCCGAAAACCAAAAGGCAAAGGAGCTTGGGCTTAGCGAAGAGGAGTTTGCGTTTTACGAGGCACTAACACAACCGCAGGCAGTCGCCGACTACTATCGCGAAAGGAATGACGAGTTGGTCGCCATCACGCAAGAGCTCGCTGCGAAGATGCGCGAAATGCGCACGGTCGATTGGCAGAAGAAACAAAGTGCACGCGCTGCTATGCGCGTTGCAATCAAGCGTCTGCTCAAACATCATAAGTATCCGCCAGAAGACATGGAGTCGGCACTGGCCACCGTGATGGATCAGTGCGAACTCTGGGCCGACAATGCAGCATAGGGAGTTAAAACAGCATGGCTAAAAACAAGGCTAAGGACACCAAGAAGAACACGGCCGATGTTGGCTTTGAGGACCAACTGTGGAACGCCGCAGACGTGCTGCGCGGCAACTTGGACGCTGCTGAGTACAAAAACGTCGTATTAGGCCTCATTTTCCTGAAGTACCTCTCGGACCGTTTCGACGAACGCTATCTAGAGCTCGTCGCAGAGGGTTACGGCGACGAGGAAGATCGTGACTGCTACATGGAGCAGAATGTCTTCTTCGTTCCCGAAGAAGCACGTTGGGCGAACATCTCACAGGCGGCGCATACGCCCGAAATTGGCCAGATCATTGACAATGCCATGCGCGCCATCGAGCGCGAGAACGACAAGCTTAAAGACGTGCTGCCCAAGAACTTCGCTCGTCCCGAACTAGATAAGCGACGCTTAGGCGACGTCGTAGACTTATTCACAAACGTACAAATGACCGATAACGAGAGCGAGAAGGACCTGTTAGGGCGCGCATACGAATATTGCCTACAGAAATTCGCATCAATGGAGGGCAAAAACGCCGGTGAGTTCTATACGCCGTCGTGCATCGTGCGCACGCTAGTTGAAATCCTCCAGCCTTTCCACGGTCGTGTGTACGACCCCTGCTGCGGCAGCGGAGGCATGTTCGTGCAGTCCGCCGCCTTCGTCGAGCACCATGGCGGCAACGTGGTACAGGACATCACTATCTTTGGCCAGGAGAGCAACCCTACCACGTGGAAGCTCGCAAAGATGAACCTCGGTATTCGCGGCATCGAGGCCGATTTGGGCAACTATGCAGACACCTTCAGCGCCGACCAGCACAAGAATGAAAAGTTTGACTATGTGTTGGCAAACCCACCCTTCAACCTCAAGAACTGGGGCGGCGAAGCGCTGCAGGAAGACGTACGTTGGAAGTACGGCATGCCGCCCACGGGCAACGCCAACTTCGCTTGGATGCAGCATATGATTTGGCATCTTAACGGCACGGGCAAGATTGGCCTCGTATTGGCAAACGGGTCGCTTTCGAGCCAGACGAGCGGCGAGGGCGATATCCGACGCGCTATCGTAGAGGACGATTTGGTCGAGGGCATTGTAGCCATGCCGGGGCAGCTGTTCTACAGCACCCAAATTCCCGTGTGTCTGTGGATCCTGAACAAGAAGAAGGCTCAGTCCGGCAAGACGCTATTCATCGATGCCCGCGAAATGGGCACCATGGTCTCTCGCAAACTACGCGAGTTTACCGAAGAGGACATCAACAAAGTTGCATCCGCATTCGACTCCTTCCGCAAGGGCGAGTTCGAGCCCGTGAAGGGGTTCAGTGCCATAGCAGATTTGGATGAAATCGCCAAGCAAGATTTCATCCTGACGCCCGGTCGCTACGTAGGCATTGCCGAGCTCGAAGACGACGGCGAGCCGTTTGAGGAGAAGATGGCACGCCTAACCAGCGAGATTTCAAAGTGCTTTGAAGAGTCCAACCGCTTGCAGGAGCAGATTAAGAAGAATCTGGAGGCGATTGGTTATGGGATGTAGAGTCGCACTTGGTGACGTTTGTAGCTTCTACCGCGGCGCCAGCGTCCCCCGTACCCGCATGTACGATAAGGGTGCCTATCTTTACATTCACTATGGAGATCTTTACAAAGGTTTCGACCTACACATCGACGTTGAAGACCCCGCAAAACCCATCCCATACACAAGATGGTTGACTTCTACACGAAGAGTCATGAGGCTGATGTCAAACCAGATGAGAAGGGGCGCGTGAAGAGCAAA
>CALBUZ010000158.1 GCA_937969105.1 uncultured Collinsella sp. | reverse complement strand
AGGTCGACGTCACCGATCGGGCCCGAACGGTTCTTGGCCACGACGATACGCGTAACGCCCTCGTCGGGTCGATCGTCACGCGAGGCTTCGGCCTCATCGGCGGAGCGGTCCAAGAACATAACGATGTCGGCGTCCTGCTCGATGGAGCCCGATTCACGCAGGTCGGACAGCTGCGGGCGTTTGCCGGTACGGGACTCGACCTGACGCGACAGCTGCGACAGCGCAATGAGCGGGATCTTAAGCTCCTTGGCCATGATCTTTAAACCACGCGACATCTCGGAGACCTCGACGGTACGGCTCTCGGAGCGACGTCCCGGCGGAGGACTCACCAGCTGCAGGTAGTCCAGGATAATGATGGCCTTCTCCTTATTGTGGAGCATGCGGCGGCTCTTGGCGCGAATCTCGGTCACCGTGGTGCCGGGCGTATCGTCAATCAGAATGTCGAGCTTAGACAAGGTCTGCGTGGCCTCGTTGATGTTGGCCCACTGTTCGGGACTAATGCGGCCCGTACGGAAGTCGCTGATTGAAATCATGGCGTAGGCGCAAATCAGGCGCTGGGCAATTTCCTTGCCCGACATCTCCAGCGAAAAGAAGCCGACGGTATAGCCCGCAGCGGCGGCATTCAGCGCCAAGTTCAGAGCGAACGACGTCTTACCCACGGCAGGGCGGGCGCCGATAATGATGAGCTGGCCCTCGCGGAAACCCATAAGCATGCGGTCGAGCGACGGGAAGCCGGTGGGCACGCCCGCGGCCTGTCCGCCGGCCTTACACACTTCCTCGGCCTCGTTATAGGCCTCGACCATAAACTCGGTCAGTGTCTTATAGCTCGACTTGACCTCGCGCGCCGTGACCTTGAGCAACTTGCTCTCGGCCAGCTCCACGACCTCTTTGGTGTCGGTAGGGGCGTTATAGGCCAGGGCGTTGATCTCGTTGGTGGCACCAATCAGCTCGCGCAGCATCGAGTCGCGACGGACGATGGCGGCATGGTGCTGCCAGTTGACGAGCGACAGGGTCTGACCCATCAGCTCCAAAATGTAGGCCTCGCCGCCCACGGCATCAAGCTTGTTGATGCTGCGCAGGTAATCGATCAGCGAGATAGAGTCGATGGGAATGCGGCTGTTGTACATATCGACCATCGCGGTGTAGATGGTCTTATGAATGGGCCGGTAGAAGTCATCGGGCTGCAGCTCGACCTGGGCCTCCTCGACCACCTCGGGCGACAGCAGCATGGCGGCCAGTACGTTGGCCTCTGCATCTTGGTTTTGAGGGAGACCCAACTTGGAGCCACGGTCCTCGACCGTCAGCCCCGTCTCCCTTTCGTCATATGCCATGAGCATCCTCATTCATATCGCTTGCGAGCATCCATAGTATCAGCCACAGTCCCAAAACGGGCCGCGCCCCGGCAATCATCACCGAACGAAACGGATGAACGGTCCCGTATATAGGACTTCGACGCAACGTTCACCATGACACTCACTCAGCGCAAAAAACAAAAGGGCACCCTGGTCTCCCAGAGCGCCCTTCTTAGAACAAGATTGTTGCGTTGCAGCAAATGCTACTCGGCAGCAGCCTCAGTCTCGACCTCGGCGGTCTCGGCCTCGGCGACCTCAGCGGTCTCCTCAGCCTCAGCCTCGGCAGCGAGCTCCTCGGCGGTAACGCCGACGAGAACGACAACCTCGGCCTTGATCTCGCGGTACAGCGAGATAGCAACGGTATGGGCACCGGCAACCTTGATGGGCTTACCGAGCTCGACGCGCTTGCGGTCGATGTCCATACCGAGCTGAGCCTTGATGGCGTCAGCGATCATAGCGGCGGTAACGGAGCCAAAGAGGATGCCCTCGTCGCCGACCTTGACGTCAACGGTGACCGTCTTGCCCTCGAAGGCAGCCTTGGTCTCGTTGGCGGTAGCCAGACGGACGGCCTCGCGCTTGGCGATGTTGTTGCGACGCTCGTCAAGCTGCTTGAGGTTGCCCTTGGTGGCGGCAACAGCGAGCTTCTTGGGGAACAGGAAGTTCTCAGCGTAACCCTGAGCGACCTCTACGACGTCACCCTCGCCGCCCTTGCCCTTGATCTCATCGAGAAGAATAACCTTCATGATGCGTCTCCCTTCTTAGCCGCGGTCGCGGTTGCCACGAGAGGAAACCACGGGGACGGTGTACGGCAGGAGAGCCATCTCGCGGGCGCGCTTGATGGCGTTGGCGATGTCATGCTGATGCTGCGTGCAAGCGCCAGTGACGCGACGAGGCTTGATCTTGCCACGGTCGGTCATGTACTTACGGAGAAGCTGAGTGTCCTTATAGTCGATGAACTCAGTGTTCTCCTTGCAGAACTGGCAGTACTTACGACGCGGCTGACGTGCAGAAAAATCATTAGCCATGTCAAAATACCTTTCATTTGGCAACTTCGGCGAACCGAAGCCGCCTCTCACTCAAAAATAGGTGAACAGCCCTTAAAACGGGATGTCCTCATCGTAGACGTCGACCGCGGGCGGCGTAGCCACCGGTGCGGCAGGACGTGCTGCGGGCGCGGGAGCTGCGGGGGCGTAACCGCCCTGATCGTAGCCACCCTGGCCACCACGGGAGCTCATAAACTCGATCTCATCGACGATGACCTCAAGCTTGCTCCGGCGCTGGCCGTCGCGCTCCCAAGAGCTGTAGCGCAGCTTGCCCTCGATCGCGACCTTGTTTCCCTTTGCCAGGAAACGGCTCACGGCCTCGGCGCGCGTGCCGAACATAGTGCAGTCGACAAAGTTGGGATAGTCCTCCCACTCGCCAGTCTGCGGGTTGCGGCGACGATCGTTCACGGCGACGCCGAAGGACAGAACCTGGGTTCCGCCGGCGGTGGCGCGCAGCTCGGGATCACGCGTGAGGTTACCGGTGATGTTCACTCGATTGATGCTCATAACTCACTACTTCCTCTTGGGGCACAAGCCCAGTCCAAAACGACAGTCTTACTCCTGGTCGTCGCGACGGACGATCATGTGGCGGACCACAGCGTCGGTGATGCGCAGGACGCGATCAAGCTCGGCGATCTGGGTAGGATCTGCGTGGAAGTTGATGAGGGTGTAGTCACCATCGGTGAGGTCGTTGATCTCGTAGGCGAGCTTGCGCTTGCCCCACTCGTCAACGGAGTCGACCTTGCCAGCGCCCTCAGCGATCGTGGTATCGATACGCTTCATAACAGCGAGACGAGTCTCGGGGTCGAGCGACGGGTCAACAAAGAACAGCAGTTCATAAGCCTTCATATTGTCACCTCCTCTGGGCAAATGTGGCTTCAGGTCGTGAAGGTGCGCCTGAAGCAGGAAAAGACTTGGTAATAATATCTTTCAACCTCCCAGGCTGCAAGAATATGCAGCTACAACCTCATGACCTCCACATATGTCCATACTCACACGGCACTTCATGCGTCTTCCAACCAAATGCTGACCAAATGCTTGACGAATCCGTGGACAAGATACGGCGCTGCGGGGACAAACTGAGCCAAGCCGCAGGTCAGCGAGCGCATGGTTGTGGTCGCGAAATACATACCAGTGGTTCACAACACCGCTTAAAGATTTTTAAAATTGCCGCCACGGCGTTTATAAATACCCATTTTTAACAATTTGCCGCATGCAACCCTGCT
>CALBUZ010000157.1 GCA_937969105.1 uncultured Collinsella sp. | reverse complement strand
ATAAACTCATCGCCCAACTGCTTAGCTGCCCTTCGACGTATCGGTATGCCGATTTTTTAAAAGTCATGGCTTCATATGGCTTTGAAATGGACAACAAAGGCAAGACATCCGGATCGCGCGTTCGCTTCTACAGGCCATCAGATGGCAGGATGTTCGTAATGCACGCGCCACATCCATCTGACGAATTGACAGCGGGGACCATTCGAAACATCGTTCGATTTCTGCAAGATGTCGGAGGTAGTCATGAGTAACGTTTTGGCATACAAGGGTTATTTCGCCCCAGTCGAGTTCGATGCCGAACAGCATGTGCTAACAGGTATGGTCACCGGCATTAGGGACGCAATCGTATTTGAAGGCTCCACGGCTGAAGAAGTGGAGCAATGCTTCCACGACGCCGTCGACGATTACCTTGAGTTTTGCGCCAAGAATGGCAAGGAACCCGAGCGGGCTTTTAAGGGCTTGTTCAACGTAAGAACGGGCTCCGAGCTCCACAAGCAAGCGGCGCTGGCAGCGGCAAAGAAGGGTGTGTCACTCAATAAGTTTGTGACTGAAGCAATCGCTGCGGCGTTATAGCATTAACGCATAGGCTCAAACAACCACAAAGGGCGCAGTTCACAGGCATATTTGCGGTGGCTTTACTGCCCATATCGCGTTTGCCCAGATAAAAGCTGCCAAAATAAACCTGTCCCTTTTTGGTAGGTTTGGGAGATGAGACTGGGATGGATAAGGCTGAGTTGCGGCGGGCAGTGATTGCTCGGCGCGATGCTATTGATCTGGATGTTCGGGCAGCGAAGTCTGCTGTTGTATGCGCGCGGCTTGTTGAGCTGATGGAGTCCAGCGGCACTGCGGACCAACGCACCGTTGCCGTCTATGCCGCCATGGGTTCCGAGGTCGACCCAGCCGCGTTTGCCGCCGCGGCCGTCGCGCGTGGCTGGCGCGTGGCCTATCCGTGCATGCTCTCGGCAACAGACGCCATGGCTTGTGGCCAGCGCATGTGCATGCGGGCAGTCTCTGCCGGCGATGCGTCCGAGGCCCCGTTTATCGCCCACCCTACGCGGGCCTTCGCAGCCACGGACGTCGACAGCGTCCGCTTCCCCATCGTGCCCGCCGCCGAGCTCGACATGGTTGTCGTGCCGCTCGTGGCTTTCGACCGCACCGGCGCGCGCCTGGGCTACGGCGGAGGCTGCTACGACCGCTACCTGCCCACGGTCTCGCCCGCATGCCAAATCATCGGCATCACCTTCGACGAACAGCGCGTCGACCACGTTCCCACCGACGCCCACGACCTGCCACTGCCCAACTTCGTCAGCGCCTAGCCGCCGCTGTATCGCACCCGCAAGATGAGCGTGGAAAATCTCCCACTTTGAGCCCCCTTACGAGCCAAAAACGGGAGATTATCCACGCTCATTCGGTGGCGCGCGCAGACGTGGTGTAAGAGCGTCCCGAGGTCCGTCGCTGCAAGTCCCGATATTACTCCTTCTTGAGAC
>CALBUZ010000156.1 GCA_937969105.1 uncultured Collinsella sp. | reverse complement strand
CCGCGCGGCAAGGAGATATATTGCCAGACCGGAGGGCCCCCGCGGGCGGGAATCTGGGCGTACACATTTCCTACACAGTTTGGGATTCTCAGCTGTATTTGCCAGTAATAAAGAGGGGACCTCGTTTCCGAGATCCCCTCCTCTGTCTATCTATAGAAATAGGCTTTCAAAGCCTTAGGCCAGCAGCTTGCGACCGGACTCCTCAATCGCGTCAAGTGCTGCATCTGCCTCGGCGGCATCCGCGCCCTTAGCGAAGATGTACAGCTTAATCTTGGGCTCGGTGCCGGAAGGACGAACAATACCCTTGTTGCCGCCCTCGAGATCGAACTCAATGACATTAGCCTTCGGCAGGCCGTTCACGCAGGTGTTGTAATCCACGACGGCCTCGATCTTGGAACCAGCGAGCTCCGCA
This sequence comes from uncultured Collinsella sp., assembly GCA_937969105.1. Classification (GTDB taxonomy): domain Bacteria; phylum Actinomycetota; class Coriobacteriia; order Coriobacteriales; family Coriobacteriaceae; genus Collinsella. The sequence continues at coordinate 1,758 of CALBUZ010000156.1, read as the reverse complement.
GGCGGGTTCTCGCGCAGACCGGCCATGATGCCGGCCATCTTTGCCGCACCCTCAGCACCCGGATAGCTCAGCGAAATCGTCTTGTTGTGATAGTAGCCATACTTCTCGTACAACTCGTGCATCGCGTCGGCGAGGTTCTTGCCCTGGAGCTTGTAATACTGAGCCATCTGGCAAATCAGCAGCGAAGTGCTCACCGCGTCCTTGTCGCGTACGTGATCGCCGGCCAGATAGCCGTAGCTCTCCTCAAAACCGAAGATAAAGCGATCGACTTCACCAGCATCGGAAAGCGAGGTAATGATGTCACCGATGTACTTGAAGCCCGTCAGGCAACGACGGAGCTCAAAGCCATACTCCTCGGCCAGAGCATCGACCATGGCGGAAGAAACAATGGTAGTAACCGCGACCTTCTTGGTGAGGTCCTCGCCGCGGGCGGCACGGGTCTTGCAAATATAGTCGAGCAGCAGGACGCCCATCTCGTTACCGGTCAGCAGCAGGTAGTCATCACCATTCTTGACGGCAACGCCAACACGGTCGGCATCGGGATCCGTTGCAAGCAGCAGATCAGGGTGAACCTGCTCGCAAAGATCGATGCCCTTCTGCATGGCCTGACGAATCTCGGGGTTAGGATACGGGCAGGTCGGGAAATCGCCGTTAGGCTCCTTCTGCTCGGGAACAACCGTGACATCGGTGATGCCAGCGCGCTCGAGCACCGTCGTGACGGGAATGAGGCCGGTGCCGTTGAGCGGAGTGTAGACGAGCTTAAGCGGGGCGCCAGCGATTTCCTCGGCAGAAAGGTTGGTCACGCCGCGGGCGAGAACGGCGTCAAAATAACGTTCGAGGCACGAGTCGTCGATCCATTTGACCAGACCCTGCTCAAGAGCCTCATCAAAGTCCATGGACTTCACGCCGGTAAACGTATCGGTCTCGGCAATAGCCTTAGAAATTGCATCGGCGGCCTCACTGGTGATCTGGCAGCCGTCGGGGCCATAGGCCTTATAGCCGTTATAAGGCGCCGGATTATGGCTAGCGGTCATGCAAATGCCACCGGAGCATTTAAGGTCGCGGACGGCCCAGGAAAGCGTCGGCACGGGAGAAATCTTGGGATACACGAGGGCCGTCACACCGTTTGCTGCAAGAATGGCAGCCGTCGTCTTAACGAACAGCTCGCCCTTATTGCGGCTATCGCGAGCGATGGCGACCGTCGGATGCTCGAAGGTCGCATTAAGGTAGTCAGCGAATCCCTGGGTCGCACGACCGACCGTATAGATATTCATACGGTTAGTACCTGCACCGATAGTGCCACGAAGACCGGCAGTACCGAAGGCGAGATCCTGGAAGAAAGCGTCGGTGATGGCGTCCTCATCACCCTGCTCCTTCATCGTGTTGAGCTCAGCGAGGAGCTCCTCATCCTTGACATTGGCAATCCAAGTATCAAGCAGGTCATGAACATCTGCCATGTGAGTCCTTCCGTCACAATCAATAAAACGACCCGTGTAAAACAGGACAAGCGCATCAGCGCACTAAAGCAAATATTAGTCCATTGAGAACAGAGAACCGGCCACAGAACGGTGAACGTCTATATTCAGCGGTGGATGATTGGATTGATTTAATTACATTAGGAATGTTGCCTATAACGCAAAAAAGGGGGAGGCCGCGAGGCCTCCCCCTTCTTCAAGTCGATTGACGGCTCGGTGCCGTCCACCGGTCAGCGGCGCCCTGGCCTCCCACGGGCTGACCCCGCAGTACTCTCGGCGCGAT
>CALBUZ010000155.1 GCA_937969105.1 uncultured Collinsella sp. | reverse complement strand
TCTGGAAGTGCTCGGTGTACACGTTCTTGCCGTCGCGGAACATCTCGTAGTACTGCATCTTGGCGTAATCCTCGCGCGCCTTGGTGGCGGCTGCTGCGGCGGCGTCGTCACCGGTGACGTTGGAGGAGAGCGCCCAGCGCAGGCTGGCGTCCTCGTAGCCGACCGAGTTGATAGCAGGCAGCGACTCGCGCAGCGTCATGTGCGCTTTCTGGTAGTCGGTCAGCGGTGCGCCGATTAGCTGCATCAGCTGGGTGGACAGATAGTTGGTGGACAGGTCGTCGACCTCGCTCGTCTGGTCGCAGCCGGCAACGTCGTAGTTGGCCCAGATGATGTAGTCGGTCTGCCACAGACGTTCCTGGTGCGTGGCATCGTCCTCGCCGGTAAACCACTTATCGTTGAACTTGGACGGGAAGAACGGCTGATGGTCGCCCCAGAACACCACGACTACCTTGCGGTCGAGCTTGCTCAAGGCGTTGAGGAAGTAGCGCAGCGCCTGATCGGACTGCTCGATGCACGAGACATACTCGTCGACATCGGACAGCGTGCCGTCCTCGACGGTCTTGGCGTCCAGGTCGGTCGTGTCGATGTTGAGATGCATCTGCTTGTCGACCGGCAGCAGGCCCGTGTCGTAGCCCGAGTGGTTCTGCATGGTCACGTCGAAGATAAACTGCGGATCGGCGTTCTGGTCGAGCAACTCGAGAATCTTGTCGTAGGTAGCCTGGTCGGTCACCATGCCGCGCAGGGTGTCGGCTCCCTGGAAGTCGTTGATGGACAGGAACTGATCAAAGCCAAAGTCCTTGTAGACGTTCTCGCGGTTCCAGTTGGTCGCGTGGTTGGGGTGCATGGCCGTGGTGGAATATCCGAGCGACTTGAACTGCTCTGCCAGATTCCCGGTCGTTTCCATGTTGTAGATGGTGTAGGGGTACACACCCGAGCCCAGGTTGGCCATGGAGTTGCCGGTCATAAACTCAAACTCGGTATTGGCGGTGCCGCCGCCGTAGGCGCTCACATAGAGCTTGCCGCGGCTGAGGCAGTTGGACAGGTTCTTAAAGTACTGCGGGCCCTTGTAGCCGGCACGCATGTTCTGGTAGATGGATAGGTCCGAGAAGGTCTCGTTCATGATGGCGATGACCGTGGGCTTCTCGCTGTCGAACTGCTCCTTTGCGGCGGCGCGCTCGTCGCTCTTGGCCGCGTCGGACTTGTCGTAGGCCTTGGCGTACTTTTTGAGCGTGGCCTTGGCATCGTCGACGGAGTAGTCGGCTGGTTTGGGCGGCTTGATGGACTGCGCTGCGCTAATGAAAGCGGGCAGGTAGCCCTCGCGCCAGTAGCTCTCGAGCGGGCGCCAGGTGTAGACGGTGATGCCGAGGGTGTTGTAGTAGTCGATGAGCGTGACGTGCGCGGTCACGCCGCCCAGGCACAGCACGGCGACGAGCAGGTTGGTGAGCAGCATGCGCTTGGCGTTGGCGGCGCCCTTCTGACGGTGCGGTGCCACCAGGCCGGCGTACTCGCATAGCAGCATGGCGATGGCGGTAAAGCCCATGGACAGCACGCAGAACAGTGAGATCGAGAAGGTGTAGCCGGTGCCGGCGACCGCGGCGGCGGTGGAGATGGCCGAAAGGTCGCCCGGCTGGATGGGCATGGATTTAAACGTGATGACGAAGAACTCGGCAATGCCCAGGACAAAGAGGGCAAAGGCCAGGACCGCGGGAGCTGCGCCGTGGCGCTGGAACAGGAAGAACAGGCCGACCATGAGCGTGGTGATGATGGCCCACTCGAGCAGGATGCACAGGGGGTAGACCCAGGTAAAGTCGTGGTTGGACGAGACCTCCATGCCCAGCAGCGCAAAGACGCCGGCGAGCAGCAGGCACAGGACGGCGGCGACGAGCGGTTTACCCACAAAGGCTCCGCGCAGGTGGGCGAGCTTGCCGGTGGGGGCGGGGGCGTCGGGCCCGGCGAACGCAAAGACGCGCGGGGCGATGCGGTCGCGGGCGATGCTGGCCCAAGCGCAGCCGGTGAGGATGGCGTTGGTCAGGATGAGCATCACGAAGGCGAGCGGCTCGTTTTGCGCGACGAGGCCAATAGCGCCCCAGACGGTCAAAAAGAGCTGGAACAGGCCAAAGGCGACGCTCCAGGCGAAGGCGCCCTTGGCAACGGTGCCCGACTGAGCGCGAATGGCCTTGGCTTCGCGCAAAACAAGGTAGACGGTCGCCGCAAGACCGACGAGCGAGATGGCGGCAGCGAACATGCTGAGACTCCTCACAAACTTAAAACCTACGAAAGCGGGGGTTTACCCGATTGTTACCTAAATATGCGCTGCATTTGCGGGCTGCGCACAACAACCAGCCATATTAACGCGCATGTGCGGCGGTGTGGCGCAATGTAGTGGCGACCTGCGCGATAATGGACGGGAATTACACGGAAACGTAAAGGCTTCTTAAAGAATTGGCGAGGATAGAGCTATGGGCGAGCAGGTTTGTATGACGGGTGCCGAGTGCTGCGGCGGAGCTGCGGGCGTGGATACGAACGGTTATCCGGTCGAGACCACGGGCAATGCGGTGCTGGACATCTTGGAGCATCGCTCGTCTACGCGCGCCTTCGCGCGTGATGACGACGACCGTCCCGTGGCGGTGACCGACGAGCAGCGGGCAGCGATTCTGCACGCGGCGAGCCGTGCGCCGTCGGCAGGCGCCATGATGATGTATTCCATCGTGAGCATCCGCGAGCAGGCTACACTCGATCGCCTGGCCGACCTGTGCGACCACCAGCCCATGATCGCCAAGGCGCCCTGGGCACTGATATTTGTGGTCGATTATGCCAAGTGGATCGATCTGTTTGAGCACGTGGGCTGCTTTGAGCCCGAGTTTGTCGAGCGCACGGGCAAGGCACCCCGCCGCGCGCCGGGTTTGGGCGACTTTGCCATCGCGGCCCAAGACGCCGTGATCGCCGCGCAAAACGCCGTGGTTGCCGCCGAGGCCCTGGGCCTGGGGAGCTGCTACATCGGTGATATCGTCGAGAATGCCGAGGAAGTTGCCGAGCTGCTCGATCTGCCACCCTATACCATGCCGCTATCGATGCTCATCATCGGCACGCCCCGGAAGGAGCGTCCGGCGATCGCGCATCCCGTGGTAAACCTGGTGCACGAGGAGCGCTACTGCCGTGCGGATGCCGCGACCATGGACGCGCAGGTGGCCGAGATGGACGCGATGTTTCGTCCGCATGCCCGCGAGGTGGGGGAGCGCGTGGTGGATATCTATACCCGCAAGCACACGAGTCCCTTTATGGCCGAGATGAGCCGCTCCATGGAGTGGTGGTTCAAAAATTGGCTCGGAAAATGACGAATGTGACAAAGGGACAGTCCCTTTGTCACATTCCATATCGCCGCGGTAGCCTAAAGGCCGTATAAATGTTTATCTAGCTGGGAAAACAGTGCCATTCAAACATGGGCCGATTACCTATAATCCCTTCGAACATTAAAGTTGGGAGGAAACCGGCTTATGGAACAAAAGGCCAAGGAGGCAGCCTCGCACGCTGCTATTCCTGTGAGCATCTCGGCGATGCTCGTCACGCTGGGCGTGGTGTACGGCGATATCGGCACCAGCCCTATGTATGTAACCAAGGCGCTCGTTGCCGGCAACGGCGGCATCGGAAGCGTGACGGAGGAGTTCGTGCTTGGCGCGCTCTCCCTTGTCGTGTGGACGGTCACGCTGCTGACCACCATCAAGTATGTGCTCATCTCGCTGCGCGCCGATAACCATGGTGAGGGCGGCATCTTTGCCCTGTACAGCCTGGTCAAGCGCTGTGGCAAGTGGCTTATCATCCCCGCCATGCTGGGTGGCGCCGCGCTGCTCGCCGACGGCATCCTGACGCCGGCCGTTACCGTTACCACGGCCATCGAGGGCCTGCGCACCATCCCGGCGGTCCATGCCGTGCTGGGCGATGACCAGGGTCGCGTCGTCGCCATTACGCTCGCCATCATCATCGTGCTCTTCTTGGTGCAGCGCATCGGTACGGCCAAGATCGGTCACGCCTTTGGCCCCATCATGACGCTGTGGTTCCTGTTCCTGGGCGGCACGGGTCTATTCTTTGTCTTCCAGCACCCCGCCGTGCTGCTGTGCCTCAACCCGGTGCGTGGCATCGCCTTTTTGCTGAGCCCCAACAACCACGCGGGCATCATGATTCTGGGCAGCTGCTTCCTTGCCACCACCGGTGCCGAGGCGCTCTACTCCGACATGGGCCACGTCGGCCGCGGCAACATCTACGCCACCTGGCCGTTCGTTAAGTGCTGCCTGCTGCTTTCCTATATGGGCCAGGGCGCTTGGCTTATGAACAACGCTGCCAACCCCGAGCTCATGGGCATTGCCGACCTCAACCCGTTCTACCAGATGCTCGCCCCGGGCCTGCGCCCGTTTGCCGTCGGCCTTTCCACCGTCGCGGCCATCATTGCCTCGCAGGCGCTCATCACCGGCGCATTCTCGCTGGTGTCCGAGGCCAGCCGTCTGGACCTTATGCCGCACATGCAGGTCTTCTACCCTGCCGAGACCAAGGGCCAGCTCTACATCCCCATGGTCAACAACGTCATGCTTGTCGGCTGCGTCATCGTGGTGCTGCTGTTCCAGAACTCGGCGCATATGGAAGCCGCCTACGGCCTTGCCATCACGCTGACTATGATGTGCACCACGCTGCTGCTCTTCTTCTACCTGCATGAGGAGCGCAAGCTCAAGGTTGCTCCGTGGATCTTCGCGGCCTTCTTCCTTTTGCTCGAAGGCTTCTTCTTCGTGAGCTCGCTCACCAAGTTCTTCCACGGCGGCTACTTCACCATTCTCATGGCTGCACTCATCATGGGCATTATGGTGTGCTGGTACAACGGCACGGCGGTCGAGCAGCGCCAGTTTACGCTGCTGCCGCTGCGCAGCTACCTGCCGCAGCTCAAGCGCCTGCGCGACGACGACCGTTACGAGCGCATGAGCGACAACGTCGTGTACCTGACCAAGGACACCCATACCGACTACATCGACCGCGATATCGTCTACTCGATCTTGGACAAGCATCCCAAGCGCGCCCGCGCCTGGTGGTTTGTGAATGTCGAGACCATGGACGAACCGCACACCTTTGCCTATTCGGTCGAGACGTTCGGCACCGACTACGTGTTCCGCGTGCATCTGTACCTGGGCTACAAGATCAACCAGCGCGTCAATGCCTACCTGCGTCAGGTTGTTCAGGACCTGGCTGCCACCGGCGAGCTGCCGCCGCAGACGCATGACTACTCGGTCTACAAGGATCCGGGTAACATCGGCACGTTCAAGTTCGTCCTGATCCGTAAGCTTCTGGCGCCCGAAAGCGATGTGGAGCCCAGCGAGCGTACGGCCATCACGCTCAAGTACATCATCCGCCGCGCTGCCGGCACGCCTGCACGCTGGTACGGCCTGGAGAACTCCAACGTGAGCTTTGAGTACGTGCCGCTGTTCACCAAGTTCAAGGCCGTGAACAAGATGCAGCGCCTGGCTCCCAACGAGCGGCCGTAGTCGACGCTCGAGGTTTGTCTGCGAACGGGCGGGCTTGTAATGACGGGGATTGAGTCCTGGGAGGAAACCATGGATGCAAAGGTGCTTGGCGGTCGCGATCTTGCGACCGAGCTGGTGCGTGAGGTACGCGCCGATGCTGCCGAAGATCGGTTCTTTACGAATCGGGCCAACATGGACATGGCCGACCGCGTGATTTCGATCGTGGTGACGGTGCTTGTCGCGGCGTGCGTGTGCGCACTGCTCGCGCACGTGCTGTTTGTCTAACGACCGCAGACTGCAAAGGCTATACACTTGGAACCACCACAAGGGGAAACCACCACAAGGGTGCCTGTCCCCTTTGTGGTGGTTTTTGTTTTTGAGAGAGGGGCGGGACGCTGATGGACGTCCGTACGGACGGCGATATTGCCGATAGCTTTTGGTGGCGGCGCACAACGCTGACGCGCCGCACTCCTCTGTATGACGCCTGCGTATCGGTGGGGCTGCTGGTCGCGGCGACGATTGTGGGCGCGCTGCTCGACCATCCGGGTCTCGCGCCGAGCATCATGATCGTCTATGTGTTCGCCGTTCAGCTGTGCGCATTCTTTACCTGGAGTCGCCTGTATTGCTTGCTGAGCTCGGCTGCCGCCGTGGCGCTCTACAACTTCTTGTTTGTCGACCCGCGCTACTCGTTGTCGCTTATCGACCGCTGCTATCCCGGCATGTTCTTCATCATGTTCGTGGTCTCGCTTGTGTCGAGCTCGATTGCGTTGGCCCTGCGCCGCGCCTTGGCACAGGCTGCCGCCAGCGACCGCCGCACGCATATGGTGCTCGAGACCAACCGCATGCTGCAGCGGTGCGCCGATCAGCATCAGATCGTTCACGCCATGGCAACGCAGCTGGCGCGTCTTTCGGGCTGTTCGGTCGTGTGGTACAGCGCCGACGACGAGGGTGATGACCTGCTGCCGCGTGCGACGTACACGGCCGTGGGCGATGCCGCGCCGGTGCACGAACTGGCGCCGCAGATGCCGCCGCGGCTCTCGGCGTCCGCCTACGTGGGAACGCCGCTCGATGCCACGTTTGGCGGCTCGGCGTTTTATGGCATCTACCTGACGGTTCGCACGGGCGACGGTTTCGTGCGCTCGGGCGACCCCGCCTCGGTGGTGGGCGTGCTGGCTATCGTTGCCGAGCCCGACGTGCTGACGCATGAGGAACGGACACTTGCCGATGCTATCGTGAGCGAAGGCGAGCTGGCACTCGATCGCGCCCGCGCCATGGAGGCACGCGAGGAGGCGGCGGTACTCGCCAAAAACGAACAGCTGCGCGCCAACCTGCTGCGCTCCATCTCGCACGATCTGCGCACGCCGCTCACTAGTATTTCGGGTAATGCCGACGTGCTGCTCGACCAGGGCTCGACCGGCACCGCCGTGCTCGATGCCCAGACGCGCCGCGGCCTGCTTCTATCCATTCGCTCGGATGCGCTGTGGCTCAACGCCACTGTCGAGAACCTGCTTGCCATCACCAAGCTCGAGGGCGGCGGCATGCATCTGTCGACTACGCTCGAGCTTATGGACGATATCGTCGAGGAGGCGCTGCGCCACGTAAGTCCGGCCGTGCGCGAGCATGACCTTAAGGTGGTGGCGTGTGATGAACCGGCGCTCGTTAACGTCGATGCGCGCCTGATGGTGCAGCTGGTGGTCAATCTGGTGAACAATGCCATCACCTATACGCCCGCAGGCTCGCATATCGTGATTTCGATTGGCGTCGACGATGGACGCGTGGCGTGCTCGGTGGCCGATGACGGCCCGGGCATTGCGCCCGAGGACCGCGAGCGAATCTTTGAGTCGTTCTACACCGCCAACCACGGTCTTGCCGACAGCCATCGTAGCGTGGGCCTGGGTCTTTCGCTCTGCCGCTCCATTGCGCTGGCGCATGGCGGTAGCATAGAGGTTGCCGCGGCGGACCCGCACGGCTCGGTCTTTACGATTGAGCTTCCCGTCGCCGACGTTTCGTTTGATAAGGAGTAGCGCTGTGCCGAACTCTGCCGTAAAACCGCTCATCTTGGTCGTTGAGGACGACCCCGCCGTTCGCAACTTAATCGTTGCCGCGCTCGAGGCGCACGGCTTGCGCCATATGGCCGTGGAGACCGCCCATGCCGCCATCGCCGCCGCCTCATCGCAGGCACCGAGCATTGTGCTGCTCGATCTGGGCCTGCCCGATATGGACGGCGTCAAGGTGGTGGAGTCGGTGCGCGCATGGTCGGGCATGCCGATCATCGTGGTCTCGGCGCGCAGTGAGGATGCGGACAAGATTCGCGCACTCGATGCCGGCGCCGACGACTACCTGACCAAGCCGTTTTCGGTCGAGGAGTTGCTCGCGCGCATTCGCACGACGCTCAGGCGTCTCTCGTATGCGCAAACGGGCGGTGTTGCCTCCGAGGGCTCGTTCGATACCGGTGAGCTGCATATCGATTTTGATGCCGGCATCGCCACGATGGATGGCGAGGAGCTGCATCTGACGCCGATCGAGTACAAACTGCTATGCCTGCTGGCGCATAACGCCGACAAGGTGCTGACGCACCAGTCTATCCTGCACGAGATTTGGGGCACGGCAACTAAGAGTGACCTGGCGAGCCTGCGCGTCTTTATGGGCACGCTGCGCAAGAAGATCGAATCCGACCCCGCGCATCCGCGCTATATCCAAACGCACGTGGGCATCGGTTACCGACTGGTCACCCAAGGCTAGATCGGCATCCGCCATCCCAATATGAGTTGCGGTGAAATACGGTCTAAATTTGCCTAATTCCAGGCAAAACAGTCCGTATTCCACCGCAACTTTGTTATTTGCCCTTGGGCTTGCTGGCGTAGAACTTCTTCTTTTTGGGCTTGCCGGCGGGGGAGGGTTTGCCGGCAAAGTTCGACTTACCGTTGCCGGCCTGCGCGTGCGCGGGTACTGCCGCACGGGGCTTGCGGGCCTCGGGGTTGCGCAGTTCCTCGACGCGCTCGGCAATCTCCTCGGCGCTAAAGCCGACCTCGGCCATGGCGTCCTCGATGGGCAGGCGGCGCACGATATAGCAATGGTGCACCTTCTGATTGCGCGCGAAATCCTCGGGGATGGTCTGTGCCGTAATGTCCTCCAGCACCACGCCCACACGCGCGAGCTTGCGCGTCTCGGGGCGGAAGCCGCGCAGGTTGCAGCTAAAGATGGCATGGCCGCCCTGTGCGAGCAGGCGAGATACGCCGGCCAAAAGCTCAACATGGTCACGCTGGACATCCCAGGTGCGACGGCCCATCTTGGACGAGTTCGAGAACGTGGGCGGGTCGACAAAGATCAGGTCCCAGCGGTTGCGCGTCTGGCGTTGGTCGCGAATCCAGGCGAGCACGTCGTCGCGCACAAAATGATGCTGCGGTCCCACAAAGCCGTTTTGGCGCATGTTGCGCTCGGCCCAGTCCAGGTAGGTGTTGGAGAGGTCGACCGTCACGGTCTCCTCGACGCCGCCGTCCGCCGCGTAGCAGGTGGCGGTGCCGGTATAGGCAAACAGGTTGAGGAAGCGACGCGCCTGCTTGGCGTGCTCGCGCACCAGGTTGCGGGTGACGCGGTGATCCAGGAAGATGCCCACATCCAGATAATCGTCAAAGTTGACGGCAAAGGTGAGTCCACCCTCTTCGATGAGCGGCAGGCGACGGCGAGCGATGTTGGCGCGCTCGCCCGATCCGCCCTTGCCGGCGCCCTGCTTGCCGTACTGCGAGCCGCCACGCGAGCGCATGCGGGCCTTGGCGTGCACATGCTCGGCCGGAACATCCAGGATGCGCGGCGCGATGGCCAAGATGTCAAGCATGCGGGCCTGGGCTAGCGCGGGATCGATGGTCTTAGGCGCGGCGTATTCGGCGATGACGAGCCAGCGGCCCGGCGTCTGCGGGCAGCCATCGTACAGGTCAATGGCGGCGGAGTAGTCGGGCAGGTCGGCATCGTAGACGCGGTAGCAGCTCACGCCCTCGCGCTTGGCCCACTTGCGGCGCAGACGGGCATTCTTGCGCAGGCGGTTGGCGAACTGCTCCGACTCCGGGATGAGCACGGGCAGTGGCTTGCCGTCGCCCAGGTCGAGTGTGGCGGCAGGCTCGGGCATGGGAGTGTCGGCGGCGTTGTCGTTGACTTCGTCGGCATCCGTGACCTCGCCCTCAGCATCCGCACTGGTCGAAGCCTCAAACGCCGCGGCGGCCTGGTCGAGCGAGGGCCAGACTTCGACGGTCGCCTCCTCGTTGTTGGGCATGACGGCGATCGAGCGCTCGGGCTCGGCGTGGAGCGCGCGGGCCAGCAATCCGTCGCGGGTGAGCGCGGCGACCGGCGCCGCGGCAAGCTCGGGCGCGCGGCGCAGCTCACTGATGAGCGTCATGGTGTCATGCATGAGCGAAAGCGGTGCCTCGGTCGTATCTGCGACCACGGCGGCACCGGCGACGGCGCCCGCATGGTCCAGCACGGTGGCGGACTTGGCGGCGCAAAAATCAACAAAGCGCTTGTAGCCGGCACATTTGACCATGCGCTCGGCGGTCTTGCGGGCGGCGGGGTCAACATCCACGGCCACGATGCGTACCTGGCGCTCGCGTGCTGCCGCCTCGCGCTCGCGTGCCTCGGCAAGCAGCTGCTCCCACAGAGCGGCGTCGTGCAGCTGCCAGCCCTCAAAGCCCCAGCGCTCGCGTGCGGCGCCCGGGGCGCGGTCAGTCAGAATGTTCACGGCCTCCAGCAGCAGGCCGCCGCCGGCGCACGAGGCATCGACCAGCGTGGGCAGGGCCTCGTTCTCGTAGTCGTCGGCCGTCAGCTCGCGCTCGCACAGTGCGGTCCAGCCGACCTGCGCCAGCACCAGGGCGGCGTAGTCGGGGCGCAGCACGTGCGCGCCCTCGCCGGCGCGGGTCGCTGCGGGCGGCAGGCGTTTGAACAGCGGGTCGCCTGAAAGGTCCAGGCTGATGCTCGCGCGGCGCTGGCGCAGCGAAAGCAGCAGGTGAACATCGGGATCGGCGGCGTCGACGTCGGCGCGACGGCCCGTGGTCTCGGCCAGACGGTCGCACAATGCGTCCTTGGCGCGCAGGGCCGAGAAGCGCGTGTTGCGCAGCTGCTCGGTCACGCCGCGGGCGGTGATGGCGATGGTGGCGCCGGGGCGAACAATGCCCTCCCAGGCGATGTCGTAAACGCTATCGTACAGTTCATCGGCATCTTGCGCCTCAAAGCGCCCAAGCACCACAAACACGCGGCTGGCCAGGCGCGACCACAGGCATGCTCGGTAGCCTTGCTCGAGCTCGCCCTCAAATGTAGCGCGGCCCTTCAGCCGGCGAACATGCGAAAGCCCGAGGCGTTTAAGCTCATCGGCGAGTGCGGACTCAAAGCCCTCGGGGCAGCTTGCGTAAAATTCCATGGGTGACCTCTCTGGTTGCGTCGCTCCATTATATGATGGATGCTTCGTTTGCCCTTATCCTCGAAAGGAACCCATATGATTGATGCGTACCCCGAATCCGCTGTGCTCTTTTTTGACGTGGACGGCACGCTGACGTCGTTCGATCCCGACGATATGACCGATAAGGACTTCAATGCGGTCCGCCCGTCGAAGGCCGTTGTCGATGCATTTGGTCGCCTGCGCAATGCAGGTCACCAGGCATTTATCTGCACGGGTCGTCCCTTGTGGCTGATTGCCGATGGCCTGCGCGCGCTGAACCCGGCGGGTGTCGTTGCCATGGCGGGAGCCACGCTCGAGGTCGAGGGCCGCGTGGTACACGAGGACTGCTTTGACGAGGACGTTGTCGAGGAGCTTGCACGCCGTATGGCCGCGGCAGGGATTGAGGCCTTTTTCGAGACCAACGTGGCTACTTTTGCCCTGGAACCCGCGGGTGTTGAGCAGTCGTCTCTGATCGGCACTTCTGTGGTGCACAGCGCCGAGGAAATGCGCGTCGACGGCAGTCTGCGCGTGGGCAAGGTATGCCTCAATGTGCCCAGTTTGGCTCGCGTAGCCAACGATGACGGCTTTATCGGGCGCTATTTTGAGGCCTGCAACACCGGTGGCCAGAATCGCGAGTTGAGCCCCAAGGGCATTGACAAGGGCGTAGGCGTGGCGCGGGCGCTGGCGTATCTGGGCCGCGAGGGAAATGCGCGCACCTTTGGCTTCGGCGATTCGGGCAACGACTTGGGCATGCTCGCCGCCGTCGAGACAGCCGTGGCCATGGGCAACGCCATGCCCGAGGTCAAGGCGCTCGCCGACTACGTGACCGACGATGTCGCACACGACGGCACCGTCACAGCGATGCAGCATTTCGGTCTCATCTAATGAATCCCGCGTTCTGACGTTTGCTCAAACTGCGACTCTTTGCTTTTGCATGCTCAATCGATTTATCAATCCAAACACTGAGGTGTTTATACCGTTCGCCGAGAAGATAAAAACCCGCAGCTCACGCCTTGATAAACGTAGGTAAAGTGTTTAGCAGTTCAACGCCCGCGTGCAAACGAAAGGAATCAGGCAGATGGCAATCAAGGTGTTCGCTGACGGTGCAAACCTCGAGGGCATGTTCGACATGTACGAGAACGGCAACGTTCAGGGTTTCACGACCAACCCGTCCCTTATGAAGAAGGGCGGCGTGACGGATTACCGTGCGTTTGCCAAGGAGGTTCTGGCTCACATCACCGATGTGTCCGTCTCGTTTGAGGTCTTTGCCGACGACGTCGAGACCATGGAGGTCGAGGCTCGCGAGATCGCTACCTGGGCCGACAACGTCTACGTCAAGATTCCGTGCGTGACCACCAAGGGCGAGTCCACCGCCGAGCTGGTGCGCAAGCTTTCGGCCGACGGCATCAAGGTCAACGTCACCACCATCTTTACGCCCGAGCAGGTCGACGAGATGGTCGAGGCCGTTGACGCCGAGACGCCGTCCATCATCTCGCTTTTTGCCGGCCGCATTGCCGATACCGGCGTCGATCCCATTCCGTTTGTGACGGAGTCGGTCAAGAAGGCCGCCGCCAAGCCCAACTGCGAGGTCCTGTGGGCGTCCACGCGCGAGCTCATCAACATCTACCAAGCCGAAGCCTGCGGTTGCCAGATCATCACGGTGCCCAACAGCATCCTGGCCAAGCGCAAGAACATCGGCCGTGACCCCTACGAGGTCTCGCTCGACACCGTCCGTGGCTTTGCCAAGGATATCGCCTCGCTCGGCTTCCATATCCTGCCGTAACGCGAACACTGGCTGCGCCGCGGGTTGTTCGCCCCGGCCTTTCCTTTCCCTATCGCTCACGCGCTTCGCGAGGGTCGCGCTAGGCAAAGGAAAGGCCGGGGCTGCCGACACGAGCTTGTCGGTAGGTTGGTAATCGGCTTCCATATCCTGCCGTGGACAAAGGTACCCCCGCCTGCGCCGTGCAAAATTGAGAGTATTCAGCAAGGTAAAGGCTTTTACCAGCTAGATAAAGCACGGAACAGCCCCCGTTTTGGCCCTGACGACGCTAAAACGGGGGCTGTTTTTGACTTTATTGCCCCTGTGGGGCGTTCGGAACGGCGGAATTTGCAGAATACTCGCGATTTTGCACGTCGCTGCAGGGGGTACCCTTGCTTTGGCGGTTTACTTCCCCTGCACCATGGTGAGGGAGATCTTTTTGCGGTCGCGGTCGACCTTCTCTACCCACACCTTTACCGTGTCGCCGACGCGTACCACGTCGCTCGGGTGCTTGACAAAGCGATTGGCGAGCTTGGAGATGTGTACGAGGCCGTCCTGGTGCACGCCCACGTCGACGAAGGCACCAAAGTCGACGACGTTGCGCACCGTGCCCTTGAGCTCCATACCCGGCTCCAGGTCGTCGATGGAAAGTGCCGAGCGGCTAAAGACCACCTCGGGCGCGTCGTCGCGCGGGTCGCGGCCGGGCTTCTTGAGCTCGTTGACAATGTCGATGAGCGTCAGGGTGCCGCAGTCTAGGTCGCTTGCCAGCGCCGAGATGCTGCCCAGGCGGCGCTCGATGTCGGGCACGCCGCCGCGGCTGAGCTCGCTTGCTTTAACGCCGGCGCGTTCCAAGACGGACGTTGCCACCTCGTAGCTTTCGGGGTGGACGCTCGTTGCGTCGAGCGGGTTCTTACCGCCGCTGATGCGCAGGAAACCCGCGGCGTTGAGGTATGCCTTGGGTCCCAGCTTGGGGACCTTCTTGAGCTGGCGGCGATCGGTAAAGGCGCCGTTTTCCTCGCGGTAGGCCACGATGTTCTTGGCCACGCTCGGCGTAATGCCCGATACATATCCCAGCAGGCTCGCACTCGCAGTGTTGACGTCGACGCCCACACGGTTGACGACGTCCTCCACCACGTGGCCCAGGGTGCGCGAGAGCTCGGCCTGGTCAAGGTCGTGCTGGTACTGGCCGACGCCGATGGACTGGGGCGGAATCTTGACGAGCTCTGCCAGCGGGTCCTGCAGGCGACGACCCAGGCTCATGGCGCCGCGCACGGTGACGTCCAGGTCGGGATATTCCTGGCTTGCGAGCTCGGAGGCGGAGTACACCGACGCGCCGGCCTCGTTGACGATGGTGTATCGCAGTCCGGGTGCCTGCTCGGCAATGAACTCCGAGACGACTTCTTCGGTCTCGCGGCTGGCGGTGCCGTTGCCGATGACGATGGTGTTGACGCTGTCCTTCTTGACGAGGCGGGCGAGCTCGCGCTTGGTGCCGGCGACGTCGTGGCGTGGCTTGGTGGGGTAGACCACGCCGTGGTCGAGCAGCTTGCCGGTTTCGTCCATGACGGCGACCTTGCAGCCCGTGCGGTAGCCCGGGTCGAGCGCGAGCACGCGGGCGCCGCGCACGGGGCGTGCCGAGAGCAAGCCTTCGAGATTCTTGGCAAAGACGTTGATGGCTTCGGTCTGGGCACGAACGGTGAGCTTGGCGCGGGCCTCGCGCTCCAGCGAAGGGGCCGTGAGGCGCTTGTAACCGTCGGCGATGGCGGCGTCAAAGACGGGCGCGAACACGCCTTGGCGGCGGGGCCAACGGCTGCCGAGGCGCGCCGTCGCGACAGCACCGTCGACGTTCACGTGCACGCGGAGTTTGCCCTCGCGCTCACCGCGGTCGATAGCCAGCACGCGGTGGTTGGGTATACGGCGCAGCGGCTCGTCAAAGTTGTAGTAGGGCTCGTAGGGAGTCTTTTCGGCGGGGTCGGTGGCCTCGACGACGATGTCGGCGGTGTTTTGCGTAAAGGCGCGCAGGTCGGCGACGTTCTCGGGATCTTCGGCTACCGTCTCGGCCACGATGTCGGCGGCGCCGGCGAGCGCCTTCTCGGGCGTGTCGAAGCCGGCCTCCTCGTTGACGTATGCCGCGGCGGCGTCGAGCGCGCTGCCCTTGGCCGAGGCCTGCATGATGATCATGTTGGCGAGCGGCTCCAGACCTGCCTCGCGGGCCTTCTGCGCGCGGGTCATGCGCTTTTTGCGGTAGGGCTTGTAGAGGTCCTCGACACGCTGGAGCTGTGTGGCCTCGCGAATCTGCTGTTCGAGTTCGGGCGTGAGCTTGCCCTGGGCGTCGATGAGCAGAATGACGTCCTCCTTGCGCTGCTCAAGATTGCGCAGGTAGGACAGGCGCTCGTCGAGCGCGCGCAGGGCGACGTCGTCCATGCCGCCCGTTGCTTCCTTGCGGTAGCGCGAGATAAAGGGGATGGTGTTGCCCTCATCGATGAGCTTGACGGCAGCCTCGACGTTGGCGGCCTTAAGGTTGAGCTCGCGGGCGAGCTGGGCGATAAGATCCATGGGACTCCTTGCGTTTAAGGTGCGTTTGCAGCACAGGGCTACCAAGGATACCACCCGTCCCAAAAGACTGTTTTGGGGTTGCGCCACGAAAGGGGCCTATCTACTACGTTTGAACCGTATGGGTCGACCATCCCCCGGTTTTCCGAAAATCGGCAAGCCGTCTACCTGCGGTTTTTATTTCGAGAAATTCAGCATGGTTGAGGGTAGTCGGTTAAACGTAGTAGATAGGCGCATTTCGTGGCGAACGAATCAAGCCGAGGTGCAAAATAGCCCCCGCCCCAGAAAAATCATCTGGTAGAGTTGACCCCGCATGATTTACAAGACGCTATGCGCCACCTACTCTTTTGCCATTTGGGGGATTGAACTTGTGAATACTTCTGTCGCCAAGAAGGCCAGCCAGGCGGTGCGCCTGCTCATGATGGTGCTCACGGCAGTTCTCATCTTCTTCTTCATCAATGTTATGCTGCTCGTCTCCGATATCCAGGGCACGGCGCGCGTGGTCAACTACGCCGGTCTGGTGCGCGGCACCACGCAGCGAATCGTTAAGCTCGAGGACGCAGGCCAGCCTCAAGATGACCTGCTTAAAGCCGTGGATTCATACATCAACGGTTTGCGTTACGGAAGTGACGACCTCAACCTCGTCCGTCTCGACGACGACGAGTATCAGGCAAAGATGACCGAGCTTGCAAATTATTATGATGAGCTTTGCGCCGAGATCATCCGCGTGCGCGAAGTCGGCTACGAGAACACTGACATCATCGCCATGAGCGAGGAGTTCTTTGGCATATGCGACGATGCTACGCGACTCGCAGAGGACTACTCTCAGGAGAAGGCATCGGCGCTCAACTATCTCGAGGGCTTGGTGATCATCGACATCATGGGCTTGGTGGCGACCTTTGCGGTTGAACTTGTTCGCGCGGTGCGAACTGCCGCGCTCAATCGCGAACTGCAGAGCAAAGTCTATCTCGACGAAGCCACGGGACTGCCCAACAAGAACAAGTGCGAGGAGATCTTGGGGCAGGAGCAGCCTGTCTCCGCGGAGGCGCCCGTTGCGGTGTGCGTCTTCGACCTTAACAATCTGCATACGGTCAATAACAGCTTTGGTCACGAGAAGGGCGACGAATACATCCGCTCTTTTGCCCGGCAGCTGGGGCGTGTGGCGTCCGAGACCTGCTTTGTGGGTCGCGACGGCGGCGATGAGTTTATCGCGGTGCTGTGGGATGCCGATCGAGCTGCCGTGGAGTCCTGTCTCGCTCGGGTTCGTGCGAACGTGAACGAGTATTCCGAGACTCATCCCGACATGCCTATTAGCTATGCGGTGGGCTATGCGCTTTCCAGTGATTTTGATGAACCGCCTACGATGCGCGAGCTCTTTTCCCAGGCCGACAAGAACATGTACGTCGATAAGAACCG
>CALBUZ010000154.1 GCA_937969105.1 uncultured Collinsella sp. | reverse complement strand
ATGGGAACGGCGATGCACTCAACCCCTTCTGCCATCTCCTGATGATCATATGCAAAACCACACCTTAGGACCTCCTCGAGCTGCCGCATCAGGTCATCTATGTGTTTTACCGCATGCTCAGTCGTTTTCTCGAATGGGAAAGGAAGCAGCGAGCGAACCGACTCCTCATCCCATCGAGATAGAATCGCCTTTCCAATCGCCGTGCAGTGCGCAGGAAGGGTCTTACCGATTTCCGATGAAAGACGGATGTGCTGGGGGGAATCAACGCGCGAAATATAGAGGACACGACCGTGGTCGAGCACACCGAGCTGACAGGTCTCTCCGCACGATGCGACAACCTTTCGCATGGCTGTCTCAAAAGAGGACAATCCCCCACTCTCACGATCGAATGCCTTGCCCAGCAGATACGTCTTAAGCCCAATCGAATACCTACCGGTAGTCTCGTCATAACTAACGTAATCTGAATCGGCCATGGTGTGCAAAATCGAGAAGAGACTGCTTTTTGGAGCGCCGACAATGCGGCATATCTCCGCCATGGTAAGTCCGCTCTTTGTAGCCGAAAGGGCCTCAAAGATTGATAGAACCCGCAAGGTAGAGCGGTGGCCAGCAGGATTATATCGCGAGGACATGGCAACTCTCCTTGTTCATTAACGCCCAAACTTTCCCCGTAAGTATAGCGGCATGCCCCTTCAAGCAACCGTTCACCGGCCAACCAAAACCATTCGCGGCGGGACCGTGTGAGATCTTCAGCATTTCATATATATTGTTCCGTATAACGAATAACGTTCGTAAATACGAACGTTATTCAAATGGACATAGGGAGGAAACATGTCAGACGCTGTAAGCCAAGGCCAAAACGCCGTTGTCATCGATCAGAGGGACAACGTCGCCGTCGCCACCTACCAACTGGAGGCGGGCGCCGAGGCCCGCTATCCCATGCCGGACGGCACGCTGGCGAGCGTTACCGTGACCGACGACATCCCGCTGTTCCACAAGATTGCCCTCGTGGACATCCCCAAAGGTGAGAAGATCGTCAAGTATGGCGAGTTCATCGGTGTGGCCACCACGGACATCAAGCGCGGACAGCATGTTCATACGCACAACTGCGCCAGCTCCGACGACCTGAAGGACTCCGTCGTCACCGACACCGACTCCGTCGCCTCCAAGACCTCCTCGTCCGCGGAGGGCACGCGCACCTTCATGGGCTACCGTCGCCCGGACGGTCGCGTCGGCATCCGCAACCACGTCCTGATCCTTCCCACGAGCATCTGTGCCTCCGACACCACGGAGAGGATCGCGAACGCGGTTGAGGGCTGCGTCTCCTTCCACAACCAGAATGGCTGTTCGCAGGTCGACTGCGACCAGAAGGTGACTATTGCTGCCTTGGCAGGCTACGCTGCGAACCCGAACATCTATGGCGTCGTTTGCGTCTCCCTGGGCTGCGAGGGCTGCCAGAACGACATCGTGGTCGACGCGATTCGCGAGCGCACCAACAAGCCCGTCGAGACCCTGGTCATCCAAAAGGTCGGCGGCTCCATCAGGGCGATCGAGGAGGGTACGCGCCTTGCCCGCAAGATGGTCACCGAGGCGGACCGGTGCGTCCGCGAGCCCACTGACATCTCCGAGCTCATCTTCGGCACCAACTGCGGCGGCTCCGACCCCTCGAGCGGCCTTGGCTCCAATCCGCTGATCGGCGAGGTCTCCGACTGGCTCGTCAATCATGGTGCCACCTCCGTGCTGTGCGAGACGCCCGAGCTCTTTGGCGCCGAGCACATCCTCGCCCGGCGCGCGAAGGACAAGCAAGTTTCGGACGACATCCTCAAGATCGTCTACGACTACGAGAAGTACGTCCAGATGTTTGGCGCCGAGATGCGAGAGGGCAACCCCAGCCCTGGAAATATGGCTGGCGGACTCACGACCCTCGAGGAGAAGTCTCTCGGCTGCGTGCACAAGGGAGGCCACAGCCCCCTCAACGCCGTCTATCCGTACGCGGCGCAGCTCAATCCGCACGAGGGCCTCGTCGTGATGGACACCCCCGGCAACGACCCCTCCAGCGTGGGCGGCATCATCGCCGGCGGTTGCCAGCTCGTGGTCTTCTCGACCGGTCTTGGCACCCCCACCGGAAACGCCATCGCGCCCGTGTATCGCCTGACTGCCAACAAGCGCACCTACGAGGCCATGAGGGACAACACCGACCTCGACGCGAGCCCGACGATCTACGGCCCCGAGTCCATGGAGGAGATGCGCGACAGGATGCTCGACGACATCATCGCCGTCTGCAACGGCCGCAAGGTCTGCGCCGAGGCCCTTGGCTATACCGAGACCGCCCTTCCGCACATCTGCAACTATATGTAGGCCAGCGTCTGACAGGACGCTTCAGAAAGGAGAGAAACCGTGACAACCACGCAAGCCCCAGAAAAGACGCCCAACGCGTTCCAACGCGGCGTCAACGCGGTCATCGACCTGCTGTCTTCGTTCTTCCTCCCGATCATCAACCTGCTCGTCTCCGTCGGCATCCTCAAGGGCATCCTGACGCTTCTGCAGGTCTCGGGCATGGTCACCGACGACTCGACCACGTATGCGATCCTCAACGCGATGGCCGACTCGCTGTTCTACTTCATCCCGGTGTTTCTTGCTTACACCTCGTCAAAGCGCTTCGATGTTGACACGGTGACCGCCGTCCTTCTCGGCTGCATCCTGGTGTATCCGTCCATCACCACCATCATGGCGGCGGACGCGCCCGTCTACCTGTTTGGCCTCGAGCTCTCGAAGGCGACGTACTCCAGCTCCGTCATCCCCATCCTTCTTGCCATCTACTGCGCGAGCTGGGTCCAGAAGGCCTGCTACAAGATCATCCCCGAGACCTTCCGCGGCCTGTTCACGCCGCCTATCACGATCATCGTTATCGTCCCGCTCACCCTGGCCGTCTTCGGCCCCCTCGGCACCATCGTGGGCGGTTGGCTCGCGCAGGGCTACGAGGCCGTCTACAACCTCTCGCCGCTCGTCGCCGGCGCGCTGATCGGCGCGTTCCAGCCGTTCCTCGTCATCCTCGGCCTGCACTGGGCCCTGTTCCCCATTGCCATGAACAACGTCGCGGTCTACGGCTTCGACACCATCATGGCCCTGTTCGGCGGCGCGATCTTCGCCCAAGGCGGTGCCGCGCTCGCCGTCGCCCTCAAGACTAAGAACAAGAAGTTCCGCTCCCAGGCGATCTCCGCCTCGCTCACCACGCTGCTGGGCATCACCGAGCCCGCGATGTACGGCGTGAACCTGCGCCTCAAGAAGCCCATGGTCTGCGCATGCGTCGCCGGCGGCATTGGCTCCGCCGTGGCAGGCCTGTTCGGTTGCGCCGGCACCGCCTTCGCTTTGCCCGCGCTCACCACGCTGCCCGTCTTCATGAGCCGCGCGTTCGTTCCCTTCTGCATCTCGCTGGCGCTCGCCTTTGGCCTCGCCTTCCTGTTCACGCTCTTCGTCCCGATCGACGACGTGACCGAGGAAGAGATGGAGGCCGAGGAGCAGTCCGCCTAGCGTCCGGATTGCAAGGCCACTCTATGTCCCGCGCCTGCGGGTTCGACTGGAGGTGGTGCCCACCTGGCAGCAAAGCGTATCCGTCACTGACCATATATCCATTAGACATTGTTTGACGTAAGGAGAACAAAATGAAGAAGATCGACGCACACGCCCACGTCTTTGACCACATCGGCTCCATGGGCAAGGCCGGAGAGCTGCGCCCCCTAGGCAACGGCAACTGTCGCTGGGCCACCGGCGAAGAGTTCCGTATCATCCCCGAGGGCAAGGGAGACAAGGAGTACCTCGTTGAGACCTTCATGGACGTCATGGACGAAAACGACGTCGAGAAGGCCATCCTGCTGCAGGGCGTCCTGTACGGCCTGCAGAACGAGTACGCCATGGAATGCGCCGAGAAGTACCCTGACCGCTTCAAAGCCGCGGTCATGCTCGACCCCTTCTGCCGCTGCGCCCAGCAGATCCTCGAGCACTTCATCAACGATCTGCACGCCCACGTCTTCAAGTTCGAGGTCTCTGTGGGCGGCGGCCTTTCCGGCTACCACCGTGATTTCGCGGTCGACGGCCCCGAGATGACAGTCCTCATCGACAGGATCGCCCAGGTCGAGGACGCCACTCTGGTGCTCGACATCGGCAGCCCCAACCAGTCCAGCTGCCAGCCCGAGGCCGTATATCGCCTGGCCAAGAAGTACCCCGGCCTGCACATTGTCGTCTGCCACCTGCTCGCCCCGTCTCTTGAGGACGGCGACGTCCTCAAGTGCGCGCTTCCGTACCTCGCCCACGATAACGTCTGGGTCGATCTCTCCGCGCTGCCCTGGAACGTCGCTCCCGAGGCCTACCCGTATCCCACCGCGCTCGAGTACATCGCGATGGCGAAGGACGTCCTGGGCGCCGACAAGATCATCTGGGGCACCGACTCCCCCTGTGTCCTCACCAAGTTCGACTACAAGGACCTCTATAGCTTCATCGAGGACTCCGACGTCTTCACCGACGCCGAGAAGCAGGGTGTCTTCTACGATAACGCCGTCAAGGCCTACTACCTCTAGGTCCTTCTCGGCAGTGCAGGGATTCGTGGGGGTGTGACCCCGGAAAGCGAGTGACACATGTTTGAGGGAGTCTTCTGCCCCTCCATCACCATCACCGACGATGATAGAAAGATCGATTACGAGCTGTGGGGCAGGCACCTGGACCACCTGGCCGACGCGGGCATCAACGGCGTGCTGCTGTTTGGCAGCATCGGCGAGTTCTACAGCGTGAGCCTCGAGGACAAGAAGTCGGTCATCGACTTTGCCGTCAAGCAGGTCGCCGGCCGCATGAAGGTCTTCGTCGGCGTGGGTGACACCACCTACGACAACGTCCTCGAACTCACGCGCTATGCCCAGAAGGCCGGTGCCGACGCAGTTCTGGCGGTCTCGCCGTACTACTTCGGGCCCACCGACGACGCTGCCGAAAAGTACTTTGGTGGCATCGCAGACGCCACCGACCTGCCCGTCGTGCTATACAACTTTCCAGCGCGCACCGGCACCGACCTGTCGCCCGAGCTCGTGGCCAGGCTCGCCGCCGCCCATCCGAATATCTGCGGCATCAAGGACACGGTCGACACCATCAGTCACACGCGCAAGGTCATCCGCGCCGTCCGCAAGGTCAATCCCGAGTTCTCGGTCCTTTCCGGCTTCGACGAGTACTACCTGGTCAACCGCGCGAGCGGCGGCAACGGCGTTCTGTGTGGCCTCACCAACGTGGAGCCCGAGCTCTTTGTGAGGCTGCACGGCGCCTACCAGGCAGGCGACTTCGCGACCGCCATCGAGTGCGCCAAGCGCATCTCGTCGCTCATGGCCGTCTACGACGCCTGCGATTTGTTTATTTCCGCCATCAAAGTAGCGGTCAATATAAAGGGTCTTCCAATCTCGACCGCGATCTTTGATCCCGCCATACAGGCCAGTGATGACCAAAAGGCAACAATCGAACAGCTCCTGTCATAGACTTGTATTTGAATCGATGTGAGATTACCGTCTTCACATCGATCCAAATATCTTTTTTCTTGTTTAATTTATGAATTTATTTCCATAAATTCATAAATATATGGAGACAAGGACCCGTGGGGGTCCTTTTTCATTTATTTCTACCTGCGCTTTTATCTGATTGTTGTATTTGAGCTCGATTTGTCAGAAATCGGGCAAGCTTTTGGTCAGCTTCCGGTACTTACCCGCATGAACCATGACGGTAGCCTCATCCCAAGCGCCGCGGCCTCCCCGTGCGGCGCACGAGGGATAAGGAGCAGCCATGTCCAACGCACCCACGCACTCTGTCCACAGCGCAATCGCAACAGGTCCGCTGCTCCTGCTCCTCTTTTTTCTGATCGGCTGCCTGGCCCCAGGGGCCGCACTCGCCGTCGACGGGAACGATGCCCTTAATTTCCGCACTATCAGCGACGGCTGCGGCCCCTTCGGTGTCGGTAAATATGAGGCACAGGACACTTCGATTTCGTACTGCATGAATCAAGACTGCCCCGGCCCCAGCAAGCCGGGAGGTCCATGGCGTACATATAACCAGGGCTGGACATGGCTCGATGACGAATTTGCCGCCATCGTCTGTCACGGATACCCCTCCAGTACATCCTTTGGCAGCCACAACCTGTCGCCCGATCTCGCCCGTGCCGCCACCCAGATTGCCGTGTGGATGCTCAACGGAACGACGCGCCCCGACGGCACCTATTCGTATACAAATAGCAAGGGAGTTGCCAGGAGCGGTAGGTTTTACGAAAACGCCGAGGCCATAGCGGCTGCACGTTGGCTCTACGACAGCGCTAAGTCCGGATCCATTAAGGCAGCTCCACATCGAGCCAGGCGTTATCACGGCCCGGTCTCGGGCGAGGGTCGACACCAGGACATGCTCTATGTTCTGCCCGCCGTCTCCGTATCTTTCCAAAAACAATCGTCCCAGGCTGACATCACCGCCGGTAACGACACCTACAGACTCGGTGACGCAACCTTCGATATCTTTGAAAGTGCGGGCGATGCACGTGTCGGCACTATCCAGATGGACGAAAACGGGCGTGCACAAGCAACGCTTTTGCCCAATACGGCATATTACCTGGTCGAAACCAAAGCCCCGGCAGGCTATATCCCTCGAAGCGACCGAATAGCCTTCACCACACAAAACAGCGGCGAACATGTCACTATTAACGAGCAGCCCGGCACCATCACCTTGCGTATTGCAAAAACCGATGCCGCCACGGATGCTGGCGCCCAAGTTGGGACGTCGCTTGCGGGCGCTGAATTCACCTGCGTCTCGCAATCAACTCCCGGCTGGACTCGCACCCTTACGACCGACGAAAACGGACGGGCGATCCTCAATGACGTTCCTCTGGGCACCTTTACCATCTACGAATCGAAAGCGCCCGAGGGCTACCTGATTTCAAACGACTGTTGGAGCTACACCGTCGGTGCCGAGCAACTCGGAGATACGGGCATCGTTGAGCTCGAAAGCCGTATTCCCAACATCCCCATCGCCTTTGACCTTGAAATCTCGAAGTTTAAGGACCATGGCGATAACGATGAGTCCGGCCTTGAGCAGCCGGCGGGAGGCGTCGTCTTTGAAGTTGTCAGCAATAGCTCCCAACAAGTCGTCGGCACGTTGACCACAAACGTTTACGGCTTTGCCTCCACCAAAGACCAGCCCGAAGCATGGTTTGGCGCAGGCAAGCGACCCGCCGGCGCTCACGGTGCCATTCCCTACGACCGCGCGGGCTACACCGTTCGCGAGGTTGCAGAAACGGTCCCTGAAGGATTTAAGCAAGCAGGGGAATGGACCATCACAGCAGAGCAGACCGCAGACGGCGCCGAGCTTCAGTACATCGTTGACAACCATGCCTTATCGACACATCTTCAAATCGTAAAGCGCGATGCTCAGACCGGCGGCACCGTACCACTTGCCGGCTTTACGTTCCAGCTGCTCGATAGCCACCACGAGCCCGTCTCGCAAACATGTTGGTATCCGGCCCACAATGTAATGAACGCCTTCACAACCGATGCAACCGGCTCCGTCACGCTGCCCGAATCACTTAATCCCGGAACATACTACGTGCACGAGGCATCGGCCAAGGAACCGTATCTGCGCGGAGAAGACCTGGAGATAGCGATTCCCGCCGACAGAAATCTGACACCGGTCGCCGTCGTCTCGTTCTATGACGACGCCGCAACCGGAAGCATCGAAATCATTAAGACGGATGCTGTAGGTGGGCGCACCCTCGCTGGAGCCACGTTTGACATCCGCGCTGTCGGCGACATCGTGCGAACCGACGACAGCATCGTCGCCCTGGATGGCGAAACCGTCGCCACCGTTACAACCGACGAACGGGGACATGCGCGAGTCGACCATCTTTCGCTGGGATGCGGTACCGCCACCTACGAGGTCGTCGAGACACAAGCGCCCGAAGGTTATCTGCTCAACCCGACCCCACATACTGTGAAGTTATCGTACGCCGACCAGCAAACGCCTGTGATCGAAGTGCACCTTGACGTTTCCGACGACTACACCAAGATCGATGTCTCCAAAGTCGACGCGTGCGGAGGTCAGGAAGTGACAGGCGCCGAGCTTGTCCTCTGCGACTCCAATGGCAACGAAATCGATTCTTGGACTTCATCCGACAAACCGCACCACATTGAGCACCTTTCACCCGGCACCTACATCCTGCGCGAAACGATGTCTCCGCGTACCTACGACCTCGCCGAAGAGATAACGTTTGAAGTAAAGGCCACAGGAGAAGTTCAGACCATGGCCATGAAGGATACCCCCATCGAGATCAGGGGAAGCGTCGATAAGCGCCAAGAGATTGCACAGCCAGTCATAAGCAAACTCGTTGCCAACGGCGACGGAAAAAACCGGGCCAAAGCACGGGCCAATACGCAGGGCGCCTTCTCCTATACCATCGACGCCAAAAATGAGTCGAGCACCTGGGTCGACGAGTTAACCATCACCGACGACCTTGAGTGCGCCAAAGATGGCGCAGCGAAACTTGTTGCCGTTGAAACCCCTATTGCGGTCGGTGATCTAAACGGGCTGTGCAACGTTTGGTATCGAACGTCTCCGGCAGGAACAAGCAATACGGGCAAGCAGGTCAATGCAACGCTTGACGACGGGCATCGCAATCCTTGGCTCGAAACGGAAGAGATTACAAAGCTGCTGGGCGACGATGTGCGTCTCGTCGATTACAACGGGTGGCACCTATGGAAAGCAGATATCCCGACGGACAAGTCCGTCGCGCTCGATACGAAAGAGATTGATCTTACAGACGACGCCGTCATCACGGGCATCCGTTTTGAATACGGTGCGGTAGCCGCCGACTTTACAACCAGAAGCGAGGCGGGCTCTTGGACCCGGAATGACCTTAAAGACGAACACGACGATCTTGACGATGCCAAGGCGGCCCTTAGCTCGGATGCCCGAGGCGCAGTCGTGCACATGCAGGCGACGTCGTCCTATACGCCCCAAACCGCACTTGTCAACAGCGCGCGCGTCGATCTTTGCCGCAACGGCGGTGGCGATAAACTCGAGGCGCATGATGAGGACCGTGTCATCCAACGATGCACCCTGCCTCAGAACCTGCCGACAACGGGATCTGTTCCCGTCGCCGCATGCATCACCGCACTCCTGACCTCGGGCACTGCGGCCATATGGTTCGCTCGCCTTAGGTCAGTCACAAAGAAGCGCTAGCGCGATGAAAAAGCGGGCGAGCCAGTCTCCCGGCTCGCCCGCCTTGGGCATAAACGATGAATCGGCTATTCAGCAGATGACGAACCGCCATCGATGGCTGCCTGATCGGACTCGGAAATACCGTCAGCACCCAAACTTTGCTCTTGCTCCACTTCTTCGTTCATTGTTGTCTCGGGCGTCGAGCCCTTAACGCCAACGACATACGCGGCCCCAAAACCCAATGCGATAGCGATCAGGGTCAAAATCAGATAGATGGGCCAATGGCGCTTGATGTACGAAAACACGCTGACTCCTTAGCGGGTCTGTCTACGAACGACGAATGACCTCGGTCACGACCTCGGACACCGTAGCGATATTGGTCGGATTGACGTTGTACGGCAGGTCATCCTCGGTGCGAGCGCAGGCAAGGCGCGGGCCATCCACACCGGCGATCGTAAGGGCGCGACGGCTCGCCTCGAGCGCTGCGGATGCATCGGTTTTTGCATAGGGCATCTCGAACGCACCGCAATCGACGTGGAACGACTTGCACACCTTGCTGACAAGATTCATGATGCGGCGATCGCCCTTAAACAGCTGCTGCTCGCCCTCGACCGTTACCACCGAAAGCCTGCCGGCACCGATAGACTCGAGGTTGATGAAGAACACACCGCGGAGCTTGTCACGATGCGAGGCCAAAAACGCCTTCATGCCGGCGCCGTCGCAATCGGACGCGCCTGTTGCGACGAACCAGATATCGTGGCCGAGCAGCTCATCGTCACCCATGGAGGCAACGGCCGAGAGCATATCCTCGGCAGAAGCGCCATCGGAAGAGGTGGCGCCGCCCTTCCAACCGTCGTCGTCATCCTCGAAGTTATCCCACGAGCCAATGCCGCGGCCAGACTTCTTGGCATCGTAATCGTCCTCGACGCCCAGCCAGTCGCTCATGCTGTCCTGCTCGTTCTTCTTTTTGCGACCGAACAAGCCACCCAAGCCGCGTTTCTGCGGCTTGGCGCCCGTCGAAGCAGGAGCCGAGATGGTCTCGAGCGGCTGCGCACCCGAGGAGATGGGCATGGGGGCCGCGACCGGTGCCGACGTGGGCTCGGGACCCTGCGCCGTCGCAAAGGGATCATTTGTCTGTGCCGAAGGATCGGGAAGATCGAACAGCGACGTGCGGGATGCGACGTTGGCCTGTTGCATCGAAGGCAGCGACGGATCGGGGACCGAGGCCAGCGGCGACGAAGAGGGCGCAGGCGCGGAGGCCGGATCGGGGATATTCATATGTTGGCGCGGAGGCACCTGAGACGAAATCTGCGCCATGAGAGAGTCAACTGTCTCGTCCTGCGTGGGAGCGACATTGGCCACCGTGGCACCGGGGTCGCTCGGCGCGGGCATGGTAAAGATCTGCGTAGAATAAGGCCTGGACTCATCCGTCTTGGGAGCCTCGTCAATCGCAGGGGACTCCTGCTCCATAGCAGGAGCCTCGACCTGCTCGGGTGCGCTGGCCTCAACGGAATCGGCCTCGTCGACAACCGAATCATCGGCGGCATCCTGGGCATCATCGGAGATGGGAAGAGGCTCGGCAATTGCGGTGCCCTGCTTCTCAAACGTCATTGTGGCATCGAATGACATGGTGCCATCGACCGGCTGCTGCGCCTCAAAAGACGTCGTAGCCTCGGCAACGTCAGCGGATGTCGGCTGCGGAGCCTCGAAGGATGTCGTGGCGTCGGCGACATCGACAGGCTTCGGCTGCTCGTTCTCGCTCTGCTCGAACTCCTGTGCCGCACGCTCACGCTCGGCCTCGGCGGCCTGCTGCTGGGCGATGGCCTCCCGCTCGGCGGCCTCGCGGGCAGCGGCGCGCTTTTCCTCAAAGTCGTCGACGAACTTCTTGCCCTTCGCAAGGGCGCCCTTAAAGAAGCTCGAAGCGCTGGCACCAATCGAGGAGAACGCAGAAGCGATATCGGCATGGGGCGTTGTCGAGGGAAGCTCGGCCGAGAAATCGGTGTCACTCTCATAGGACACGCGCTGCGGATACTCGTCGTAGTCTTCGTCGGCGGTCTCGTCTTCAACCTGTGCCGGAGCGGCAGGCACCAGAATATCCAGACCGGCTGCAGAATCGAGCGCGGGCTTTGCGTCAGACTCCGCGGCGGCAACAGGGGCAGCGACCGGCTCGGCGGGAGCAACAGCCGTATTTGCCGCGGGTGCGGGCTCCTGTGCAACGGGAGCAGGCTCCGGCTCGAACGTCGGCTCCTCGCCCTCTTCGTAATCGAGCGTGCAGGACTCGGGAAGCATGCCGAGCGCACGGATGGCATCCGAACCAAAACGGATATTGCCGGCGGCATTGCGATAGAGCTTGGGCTCAGCGGCTTCGACCACCGCGGGCTCCTCCGCCGGCTCGTCGGTGGACGTTTCCTCGGTGGGCACTTCGGCCTGGGCGGTCTGGTCTTGAGCCTCGGGTGCGATAACGCCGATCAGCGTCTCGTCGGCAGAAGCACCCTCAAAACCATCGATCTGTCCATCAAAAGCCTCGTCCTGCTCGGGTGCGTCGACAGACGCCACCGGCTGGCCAAACTCGTCCTCGTCGTAGGAAGGTTCCTCATATTCAATGGTGTTACCGTAGTCGTTTTGCTGCTGGGCCGCGGCATACTCGGCCGCCGCGCGCGCCATTTCCTCGGCGCGACGTTTCTGCTCGCCAAAATAGGTATCGAATGGAATGTCGTCGGGGAACTCGTTTTCGCCCTGATAGGGGGCAACGTTGTCCATGACACCGAGCATGGCGGCAACAGAGGACTTGTTGCACACCGCGCCAGACGTGTAGGGAAGCACAAAACGGTTGGAGATGATATTGGCGGCGTTGGCCAGTGCCACGAGGGAGGCCAAAATCGCGACAACCCACAACAGCACCTTGAGCACGCCGGGAAGCGGCAGGATGCGCAGGATGGCGACAGCCGCGGGCGCGATCGTGGCGACAGGCAGGAGCTTGGCGATGAGCGCGCGATACGGAGCGTAGGGCTCGCGAGCAAGGAGCTCGGCGCGGGGGGAATCATAGTGGGCCACCACGACGACCGGGCGGTTGCGCGGAGACGCAAGCGGGCCCGAGGCCTTGTGATAGGCGATGACATTTTGGCTCACACCGGTCTTTCCCAGGCGCGAAACCACGGGATGCCCCGTGCGCTCGAGCACGTAGAGCACGGCACCGACAATGGCCAGCAAGGTGCCGACCAAGCCGATACCGCCGCCGATGCCCATTAGCAGGGCGCCGGCAAACGCCAGAATACCGGTAACAGCAAACGCCAACCTGCTGGGCGCGGGAGCATTAAATTCCTGCACCTCGGGGTCAAAGCCGTGGTTGCGGAAAATCTGAGCGATATCCTCGGCAGCCAGGCGCTCTTCTTCACTGCACGCCGGCGTAATGCCGGTGTTCTGCAGCAGGTGGTTAATATAGTTCTGGGTGTTCGCCATGTGCGCTCCACATCCATAATCCGACAAATAGGCCCAATGCATGCACATTAGAACCGTATATAGTCGAAAGTATACCCCGAGCGAGCGCAAACGACCGAATTCGGGCCATCTTAACGCCGCGAGCGGACAAGGATATAGCCTAATCTCCATATCGGACTAAAATCATGGCATCAAACGACCTTCTCATGCGAGGATTCTATGACGGCAAGCGACGCGACCGCGACAATTAAAAAGGGGGCACCCGAGCCCGGTTTCGATAAAACGGCTCAGCGCATCCTCAACCTTTTCTTTGTACTCAACAGTTCTCCCGAACCGCTGACGACCGAGCAAATCGTCCTGGATTCCGATCTGGGATACGGCTCGGGCAATATCGACTCCGACAAGCGCAAGTTCCGCCGTGATCGCGACAAGCTGCTCGAACGCGGCATCGTTATCAGGGAGGTTCGTGCTGCCGGAGCGCAGGAAACCGAGGAGAGCGCGTGGACGATCGACCGCGAGCACACGTTTGCCGCGGGCGGTCTCATCACCGCAGACGATGCCGACATCCTGCTCAATGCCATCGACCAGACACTCGCAGCAGGC
Organism: uncultured Collinsella sp.; assembly: GCA_937969105.1. GTDB lineage: Bacteria > Actinomycetota > Coriobacteriia > Coriobacteriales > Coriobacteriaceae > Collinsella. The sequence goes on along the minus strand of CALBUZ010000154.1, from coordinate 5,636 downwards.
TCATCCACCTTTGCCGCGCCGCTTGCCGACATTCGCTCCAAGATTGCCTACCTCACCGGCATGTCGACGACAGGAGAGGCACCGATCTGCCGCTCTCCCGCCGTCGATGCGGTATGGAGCGCCTTTGCCGAGCGTTGCGCGCTGCGCTTTTTGTACCAAAACGGACGCGGCGAGCAACGCGAGCGGACCGTTTGCGTCTACGGCATGTTCGAACGCGAGGGTACGGCATACTTCTGCGGCCTCGACAATGCCACCGACGACATCAGGACATTCCGCTGCGACCGTATCGTTCGCGCCTGGAGACCTTCGAAGGCCTACGCCATCCCCGCGGATTTCAACCTCAACGATTACTTATTCTTTGAGTTTGATTTTGCCGACCGCCCACCCGTTGCGGCTACGTTCTCGTTCGCGCGTGAAGCGCAGGCCGATATGATCAGCGGTCTCACACGCGGACGAGGCGAACTCATGCGCACCGAAGCAGAGTGGACCTGGACCGTTGACGTGCGCGACTTTGAAGCCGCAGCCTCGTTTTGCATGGCCCATGCCATGGATGGCATGAGGCCCGTCGCCCCCGATGCTCTCAAGCAGGCGTGGAATCACCTCATCGAAAGGACGGTGCACGAGCATGCCCGTGCGTAAACTCACCAGCGAGCAAAGACTCTCGCGCGCCATCGACATCATGGAGGCCCTCTACGCCGCCGGCGAGAATGGCATGACACGAGACGAGCTTTGCGGCCGCTTTGATATCACGGGGGCATCACTCGACGAGATTCTCGAGATCGTCTCGACGCTTGCGGACCGAGAATCGGGCGCGCGCATTATCTGCGAACGCCGCGGCGAGTGCGTGGTCCTCACCGGTGATGCGGGGCGCGTGCTACCGCTGCGTCTGAGTGCCGCCGAGGGCGCTGTGCTCAACCATGAACTTGAATCATTGGGGATCGAACCCCAAGCGGCGGCTCGAATACGGCGCGCCCTTCTTCCCAAAGAGCTCGGCTACAACCAGCGCGTCTTTGACACCGTCGCCCACGGATCGCACTGGCAGCAGCTGAGCTGCGCCATTCGGGACGGCGTTCGCTGCCGCATCTCGTATCGCTCGATGGATGACGCACAAGCGCGCGAGCGCTTGGTCGACCCCTTGCGCATCACAACAAATGGCGACCAAACGTATCTGATTGCCTGGGATGTCGCGGTCGACGAACAGCGCACCTATCGTATGGATAAAATCGAGGGCCTGGTCTTGACCGATGACTCCGTCGTGCGCCACGCACCGGAACCCGCGACTCTCCATGACTCCCTCGCCCAGGCGGAGCGGTGCGTGAAGCTTCTCATGCCGCGCGCCTTGGCAGAGCGCCTAGACTGGCCCGGCATCATGTCGATTGAACCCAATGGGGCGGACAGCTCAACAGTGAATGTGCGCTACGGCTCCGAGCGCTGGCTGTTAAGCCAGGTAATCGCAGCGGGCGGGGCCATCCGCATCCTGGATAACCCCGCCCTGTCAGAGCGTCTGTGCGATATGGCAAAATCCCTCGTCTGTCCGCTTTAGCGGCGCCGCTCGTGGCGTGCGCGCCACAGCTGTAGATAGTGCCCGATTTGTGCCGACTCGATGCGCTGATAGGAGCTCGTGGGCAGCGACGTTAAGAATTTCTTGCCGTAGCCCTTCGTCACCAGGCGCGGGTCGGCCAAGATGAGTACGCCGCAATCGGTCGACGAGCGAATGAGGCGACCGGCTGCCTGCTTGACCTCAAGCACGGCCTCGGGCAGCGAATAGCGCGCCCATGCGCGGTCTTCGCGCAGATTGCGCTCGCATGAGAGCGGGTCTGTGGGGCTCGAGAACGGCAGCTTGGGGATGATGACGCAGCGCAGCGTCTCGCCGCTGGCGTCAAACCCTTCCCAAAAGGCCTTAAGCGCAAAGAGCGACGAGGTCGGTTCGTTGATAAAGCGATCGCGCAGACGGCGAGGAGACGAGTTGCGCTGCTGGCAGTTGAGTTCCAGACCCGCACGAGCCATCTTGGGCTCGACGCGAGCGTACAGCTCCTCCATGTCACGCCTATTGGTGAACAGCGTGAGGACCGAGCCGCCCATGGCAAGATGAGCGTCGACCAGCACACGCTCGAGCGCCGAAAGATAGCTCTCACGATCGCGCGGATCGGGGATATCGCCCGCAACGACTACAGCCATATTCGAATCGAAGTCGTAGCTCGAATCCAAGTGCAGCGACGATGATGTCGAGGCACCGATGCGATCGAGGCCGACAGCGTGGTTAAAGTGCTCAAAGCTCTTGGAAACCGTCATGGTCGCCGATGCAAAGATAGCCGTGTGGACCTCGGGCAGCCACTCGGTTGCCAAGGCCTCGCCAATATCGATGCGCTCCGCGGTCATCGACTCGCCGCCGGCACGCAATCTGCGATTGACTTGCAGCGAGTACACGTAGTGTTCGTCGGTACCGTCAATGATGAGTTTGAGGTTCTCGGCCAGCTCGTGTAGGCGGCGCGAGATATCACCCAGGTCGACAACAACCTCGGGCTTGTCGGCGGCGACGGCTTGTACCAGCGCGTCGACGCTCTTGTCCGCTTGTTCCAATGCGTCGATGGCAGTGTAGGCCGACTGTAAGAAATCATGCCAGTCGTCAGATTCGCGCAGCTCGGGGCCAATCCATAGGTTCGCATTGTCATAGCCCCCGCGGGCACGGCGGCCGAGCTCGCGAACGCCGTCAAACACGTCGGCGATTGCCATGCTCGCGCGCGCAACCGTCGACGTCGCCTTGGCGGTTAGACCCAAGTAGAGCGTAGAGCCCTCCGAGGTTGCCAAATCGCGGGAAACCTGGCTCAGCGCGCCGGTGCTCGAGCCACCCAGGCGCTCAAACAGAACGCGCGATTCATCCGCCGACACCACGCGCGCCCATTGACGGCGCGCCTCGCGCTCGATGGAGTGGGCCTCATCGATCACCCAGTGACGAATCGGAGGCAAGATTCTGCCCTCGGCCGCAACATTGCGGAACAGCAGGGAATGGTTGGTGACCACTACATCGGCATGCGCCGCGCGACGGCGGGCGCCGTGGACCAGGCATTTATCGGGGAAAAACGGGCATAGGCGACGGGCGCACTCGCGCGACGCCGTCGTAAAGTCGGGACGGTTGACGCTGCGCCAGCGAATGCCGAGCGAGTCGAGGTCGCCATCGGCCGACTGACACACGTACGCCATGATGACCGCGACTGCCGTAAGCGTGTCGGCAGGATCACGCTTAGTCGTAATTTCGACTTGGCCGCGGCTCATGCGCTCAAGCTTGCGCAAGCATGGATAGTGGTCATAGCCCTTGAGGGCGCAAAACGATAGGCCTCCGTCCAGCTGCTCGGCAAGTTTGGGCAGTTCATGATACATGAGCTGGTCGGCAAGATTATTCGATTTAGTCGCGATACCAACCGTGATGTTGTTGCGGCGTGCGGCCTCGGCAAAAGGCACCAGGTAGGCCATCGATTTGCCGACGCCCGTCCCCGCCTCAATCACGCGATGCGTCCCCGTAACGAGTGCGTCACGGACCTCGAGCGCCATCGCGATCTGCTCATCGCGCGGCTCGTACGTGGGGTACATGCGATTAACCAGGCCGCCCGGAGCATAGTCCGCCTCGATTTCCTCGCGGCTCGGCATCTTAAGGACCGGTAGCTCGTCCGCATCAACGCGATCATCGGCCCGATCGGCCTTGAGTACGTCGGCGCGGGCGGCGCTGAGAGAGAAGATGGAACCGGGGTTCTGCCCCGCCAAGAAGGAGAAGATAGGACGATAGGACCAGGGTACGTCGGGATGCATGTCGGCCAGGCGCGCCATTAAGCCCTGAGGCAAGTCGGTGAGCGCCACGAGCAACACGCGCCACACACCACACAGGGCGTCGACATCGGCGTTGGCGCGGTGCGACACCGAGTCGCAGCCAAACAGGTCGGCCATGAAAGACAGCTTATGCGAGGCCAGGCGCGGAAGCGCGATGCGCGACAGTGCCAGCGAATCGATCCAGATGTCGCTGACGTTGACGCCGCCCTTGACCGACTCGATAAACGAACGGTCGAAGGTGGCGTTATGCGCGATCACCGGGCAACCACCGACAAAATCGGCGAGAGCGGCCACGGCCTCGACGGCCGACGGGGCATCTGCCACATCGGCATTTGTAATGCTCGTGAGTTCGGTAATCTCGGCGGGAATCAGCTGCTTGGGATGCACGAAGGTATCGAAGCGGTCGACGATCTCGCGGCCCGAAAGGCGGGCCGCCGATATCTCGATAAGCTCGTTGTCCTGCACCGAAAGACCCGTGGTCTCGGTATCGAGGACGATAACATCTTCCTCGATGAGACCAAACGATTGGGTTTTGGCGCGCTCGGCAAGCGTGGCATAGGAGTCGATGACAAACTGCGGCGTTCCTGATGAAACCGCGTCCTCGATTAGCATGCAATGCCCGCTCGACGAAGACCCATACGGATCAGGCTGTCACAGACCTGCGGGAACGTCATGTCGTCGGTGTGGCGGATCTCATCCGGATACAGCGACGTATCGGTCATGCCGGGAATGGTATTGGTCTCGAGGATAACGGGGCCGTCCTCGCTCACGATAAAATCGCTGCGCGAGATGCCCAAGCAACCGAGCGCCCTATGGGCGGCACAGGCTAGCTCCTGGGCACGAGCGTAGTTCTCGGGCGAAATCTGCGCCGGAATGCGATGAATGTCCGTAGGGTCGACATACTTCACGTCCAGATCGTAGAACTCGCAATCCTCGGGCTTACGGATCTCAACGATCGGCAGAGCGCGCACGTCATCCTCGCCGTATACGCCGACGGTGATCTCGGTACCCTCGATGCACTTCTCGACCAGCACTTTGTCGCCGTACTCAAACGCCTTGGCGATGGCCGCGGGTAGCTCGGAGGGCTCATGGACCAGGGAAATGCCATAGCTGGAACCGTTGACGGCCGGCTTTACAAAGCAGCGCTCGCCACAAACCTCGACGATATGATCGATATCGACTTCATCGCCCACTTCGAGCGCAAGGCCGGGGGCAACGGGAATGCCCGCCTTGGCATACAGGAGCTTCGAGACCTCCTTGTCGGCACCGCAGGCGCTCGCGAGCACGCCCGAGGCCGTGTAGGGGATACCCAGGGTCTCCATGGCACCCTGCATGGCACCATCCTCACCGCCGGCGCCGTGCATGGCGATAAACGCCACGTCGAAACCACCGGTCGCCATGGTTACCATAAAATCATCGGCAGCCGTGTCAAGTAGCTCCACCGAAGTGTAGCCGGCCTCCTTCAAGGCCACCACGACGTTCTTTCCCGAATTGAGCGAGATCTCGCGCTCAGCGGAATGACCGCCCGCCAAGACCGCTACGTGCATGTTCTCTAGGCTTTTACCCGGCATGGGCAGACTCCTCCTCTATAATTTCTACAGCTGATACCATATTGTAGCGATACCCTCTACGTTTCCCCAAAATCGAAAGGCTTCCATGAATCCCAGGACTAAATCTCAGGACATTCGCGACTTGAGCCAAAACGATATTCGCGAACTTGTCGCCGAACTCGGCCAACCTGCTTTTCGCGCAAAGCAGCTTGTCGAATGGGTTTTTGAGAAGAACGTTTGTTCGTTTGATGACATGACCAACCT
>CALBUZ010000153.1 GCA_937969105.1 uncultured Collinsella sp. | reverse complement strand
GTGTTCGCGGCGATTCGCCAGATCTATTCGGTCAACGTGCTGAGCCAGGCCGCCGCGCTTGCCTGCGTGCGTGCCCGTGATGCCTACGCGCCCGTGGTGGCGCAGGTCGCATCTGAGCGCGAGCGCGAGCTGGCCGCTCTGCGCGCGATGGCTGCCGAGGGCCTGCCCGTGGAGGCGTGGCCGAGCGCGGCGAACTTTGTGCTCGTGCGCACGCCGCATGCCACGCGCGTGCGCGAGCGTCTGCGCGATGAGTATTCGATTTTGGTGCGCGACTTTAGCTATGCGCCGGGGCTTGCGGACTGTCTACGCATTACCGTGGGTACCCCGCAGGAAAATGATGAGGTGCTGGCTGCGTTTGCCGCGCTGGTGAAGGAGGAGATGTAGATGGGCCGCTATGCCGAGGTAACCCGTAAGACGGGGGAGACCGATATTGTCGTAAAGCTCGACCTGGATGGAACCGGTGCGTGCGATATCTCGACCGGCGTGCCGTTTTTCGACCACATGCTCAACGCCTTTGGCCGCCACGGTTTGTTTGATTTGACGGTACACGCGGTGGGCGACGTTGAGGTCGACGCGCACCATACCGTCGAGGATACGGGCATCGTGCTGGGCGAGGCGTTTTGTCAGGCGCTGGGCGACAAGGCGGGCATTACGCGCTTTGCCGACGCGGCGATCGCCATGGACGAGACGCTTGTGATGGCTGCCGTTGATATTTCGGGCCGCGGGCAGGCCTACTGCGAGCTGCCCGTGCCGACCGAGCGCGTGGGCACCTTTGATACCGAGCTGGCCGTCGAGTTCTTCTACGCCTTTGCGCGCGATGCCAAGCTCACGCTGCACGTGCGCGAGCTGGCGGGCGGTAACTCGCATCACATTATCGAGGCGGCCTTTAAGGCCGTGGGCCGCACGATGCGTCACGCCTGTGAGCTCGATCCCCGCGTGCAAGGCATCCCCAGCACCAAGGGCTCACTGTAACCGCCACAAAGGCAAAAACCACCACAAAGGGGACAGGCACCTTTGTGGTGGTTTTGGATGATGAGATAAGGGAGGGTCGCGTGGGCGAACCGAAGATCGTGGTGGTCGACTACCACAAGGGCAACTTGTCGAGCGTTGTGCGCGGGCTTGCGCGCGCCGGTGCCGACGCCTGCACGTCGGACGACCCGGAGCAGATCCGTAACGCCGACGGCCTGGTCATCCCGGGCGTGGGTGCGTTCTACGATGCGATTGCCTTTATGCGCGAGAGCGGCGAGGCGGACGCGGTGCTCGATGTCGTTGCCGCCGGAACTCCGCTGCTCGGCATCTGCCTGGGCCTTCAGCTGTTTTTTGAGCGGGGCGACGAGGGCGTGCCGGCGGACGAGGGCGCGGACGACGATGCCTCCGAGCAGGCCGGCGGCCCCTGGGTCGATGGCCTGGGCATCATGCACGGCTCGTGCACGCGCCTGGAGTCGAGTCGTCTGAAGGTGCCGCACGTGGGCTGGGATCAGGTGCACATGACGCCTGCCGGCGCGGCCGATCCGCTGCTTGCCGGTTTTGCCGAGGGCGCCAACATGTACTTCACCCACAGCTACGCGGTGGCAGACGACGCCGATGCTGCCGACGTTCTGGCGCGCACGCACTACACGCGGAGCTTCCCGTGTATCGTGCGCCACGGCAACGTGTGGGGCTGCCAGTTCCATCCCGAGAAATCCTCTGCGCTGGGTCAGCGCATCCTTAAGAACTTCGTGAGCATCGTCGAGGGGGCCGGCCGATGATTCTGTTTCCCGCAATCGATTTGATCGGCGGCAAGGTCGTGCGCCTGGAGCGCGGCGACCAGAGCCGCTGCAAGGTATATTCCGACGACCCCGTGGCCGTCGCCCGCTCGTTTGCCGAGCAGGGCGCAAGCTGGGTGCACGTCGTCGACCTGTCCGCTGCCTTTGGCGAGGACGAGGACACATGCGCTGCCAACTCGGCGGCGATTAAGGCCATCTGCGATGTCGACGGTCTGTCCGTGGACGTGGGCGGCGGTGTTCGCTCGCTTGCACGCATCGACGAGCTGGCCGGCTACGGCGCGCGTCGCATCGCACTGGGCACGGTGCTCGTGACCGAGCCGGGATTTGCCGAGGTGGCGGCTCGCGGCTTTGGCGAGCTGCTGGTGGCTGACATTGCCGCACGCGACGGCCAGGTCAAGGTGAACGGCTGGCGTGACGGCGCGGGTGTGTCACTCGACGACGCCGTGGCGCAGCTTTCCGAGCTGGGCTTTAAGCATCTGGTGTATACCGACATCGCGCGCGATGGCATGCAGACGGGCATCGATGTGGCGGCGTATCGCCATGTGGCCGAGGTTGCGGGCTTTCCCGTCGTGGCGTCGGGCGGTATCTCGACGCTCGTCGATATCCGCGCGCTTGCCGCGGTGGGCGAGGGCGCGATTGAAGGCGCCATTACCGGTCGCGCGCTCTACGAGGGCAACTTTACGCTGGCCCAGGCGCTGACCGCCGCCCGAGGGGAGGAGTAGCCCATGCTTGCCAAACGCGTGATTCCCTGTCTGGATGTTAAGGACGGCCGCGTGGTCAAGGGCGTTAACTTTGTGAGCCTGCGCGATGCGGGCGACCCGGTGGAGCTGGCCCGCGCCTACGACCGCGAGGGTGCGGACGAGGTCGCCTTCCTGGACATTACCGCCACGAGCGACAACCGTGCGACGACCATCGAGATGGCGGCGCACGCGGCCGAGGAGCTGGCCATTCCCTATACCGTGGGCGGCGGCTTTCGCGACCTGGCGGGCATGCGCACCATGGTTGCCGCCGGTGCCGATAAGGTGTCGCTCAACTCTGCCGCCGTGCGTGACCCGTCGCTGATCAGCCAGGCTGCCGCGGCGTTTGGCAGCCAGGCCGTGGTCGTGGCGATCGATGCCAAGCGCGTGGGCCTGCCCGGCGAGCCGGACGCCGACAAGTGGGAGGTCTTCACGGCGGGCGGCCGCAACGCCACGGGCATCGACGCGGTGGCGTGGGCCGAGGAGGCGGCTCGTCGCGGCGCCGGCGAGATCCTGCTCACCAGTATGGACCGCGACGGCACCAAGGCCGGATTTGACCTGGCGCTCACCCGCGCCGTGGCCCGCGCGGTGCCAATCCCCGTCATCGCGAGCGGCGGTGTGGGTACGCTCGAGCATTTTGCCGAGGGCGTGATCGAGGGCGAGGCCGATGCCGTGCTGGCGGCGAGCGTCTTTCACTTTGGAACCTTCAGCATTCGCCAGGTGAAGGAGTATATGGCGTCGCAGGGCATTCCTGTGAGGTTGGACTTCTAGTGCTGCGGCTTGTCCAGGCACCGCATCTTGCCGCTCAAACCGTCGCTCGCGTACCAAAGTACGCGTCGCTCCTCTTTCGCGGCAACCTGCGGCACCTGGACAACCCTCGCCGACCTGTGGGGTTTCGTTTATGACTTGGGAGAAATGATGACTGAGGTAATAGAAGCGTCTGATCTTATGTACGACGCTCGCGGGCTGATTCCTTGTGTGGTTCAGCAGTATGACACCGGCGAGGTGCTTATGGTTGCCTGGATGAACGAGGAGTCGGTGGGGTTGACGCTCAAGACCGGCACCACGTGGTTTTGGAGCCGCAGTCGCCAGGAGCTCTGGAACAAGGGCGCGACGAGCGGCAATATGCAAGAGGTCAAGGAGCTCTGGGCCGACTGCGATAGCGATACACTGCTGGTCAAGGTCAACTCGCCGGGTCCGGCCTGCCATACCGGCAACCGTACCTGCTTCTTTAAAAAACTCGCGTAGGGCGGGCGCTCGATTAGACGCTCGGCCACCAGAAAGGATTGAACCATGGGTGTGCGCACCGCAAACGTTCAGGATGGAAATATCGGCGAGACGCTGACGGGGCTGGCCGAGGTGATTCGCGGTCGTCGTGATGCATCGCCGCAGGAGAGCTATACCGCGCGTCTGCTGACCGACGTGGAGGATGAGCTGCTCAAGAAGCTTGCCGAGGAGGCGAGCGAGGTCATCATGGCCTGCAAGGATAACGATCACGATCACATTCGCTACGAGGCCAGCGACCTGGTCTACCACCTGCTCGTAACGCTCGAGCGCTGCGGTATCACCCTCGACGAGCTGGCCGGTGAGCTCAACGCTCGCCGCCACTAGTCTTAGGCGAGGGGTATGGATTCCCATTCTCCGGTGGGGTGGGGGATGTCGAAGGTTCGATAACCACAGTCGTAGGCGTGGGCCTGAGCCTCGCGGATGTTCCAGCAAATATCGCAGGCGCGGTGCGCGTCCGAGCCAAAGGTGATGGGTACCTCGGCGTGGGCGAAGCAACGCAACAGCCCGGTCGCGGGATAGTAGTCGTCGAGTCCCTTGCGCGGTGCGGCGGTCGAGACCTCAACGCGGCGACCCGTATCGTGGGCGCATTCGGCCATCTGCTCCCAAAACGGCGTCGGGTCAAAATCGGGCGCAAAGCCCTCCTTCGAAAAGCGCATGACCAGGTCGGGATGGGCCATCACGTCAAAGTTGAGTGAGCTTTCGCAAGCACGGCACCAGTCGTCGACGTAGCGCTCCCACACGCCGTGTACTTCCAGGTTTTCCCAAACGTGCAGGTTGGTGTCGTCGTCGATCCAACCGCAAAGGGAATCGGGTGTATCGGGGCGAGTGACGTTTTCCGTTCCCGCCGTACCCGTGGCACCGGCCGCAATATCGCCGGGGTTGCCAATCCAATGCACGCTGCCCAGACGTACGACGGCGCCCTGGGACCAGCGCTCAACCAAAGGCTCGCAGCCCTCGTACCAATCGCATTCAAAGCCATAGATAAAGGTGAGCTCCGGCGCAATCTGCGCGGCGAGTTTGCGGGCGTCCTCAAAGGCCAGACGATGTGCCGGCAAGTCGCCCTCGACAACCTGCACTTCGCAGCTGGCGTCCATGCTGGCGGGCAGGGTGAGATGGTCGGTCGAGACCATGACGCGGCAGCCGGCGGCGGCAGCGGCGCGGACGTTGTCCTCAAATGAGGCATGGCCGTCCGAAAACGAGGTGTGGGTGTGGCAATCGACCAGCGGGCAGGCGGGCATGGCGACTCCTTTGCATTCGGCGAATCTGCTCCATTGTAATGGTGCAGCTCTCAACACACCGCGCACGCCGGAGCTCGAAATCGATCGGAAAGGCTGCGCGGCGCGGCCTCGCTTGCTCTCAAAACATGTACGTCAGCCTCCAAAACCGACATAAAATGACATGTTTGGAGGCTGATGTACATGTTTGGATAGGGGCGAGGGCGGCGACGGACGAAAGTCACGCCTGTGCCACGTCCGATGTGCTAGCGTTTGGGTGAATAAAACGAGCCCGTGCGGAAAGGATCCGGACCGTATGCAACGTGGAAGTACATCTCCGCTGTCCCGCGAGACCGATGCGCCCGAGACCATCGTCAAGCTAGAGTGCGACATCGACGATGCGTCGCCCGAGGTACTCGCCTATGCCGCCGACCGCTTGCGCGAGGCGGGCGCCCGCGAAGTGCACTGGCTGCCTCTCTACTGCAAAAAAGGTCGTCCCGGCTGGCAGCTGCAGGTAATCTGCGTCCGCGAGGACATTGACCGTCTGCAGACGATCATCTTTTTGGAAACCACGACCAACGGTATCCGGCGCCAGATTATGGAGCGCGTCTGCCTGCCGCGCCGCTTTGAGCAGGTGGCGACGCCTTGGGGCGAGGTGGCCGTCAAAGTGGCCACTCTGCCCGACGGCAGTGAGCGTGCGGCGCCCGAGTACGAGGACTGCTCCCGCCTCGCTCGCGAGCACAACGTACCGCTCCAACGCGTGATGCAGGCGGCCCAGAGCGCGGCACTGCGATTTGAATAGCGCGGCCGGCGACATCCCGCGCCCAGTCATATCAACCCCACCCGAAAGGACCACCATGAAATACCTCATCGCCTCCGACATCCACGGCTCGGCATACTGGACCGAGCGCCTCTGCGCCGCCATCGAGTCCGAGCAACCCGACCGCATCGTTCTGCTGGGCGACCTGCTCTACCACGGCCCGCGCAACGACCTTCCGCGCGACTACGCCCCCAAGCGTGTGATTCCGCTGCTCAACGCCCTGGCCGACCGCATCATCGCGGTGCGCGGCAACTGTGACGCCGAGGTCGACCAGATGGTGCTCGACTTCCCCGTTATGGCCGACTACGCCACGCTGTTCGACGAGACCGGCCGCGAGCTGTTCCTGACACACGGCCACGTCTTTGGCGCCGGCATGCACAACAGCGTCGACCACGCGCCCGCGCTGCCCGAGGGCTCCGCGCTCGTCTACGGCCACACGCACATCAAGGTTAACGAGGCAAGCGAGGCGCACCCGGGCCTGCGGCTCTTCAATCCCGGCAGCGTGAGCATTCCCAAGGACGGTACGCACAGCTACGGCATCTACGAGGGCGGTGCGTTCCGTCACGTGATCATGGAGGAGGACTAACCATGGCTCAGCAAAATGCCGAGGGCTCGCGCGACCTGTCCACGCTGGTCGACGCGTCGGCCGAGCTGCAGCATCTGGTGCAGACCATCTGGCGCCTGCGTCAGCCCGACGGCTGCCCGTGGGACCGCGAGCAGACGCACCAGAGCATCGGTAAGAACATGATCGAGGAAGCCTACGAGGCGCTCGATTGCATCGAGGCGGACGACGCGGCGCATCTGCGCGAGGAGCTCGGCGACGTGCTCATGCAGGTGGTACTGCATGCGCAGATTGCGGCGGACGCCGGTGAGTTTACGCTGGCCGATGTGGCACGCGATATCGACGCCAAGCTCATCCGCCGCCACCCACACGTGTTTGGCGATGCGGATGCCGATAACTCCGACGAGGTGCTCAAGATCTGGGACGAGGTCAAGCTTGCTGAGAAGGCCGCCAAGGACAAAGCCGTGGCGGCAGGCGAGGCTGCGCCCGAGGGGCTGCTCGACGGCGTGCCCACGCATCTGCCGGCGCTGATGCAGGCTCAGAAGGTGTCGCGCAAGGCAGCGGCCGTGGGCTTTGAGTGGGAGACGGTCCAGGACGTGTGGGACGAGGTCGCCGAGGAGCGTGCCGAGTTTGAGGCCGAGGCTCCCGGCTCGCCCGAGCGCGAGATGGAGTTTGGCGACCTGCTCTTTGCCCTGGTCAACGTTGCGCGCAAGGAGGGCATCGACGCCGAGAGCGCCCTGCGCGCGAGCACGGCCAAGTTCCGCCGTCGCTGGGCCGCGATGGAGCAGATGGCGGCCAACGCCCATGTGGATCTGGCTGAGCTTTCGACCCATGGCCTCAACGACCTGTGGGATGCCGCAAAGGCGGAGGAGTAAAACCGCGGGAACGACGAGCTGACACGCCTCATCGTTCCCGCTAAATTTTTCGAAAAACAAGTGTATCCCTCGACTAACTTAGGGCATAATGCAAAAAGTGCGACATGGCTAACTTACGGAGGCGCACCGACGGTGCACGGTCAGCCGGTCGCTTGCAACCACTACGTTTCCAAGTGAGAGGGAGACAACATGAGCGATATTTTGGATGTCTACGGTCGCGAGGTGCTCGACAGCCGCGGCAATCCCACCGTCGAGGTCGAGGTCGTGCTCGAGGACGGCAGCTTTGGCCGCGCAATGGTGCCTTCGGGCGCTTCGACCGGCGCCTTTGAGGCATGCGAGTTGCGCGACGGCGACAAGGGCCGCTACCTGGGCAAGGGCGTCTCGCAGGCCGTCGAGCACGTCAACAACGAGTGCGCCGATGCCGTCGTGGGCCTCGATGCCTTCGACCAGCGCACTGTCGATGCCGCGTTGGTCGCCGCGGACGGTACCCCCAACAAGACCAAGCTCGGTGCCAACGCCATCCTGGGCGTGTCACTGGCCGTCGCCCGCGCCGCGGCAGAGTCGGCGGGCCTGTCACTGTACCAGTACCTGGGCGGCGTCAACGCTCATCTGCTGCCCACGCCCATGATGAACATCCTCAACGGTGGCGTGCATGCCGACAACAACGTCGACTTCCAGGAGTTCATGGTCATGCCGGTGGGCGCCCCGAGCTTTGCCGAGGGCCTGCGCTGGTGTGCCGAGGTCTACCACACCCTCAAGGGCGTGCTGCACGAGGCAGGCCTGGGCGGCGGCGTGGGCGACGAGGGCGGCTTCGCGCCCGACCTCAAGACCAATGCCGAGCCGTTCGAGTACATCACCAAGGCCGTGGAGAAGGCCGGCTTTAAGCCCGGCGTCGACTTCATGTACGCCATGGATCCGGCCTCGACCGAGTTCTACAACGCCGAGACCGGCATGTACGAGCTCAAGGGCGAGGGCGTGGAGTACACGAGCGCCCAGATGGTCGATTACTGGGAGAAGCTTGTCGACACCTACCCCATCATCTCCATCGAGGACGGCATGGCCGAGGAGGACTGGGACGGCTGGGTCGAGCTCACCCAGCGCATTGGCAATAAGGTACAGCTGGTGGGCGACGACCTGTTCGTCACCAACACCGAGCGCCTCAAGAAGGGCATCGAGCTGGGCGCCGCCAACGCGATCCTGGTCAAGGTTAACCAGATCGGCACGCTCACCGAGTCGCTCGAGGCCATCGAAACCGCCAAGGAGGCCGGCTACGCTTGCATCGTGAGCCACCGTTCCGGCGAGACCGAGGACTCCACGATCGCCGACCTGGTCGTGGGCGTCAACGCCGGCCAGATCAAGTCGGGCGCCCCGTGCCGTAGCGACCGTATTGCCAAATACAACCAGCTCATCCGTATCGAGGACGAGCTCGAGGGCAGCGCGCGCTACGCCGGCAAGTCTGCGTTCTACAACATCCGCTAAACAAGTGGTACTCGCGGGGCGGGGTTGACTCGGTTCCGCCCCGCCTTGGCTGGATGCCGCAAAGCACTATGGGCGTTGGGCCATATGGCTCAGCGCCTTTTTTATGTCGAGCAAAGGCTGGCGAAGGCGGTGCGGGCGCTCGTGCTATAACTAAAAGACTTAGCGCAAACAAACCTCAACCGCACAAGGCGCACATGGATCAGATTTACGACAACAGGTATTATTCCGCCGGTTCGCGCGAGCCGTCGCCTCGCCTCGCACCTACCGTGCAGCTCGGCGGGTCCGACTACGCCGGCGCCGATCGACGCGCACAGCGTCCGACAAGTGCCTCACACCCCCGTGCTCAAATGAATATGCCGACGGATTGCCCGTCACGTTCGGCGCGCCCGACGCATGCTCAGCGCCCCTCGGCTCAAACGCACGAAAAGTCGACCAGGCCCTCGAACCGTCTTTCGGGCTCGGACTTCATGCACTACGCCAACGACAACGCAGTGGTCAAGGCGATTTACGACTTTACCCACGGTCCTCAGCGAGGGCTATTCATCGGCATTGTCGTTGCCCTGGTGCTCGTGAGCCTGTATTTCCCCGTGCGCGATCTGTACGTGGCAAAGCGTTCGAGCGATATCTTGGCCAAGCAGGTCGAGATTCGTCAGCAATACAATGATGAGCTGCAAAAAAGCGTCGACAAGCTGCTCTCAGAGGAGGGTATCAAGGACGCGGCATCCGAGGACCTGGGCCTGGTGATGCCCGGCGAGACCAAGATTGACGTGCTGGGCTTGGATGACGATTCGGACTCGTCGTCGAGCAAAAAGTCGTCGAACGCCAAGAAGGCCAGCGAAGTTGCCAAGGAAATCGAAGAAGTTGGTAAGGACGCGCCGTGGTACATCCAGGCGCTCGACATGCTGTTTGGGTTTAACGGTGTCGAGGGCCAGACGGTCGTGTCCAACGGCAAATAGCGCCCGGAGGGGAGCCCGCAATGACAAATTGCAAACGCTATAAGGTGGCGGCGATCGACCTGGGAACGGTGTCGTCGCGACTGGTGTTGGCCCAGGTCGAGGGCGGGGCGATCGTGGAATCGTCCAAGCATACCGAGATTACCGATCTGGGCGAGGGCGTTGACGCGACAGGTCGCTTTTGCGAGGCGGCCGTTGAGCGTGTGCTCGCTGCGTGCCGGATGTTTGTGGACGAGGCGCATGCCTTTGGGGCCGTGTGCATCTGCACCACGTGCACGAGTGCCGCGCGCGATGCGTCCAATGCCGCCCTGCTGCTGGACGGCCTGCGCGAGCTGGGGCTCGAACCGCAGGTGATTCCGGGCGAGGTCGAGGCACGCCTGACGTTTTTTGGCGTGGCGCACGACTTTGCCGGCGAGCGCATTATTGTTGCCGATTCGGGTGGCGGATCCACGGAGCTCGCGACGGGCGTCTATGCGCCGGAGCGTGGCGTCTTTGCGCTAGAAGGGACGCGCTCGCTGGACATTGGCTGCCGCCGTGTGACGGAGCGGTTTTTCTCGGCGCTGCCGCCTGCGGACGGCGAGCTTGCTGCCGCTGCCGCATGGGCAAACGAGCAGTTTGCGGGCTACTTTGAGAGTCTGCCTGTCGACTTTGAGCGCGCCGAACGCTTGGTCGCAGTGGGCGGCACGGTGACTACGCTGGTGGCTCTGGTCCACGAGCTGGAGCCGTATGATTCGAGCTTCGTGCACCTGCGCGAGCTTTCGCTGGAGCAGGTCTCGGCCGCTATCGAGCGCATGTCCACGCTGGACGCGGACAGCATCGCCGCGCTACCGGGTGTGCAGCCCAAACGCGCGGGCGTGATCTTGGCTGGCGCCGTGGTAATCCGCGAGCTCATGCGAGCCGGCGGCTACAGGGCGCTTACCGTGAGCGAGAACAGCCTGCTCGCCGGCATGGCCGCCACCATCAACGAGACTCTCGACGGCGCCGCCCCCACCATCGGCTGGACCCCGAGCCTGAGCGCCCTCTAAATAAGTTGCGGTGAAATAGTTCCTAAATAAGCTGGTAAACGGTATAAACAGGATCTATTCCACCGCAACTTAGAGCCCCACCGGCGTCCAAAAGAAACGAGTCCGCATCCCTTGGGGGATACGGACTCGTAAACAATATATGGTAGGGGCGGTGGGACGTCTGCGTATTTGCTGCGCAAATACGCACCGGCTTCGGCCGCCTGTCGGCGCCCTCGCCGGCTCGCTACGGACGCTGCGCGTCCGCTTAACGCTCGCCCCCTCGCGGGTTCGAGTCCCGCCGGCATCTTAAAGAAACGAGCCCGCATCCCCGGGGGACACGAGCTCGTAAAAGCCAAATGGTAGGGGCGGTGGGACTCGAACCCACAATCCTTTCGGCCGCGGCTTTTAAGGCCGCTGCGTATGCCAATTCCGCCACGCCCCCGAATGCGACGCGATGTTACGTGCCCGTCTAGTCTAGCCGACTTTGGCGTCGCGTGGCAGTGGGCGCATGGTCGGTTTCCAACCAACGGGAGAGGGCTCGCCCTCGGTGCCCGGCAGCGCCGTCGCCGCCGTGAGCGAAAGCCCAAAGAGCAGGTCGGACTCGCTCACCGTGAGCTCGGTAAAACCGGTCTGCGCCATGAGCTCGCCGATAGCCACCGCGCCGCCCAAGATCACGGGCGCGCGCTTGGGTTGGATGCCCGGCATGGCGGCGCGCTGCTCGACCGTCTTTGCCGCAAGGGCGTCTTCGAGCTCGGCGACCTTCGCGGCCGAGAGGCGCGCCAGGTGGACGCGGCTTGAGTCGTACGGCTCAAGCGCGAGGTCGATGGCCACGAGCGTGGTCACCGTGCCGCCGCACACGACGAGCGCCTCGGGCGCGAGCCCCGCGATCTTTCGCGCCTCGGGCGCAAAGAGGCCCGCGGCGAACTCATGCGCCGCCGCAAGGTCCGCAGCAGCCGGAAGCTCCGAGCCGCCGCTCAGGAACTTATCGGTAATTCTCCTGCAGCCGACGTTCGTCGAGCAAACGAACTGCAGGTCAAGCACACCGTCGTTGAGCACACCGCAAGCAAGCTCGGTCGAGCCGCCGCCGTTGTCGGCCACAAGGATCTTCTTGCCGCCGAAGTCCTGCGCCACGCCGAGGAAGGTCAGGGCGCCCTCGACCTCGCCGGGAATGACCTCGGGCTCGAGGCCCAGGCCGCGCAAGGCGATCACGAGGTCGGCGGAGTTCTCCGCGTCGCGCGCGGCCGACGTCATCGTGCAGCACACGGCCTCGGCACGGGCCGAGACGGCACTGGCAAGATATTCGCGGCAGCACGAGACCACGCGGCCCATGGCCTCGGGATCGAGTCGCCGCGTGCGGTCCACGCCCTGCCCGAGATTGCAGATGCAGGAGGTCTTGGCCAAGCGCCGCACACGCCCGCCCTCCACGTCGGCGACGGCAAGCCGCGCCGTCACCGTCCCGATGTCGATGCACGCAATGCGCCTCATGCCGCGTCCTTTCTGGTCTTTCCGCGCAAGAAGCCCGCCGCGGGTCAGTTGCCGATGTAGTGGAAAACCTTGTCACCGAGCTCGATGTACCAAGGCTGCTCCGCCTGCTGATCGGAGCCATCGGCGCTCGACGTCGAGCCGTCAGCGCCCTCGTCAAGCCCCTCGACGACGACCTTGGTCTCGCCCTCCGACACGTAACCGCGCCGGCGCGCCTCGTCCTCGATGCCCTCGCGGGTCTGAAGGCCCTGGATGTCCGCCTTGTACTGGTCGTTGCTGGCGTTGTACTCGTCGAGCTGCGCTTGCAGGTCCTGACCCTTTCGCCACGCGCAGTAGTAGGTCTTCGCGGGACCGTACATAGCCAGGATCAGGCCGACAAAGAGCGCGAGCACAAGAAGGACGACGCGGAAGTTCATCACGAAGCTGCCGATCGCGGAAAGCGCGCCGTTGACGTCGATCGTCGGCGTCGAAGCGGCCTCGCGGCGCGGCGCCGCCGGGTGAGACTCGCTCGCGCGATCGGGCGCCACGCGGGCGTCGCGCCTGCGGTTGGCGCGCTGCGTGCCGCGATCGTCCTGGCGAGAAGAGCGCGTTCGCGGGCGGCGTCCGTCGGCGGCATAGCCGGCAGCCGTGCGGCCGGCAGGTGCGAGCGCCCTAGGCGCGATTCCACGCGCGGCGTCCGCGGCAGCGCGGGCCTCGGCACCCGAAAGGTGCGCGGGCCTGCCGTTGTTATAGGTGTCCGTGGTGTTGTTCATGCCGTCGCTTCGTTTTAGGTGTGTTTGGGCGACCGCCGGAAGGCGGCCGACTCGGTCTTTGTGTCAGTTATACCAGAGGAACGGTCGCGCGACGGCTAGCGGGCGGGCTTCTCCTCAGCCTTCGCACGCTCCCAAAGCTCGTTCAGCTCCGCGGTGCTCAGGTCGTCTGCCGCACGGCCCTCGGCACGCGCAGCCTCCTCAATACAGGCCCAGCGCCGGCGGAACTTCCGGTTGGACGCGGCGAGGGCCTCCTCAGCGTCAATCCCCTCTTTGCGCGCGACGTTTACCAACGCAAAGAGAAGGTCGCCGAACTCGGCAGCGGCCGCGTCGGAGCCCGGCTCCTCGGCCTCGAACTCTTCGCGCTCCTCGGCGACCTTATCCCAGACGTCCGCCGTGGTCTCCCACTCGAAGCCCGCCTTGGCCGCGCGCTTCGAGATCTTCTGAGCCTGCATGAGGGCGGGCAGGCTTGCGGGCACCGAGTCAAGGAGCCCCGCCTCGGCGCCGGAGAGCTCGCCTCTGGCCTCGCGTTCCAGGCGTTTGACGTCGTCCCAGATGTCGAGGACCGCGGGCGCGTCGGCAGCGGCGTCGTCGGGGCGGGCCTCGTCGTAGCCGGTAGGGGCGACGCCGTCCACAGCGGCCGCAAGGTCACCGAACACGTGGGGATGACGGCGAACAAGCTTCTCGTTGAGGCCGCGGGCCACGTCGTCGATGTCGAACTCGCCGGCGTCAGCGGCCATCTGTGCGTGGAGGAGCACCTGCTCGAGCACGTCGCCGAGCTCCTCGCAAAGGTGAGCGGTGTCGTGCTCGTCGATGGCATCGACCGCCTCGTAGGCCTCCTCGACCATATTCACCGTGATGGAAGCGTGGGTCTGTTCACGATCCCAGGGGCAGCCGTCGGGCTGGCGCAAGCGCCAGATGGTACGGATAAGCCGGTCGAGCTGCGGGTGTGCCGTCGGGGCGTCGGCGCGCGACGCATTCTGCTCGTCCACGAGGTCCGAGAGGGCGCGGCCATCCGCCACGCGGCACTCCGGCTGGTTGAACTTGCCCGGCACGAACTCCATTTGCTCCCCTTTCCGCGGTTTTCCGCCGCCATTGTATCGCGAGGAGCACGCGCTTTCCGCCTCCGGGCCACGCCGGAGCGCGGACGCTGCACGGTTTGGCGGTTCGGGCCACGCGGTTTGGACGGAGACAGGGCGCCCGCCATTCGCCAACTGGGGTTTTGCGGCGCACGATCCGAGAAATCCATCGCAGGCGCCAGAATCGCGTGGCCCGAAGGGGGAAACTGCGCGGCGCAACGGCGCGGACGTGGCCCGTAAGAGATCGGAAGAGCACACGTCTGAACTCCAGTCACACTTGAATCTCGTATGCCGTCTTCTGCTT
>CALBUZ010000152.1 GCA_937969105.1 uncultured Collinsella sp. | reverse complement strand
CCCACGTCACAAAGCCAGAAAAAAGAAGCCATCGCTCAGGCGACCGAGCAGGAGCTCGCGTCGCTTGCAGATCGCGGCGTGCGTATCTCGGGCAACGCGTGCTCGCCGATTGTGCTGGTCAAAGGCGATTTGGATGATGCCGAGCGTTCGGGCGGCGAACTTGCCGCCGGCGCGGATGGTGCTGCATTGCGCAAGGCGCTCGGGGCAATCGGTTACGCGCCCGAAGATTTTTGTGTGCTGGCGAGTGTTGCCGGCGCAGGCGACGGAGCTGTGGCGGTGGGCCACGCCCTGCCGTGCGACCTGTTCCGCGAGGCGCTTGAGGCCTTGGACCCCGAGGCGGTGCTGCTGCTCGATAACAGCGCGGCCGATGTCATGCGCGAAACCTACGCCGACATGCTCGTGGCGATTGATGACTTCGACACCGCCATGCTCAAGCCCGGTCTGATCGCCCATGTGCAGGGCCGCCGCGTGCTCGCGCTCGATGGCTTTGAGGCGGCGCTGACCGACAAAGCGGCCAAGCAGCGCATGTGGGCCTATATCAAGCAGCTGACCCCGGCGGCTGCTCCACTGTAGCGGATTGGCGCCGGCGAGCGATTGCCTGGCGGGCATGCCGTCGACCATGCGCGGCGGCCGTCCAAAGATGCCTCCTACGCTATCGAGAGCTCGGCTATCCTCAGTTTGCCAGTTCGAAAATGGGCCTGCCGCATGATCGAATCTTTATTTCAACTTTACACCTAGGTTTACAGCTGTCTTGTCAGCTGTAAACCTAGGTGTCATACTAAAGCCCCAAGATTCGCCAAAAGAGAGGGGCCTTGATGGCACAGAGCGCGAACATGGATGCATCGGAGCTTGCACGCGACATTGCGGCCGGCCTGGCATCGGCAACGACGGCAACGGAGCGCGCGGCATT
This sequence comes from uncultured Collinsella sp., assembly GCA_937969105.1. Taxonomy (GTDB): domain Bacteria; phylum Actinomycetota; class Coriobacteriia; order Coriobacteriales; family Coriobacteriaceae; genus Collinsella. Next base: position 9,220 of record CALBUZ010000152.1, on the reverse strand, counting down.
GGTGCCCGCAGAGCTCGTCGAGGCCATTCAGCAACTAAAAACCCAACGCGATGCGGTGATCCTGGCACACTATTACGTGGCACCCGAGGTCCAGGCTGTGGCCGATTACGTCGGCGACAGCTTCTACCTGGCAAAGCTTGCCAAGAGCCTGCCGCAGCAGACTATCGTGCTGTGCGGCGTGGAGTTTATGGGCGAGAGCGCCAAGCTACTCAACCCCACCAAGACCGTGCTGCTGCCCGAGCCGGGCGCGGACTGCCCCATGGCTCACATGGTCAAGCGCGAGACGGTCGACGCCGCCCGCGCCGAGTACGGTGACGACCTTGCTGTGGTCTGCTACGTCAACTCCACAGTCGAGATTAAGAGCTGGAGCGACGTGTGCGTCACCAGCTCCAACGCCGTTAAGATCGTGTCCGAGCTGCCGCAGCAGCATATCCTGTTCATTCCCGACCAAAACCTGGGCCGCTTCGTAGCCGAGCAGGTGCCGCAAAAGCACGTTCTGCTCAACAAGGGCTACTGCCCGCGTCATCACATCATCACCGTCGAGCAGATCGTCGACGCGCAGGAAGCGCATCCCGATGCGCTCGTACTGGCGCACCCCGAGTGCAAAGCCGACGTCCTGGCCGAGGCCGACTACATCGGCTCCACCGCCGGCATCATCAAGTATGCCGAGGAGTCGGACGCCAACGAGTTCATCATCGTGACGGTCCGCGGCGTGCTCTACGAGCTCGAGCGCCGCTGCCAGGGCACCGGCAAAAAGTTCTACTTCCCCGCGGTGCAGCCCACCTGCGTCAACATGGATCTCATCACGCTCGAAAAACTCGTACGCTGCCTAGAGACGGGCGAGGGCGAGGTGCAGATCGGCGTATCGGACGAGGCCGCCGACCAGGCCAAGCTCACGCTCGACCGCATGCTCGAGTACGCGGCGCGCTAAAACAACGTGACATGAGGGGCGGCCCCTTATGTCACATTACAAGGGAGAGGATTCCTGTGGAAACCAAGCAATACTCCGACATGGAGTGCGACGTCGTCATTGCCGGCTGCGGCGTGGCGGGCCTGTACGCTGCCCTCAATCTGCCGACGAGCACGCGCGTGATCATGCTCTCCAAGGGCGCGGTCGACGAGTGCGATTCGATGCTCGCACAGGGCGGCATCTGCGTGCTGCCCGAGGGCTCGGACTACGATGCCTTCTTTGAGGACACCATGCACGCCGGTCACTACGAGAACCGCCGCGAGAGCGTAGACATCATGATCCGCTCGAGCCGCTCGGTCATCAACGACCTGCTGGCGATGGGCGTGGACTTTGAGCGCAAGGCCGACGGCAGCCTCGACTTTACCCGCGAGGGCGCGCACAGCCGCCCGCGCATCGCCTTCCATGCCGATATTACGGGCAAGGAGATTACGACCAAGCTGCTCCAGGCTGTCCGTAAGCTGGACAACGTGCAGATTCTCGAACACGTTGCCATGACCGACATCCTGACCGCCGAGCGCGATGGCGCCACGGTGTGCACCGGCGTTGTCGCCGTTGCCGTGGATGAGGGCGATTCGGCTCGCCCCGCCGACGAGCTGGCAAATGCCGCTGAGGGCGTGCATGCCGGCGAGCCTTTTAAGATCCATGCCCGCCACACGCTGTGGGCTACGGGCGGTATCGGCGGCGTATACGACCACTCCACCAACTACCCGCAGCTCACCGGCGACGCCTGCTACATCGCGCAGGAGCACGGCGTTACGATGGAGCATCTGGACTACGTGCAGATTCACCCCACGGGACTGTTCTCGCCGCAGCCGGGTCGTACGTTCCTGATTAGCGAGAGCTGCCGCGGCGAGGGCGCGATTCTGCTCAACGCCGCCGGCGAGCGCTTTACCGACGAGCTGCAGCCGCGTGACGTGGTCGCCGCCGCTATTCGCGAGCAGATGAAGCAGGACGGCACCGAGCACGAGTGGCTGAGCTTTGCCCCCGTCGAGCGCGATGTGGTGACCGGACACTTTGCCAACATTCGCGCTCGCTGCCTGGAGGACGGTCGCGACATCTTGGACGAGCCCATCCCCGTCACGCCCACGCAGCACTACTTTATGGGCGGCGTGTGGGTCGACAAGGACGGCCGCACCTCGATGCCCGAGCTCTACGCCGCGGGCGAGACGGCCTGCAACGGCGTTCACGGCAAGAACCGCCTTGCATCAAACAGCCTGCTCGAAGCACTGGTCTGGGGTCGTCGCGCTGCTTGGCGTATGCGCACCGGCGAGTCGCTGGCCGTGGAGCAGGCGGGCGAGCCCGCGCTCGATGGGCGTCATCGCGCCCTGAGCGCCGATACCCTGGCAATCGATGATTTGGCCCGTGCCGCCGGCACGCAGGCCGTGGAGGAGTAGACCATGAATCCCATTACCATGAAGCTCGTCGTCGATGATCTGATCCTGCAGGCCCTGCGCGAGGACATTACCTTTGAGGACGTGAGTACGGCGAGCGTGTGCCCCACGGCGCGCCCCGCCACGGTGGAGCTCATCGCCAAGGCCGACGGCATCATCGCCGGCCTGGACGTATTCGCCCGCACCTTTGAGCTGCTGGATTCGCAGAGCTCGGTGCTGTTTGATGTTGCCGATGGTGACGAGGTGCACGCCGGCGACCACGTGGGCCAGGTGCGCGGCGACGCGCGCGTACTGCTTTCGGGCGAGCGCGTGGCGCTCAACTATTTGCAGCGTATGAGCGGTATCGCCACCTACACGCACAACATGGCAGCGGCGCTCGAGGGTACCAAGACCGTGCTTGTCGACACGCGCAAGACCACGCCGGGCATGCGCGTCTTCGAGAAGGCCGCGGTCGAGATCGGTGGCGGCAGCAACCACCGCTACAACCTGTCGACGGCTGTCATGCTCAAGGACAACCATATCGACGCCGCCGGTGGTGTGGCGCGTGCGATCGAGATGGCACGCGCCCATGCATCGTTTACCACGACGGTCGAGATCGAGTGCGAGAACCTGGGCATGGTGCGCGAGGCCGTGGAGGCCGGTGCCGACATCATCATGCTCGACAACATGACCCACGACGATATGGCTGCCGCGATTGAGCTTATCGCCGGCCGCGCCAAGACCGAGTGCTCGGGCAATGTGGATGCCAGCAATATCCGCGCCCTGGCCGATCTGGGCGTCGACTTTATTAGCTCGGGCGCGCTGACACACTCCGCCCCGATCCTCGACCTCTCGCTTAAGCACCTGCGTCTGCTGGACGGTAAATAATGAACGCCCGCGAGCGTCGCCGTGCCATCATGGACGTGCTCGAGGTGGCCAAGGAGCCCGTTTCGGGCAGCGCACTTGCCCGCGAGGTTGGGGTGAGCCGTCAGATCGTGGTTCAGGATATTGCCCTGCTGCGTGCCGATGGGCACGATGTCGTGGCAACCAACCGTGGTTATGTGCTGCAGGAGGCCCCCAGCAGCCCCGCCGTGCCCACGCGCTTGGTCAAGGTTCGCCACAGCGTGGAGCAGGCAGGCGATGAGCTCACGAGTATCGTCGACGCCGGCGGCGCCGTGCTCAACGTGATCGTCAATCACCGCGTGTACGGTAAGATCACGGCCGACCTGGACATTCGCAATCGTCGCGATGTTGAGCGCTACCTGCACGATATCGAGAGCGGCAAGAGCTTTCCGCTCCTAACGGTGACGAGCGGCTATCACTTCCATCGCATTGCGGCGGAGGATGAGCAAACCCTCGACGAGATCGAGGCCATGCTCAAGGAGAAGGGCTATCTGGCAGACCTGATGCCCTACGAGGACGATCTATCGTAGTCGACGCTGCAAACGCCCCTAAGCGGCAAACTGCGGCGGTGCCAAATTAGTTATCCGCACAAACAAAAAAGGAGGCCTCCGCGGCGATGCGGAGGCCTCCTTTTTGTGCACGGTGTACTTTTGAGTGTGCAGGTGGGGGAGTCGTTACTCCTCGACGATCTCGGTGATCGCGCCAGCGGGGCAAGCGTCCTGGCAAGCGCCACAGGCGACGCAGGAGTCCTCGTCAGCGACGGTAGCGACGTCCTGGAGCTCCAGAACGCCAGCGGGGCAGGAGTCGACGCAAACGCCACAAGCGATGCACTCGTCGGCATCAATTACGGGATGAGCCATGGTAGTTTCCTCTCTGTTGACCGACGCTACAGACGATGCGCGCCGGTTTGATTCGGGCAAAAACATACCACGGGAGCGACCGTTTGCAATACCCTCTTGCCAGCATCTTCATACCGTTCGCCGAGTATGCCAAGGTTTACTAAAAAACGTGCAGGTGGGGCTGTTGAGCTGCGCAAATGTTAGCTAAAGGTGACTTGAAATATTGAGCTATTGAGCGCGCCTGCGGAAAGGGCATCCCGTTATTTGGCCGAAAAACGGGTCGCAGTTTCCGGTTGGGCCCGCTAGCGGAAACTGCGACCCGGAATCTACGCTCAAACCGGGACGAGCTTTCCGCAAGGCAGCCCCCAGGTGCCCCCGGACCCAAACCTCAGCCATCTCTACATAGATTTCGATAGATTTGCCGAGAACTCAATCAGCGCATCTACCTGCGCATTTAAGAACCTAAACTCTCGGCAATAAGAAATCTTATATGAATTGACTTAGATTTTGTATATTCCGGCCCATAAGGGGATACACTACATCCTGAAAGACAAGCCGAAACACCGCTCGGCAGACCGCCGAGTCGGTGCAAACGCACAAGAGAGAGGGAATTTCTAATGGGCAAGATTCTTGGTATCGACCTTGGTACTACTAACTCCGCTATGGCCGTTCTCGAGGGCGGTTCTCCGACCATTATCGTGAACGCCGAGGGCGACCGCACCACCCCGTCCGTCGTGGGCTTCCGTGCCGACGGCGACCGCGTCGTGGGCAAGGCCGCTAAGAACCAGGCTGTCACCAACCCCAAGAACACCGTGTTCTCCATCAAGCGCTTCATGGGCCGCAAGTACTCCGAGTGCACCTCCGAGATCAAGACCGTGCCGTACGAGGTCAAGGAGGGCCAGGGTGGCCGTGCCGTCGTCGACATCGAGGGCAAGGATTACACCGCCGAGCAGGTGAGCGCCATGACGCTCGCAAAGATGAAGGCCGACGCCGAGAAGTATCTGGGCGAGACCGTCACCGACGCCGTCATTACCGTCCCGGCCTACTTCAACGACGCCCAGCGTCAGGCCACCAAGGACGCCGGTAAGATCGCCGGCCTCAATGTCAAGCGTATCGTCAACGAGCCGACCGCTGCTGCTTTGGCCTATGGCCTGGACAAGCAGGGCACCGACCAGCGCATCCTGGTCTTCGACCTGGGCGGCGGCACCTTCGACGTCTCCATCCTCGACCTCGCCGACGGCGTGTTTGAGGTTCTGTCCACCTCGGGCGACAACCACCTGGGCGGCGACGACTGGGATCAGCGCGTCATCGACTGGATGGCCGATAAGTTCCAGCAGGAGAATGGTGTCGACCTGCGTCAGGACCCCATGGCCCTGCAGCGTCTGAAGGAGGCCGCCGAGAACGCCAAGAAGGAGCTCTCCGCCGCCCAGCAGACCACCATCAACCTGCCGTTCATTACCATGAACCAGTCCGGCCCGCTGCACCTCAACTACACGCTGACCCGCGCCGAGTTCGAGAAGATCACCCGCGACCTGCTCGAGCGCTGCAAGCAGCCTGTCACCAACGCCCTGCGCGACGCCAAGCTTAAGCTCTCCGACCTGACCGAGGTCATCCTCGTCGGCGGCTCCACCCGTATGCCCGCCGTCCAGGAGCTCGTCAAGACCATGACCGGCAAGCAGCCCAACATGTCCGTGAACCCCGACGAGGTCGTTGCCGACGGCGCTGCCGTCCAGGGCGGCGTGCTCACCGGCGACGTCGAGGGCATCCTGCTGCTCGACGTTACCCCGCTGTCGCTGGGCGTCGAGACCATGGGCGGCATCATGACCAAGATGATTGACCGCAACACCACGATCCCGACCTCCAAGACCGAGGTCTACTCCACCGCTGCCGACAACCAGACCAGCGTCGAGATCAACGTGCTCCAGGGCGAGCGCGAGCTTGCCCGCGACAACAAGTCGCTCGGTAAGTTCCAGCTGACCGGTATCCCTGCTGCCCGCCGCGGCGTGCCGCAGATCGAGGTTACCTTCGACATCGACGCCAACGGCATCGTCAAAGTCTCCGCTAAGGACAAGGGCACCGGCAAGGAGCAGCAGATCACCATTTCCGGCTCCACTGCTCTGTCCGACGACGAAGTCGATCGTATGGTCAAGGACGCCGAGGCTCATGCCGAGGAGGACAAGAAGCAGAAGGAAGAGGTCGAGGTCCGCAACCAGACCGACAGCCTGTGCTACTCCACCGAGCAGACCCTCAACGAGCTCGGTGACAAGGTTTCCGCCGACGTGAAGTCCAAGGCCGAGGCCGCTATCGCCGACGCCAAGAAGGCACTCGAGGGCTCTGACGTCGAGGCCATCAAGGCCGCCGGCGAGTCCCTGCAGTCCGTGGCCTACGAGCTGGCCCAGGTTGTCTACGCCGACGCTCAGCAGCAGACCGACGGTGCCGCCGGCGCCCAGCCTGCCGACGATGACGTCGTCGATGCCGACTACGAGGTTGTGGACGACGAGGACAAGTAATCATGTCCGCCCGTAAAGCTCGCACGGAGGCGGCTGCCGCTGGCGCCGCCCCCGTTGACTCTGAGGAGAAGGACGTGAAGATTCCCGTAGAGGCCGTCGACGATACCGAGGCCAACGAGGCCGAGGCCGCCGAGGCTGCCGAGAACCAGGTAGAGGATTCCAACAAGGAGGCGACGATGACCGAGGACGAGATGGTGGAAGCCGCTATCCGCGCCGGTGAGGAAGCCGCCGACAACGACTTTAAGCTCAAGTTCGAGCAGGCCCAAAAGGAGCTTGCCGACGTGCGCAACGAGCTCGATGCTGCGGCAGAGGCTCAGAAGGCCGCCGAGGACAAGGCAAAGGACGCCACTGAGCGCACCGCCCGTCTACAGGCCGACTGGGAGAACTTCCGTCGCCGCACCGCCAACGAGCGTATCGCCGAGCGCGAGCGCGCGACCGAGAAGCTCGTCACTGCGCTGCTGCCGGTGGTTGACGATATCGAGCGTGCAATCGACCATGCCCGCAGCCAGGAGCTTTCCGACGATTTTAAGCAGTTCGTCGATGGCGTTGACGCGGTGCATGCCAAGCTGCTCGATGTGTTTGCGCACGAGGGCGTTGAGCCCATCGACCCCAAGGGCGAGGCGTTCGACCCGCTCGAGCACCAGGCCGTGGGGCGTGTCGAGGACGCATCGCAGTACGACGAGACCGTCAACGACGTGTACCAGAAGGGCTACCGCATGGCGGACCGCATCCTGCGCTCCGCGATGGTGACGGTGACCTACGGTGGCGAGAAGCGCCCCGCACCGGAGCCCGAAGCGGCGCCCGAGGATGCCGCGGCCGATACGGCCGAGAGCACCGAGGAGTAATTGAGAAGGGCCCCGGGGCAACACCCGGGGCCCTTTTGACCTTGACCTGCCATTTGGGGACGGGGTAGAAATGGCAGATTTCGTCTCTTGACAAGGCGCCGCCATGTGCATGCGCATGTGCGTCGCCGTTGTCAAGAGTGCGAGTATGAGTAAATCTGCCATTTCTACCCCGTCCCCAAATGGCAGGTACTAGAGGAGAGGAGCTACGATGGCTGCAGGCAAAACCTTCTATGACATCCTGGGCGTATCCAAGAGCGCCTCCGACAAAGAGATCAAGAGCGCGTTTCGCAAGCTCGCGCAAAAATATCACCCCGATGCCGGCGGCGACGAGGCCAAGTTTAAGGAGATTAGCGAGGCCTACGAGACGCTTTCGGACGAGAAGAAGCGCAAAGAGTACGACCAGATGCTCATGTTCGGCGGCATGCCGGGCGCGGGCGGCGCGTATAGCGGTGGCTACGGCGCCGGTGCCGGCGCGAGCGGCTGGGGCGACATCTTCGACAGCATCTTTAGCGGTAACGGAGCCTGGGGCAGCGATTGGGGCTCGGGTTTTGCCGGGGCCGCGGGTAATGCCGGTGCGGGCGCGGGCCGCAACCGCGCGCGCAAGGGCGGCGACCTGTCGCTGACTGTCGACGTAACGGCCGAGGACGCGTTCCGCGGCGTGACGCACAAGGTCACCTATCGCATCCCCTCGACGGGCGAGCAACAGACCATCACGGTCTCGGTGCCTGCGGGTGCGGTCGACGGCGGCAAATTGCGTTACAAGCGCCGTGGCGAGTACGGCGTTGCCGGAGGCGAGCGCGGCGACCTGGTCGTGACCACGCACGTGGAGGAGCATCCTCTGTTTAAGCGTAAAGGTGCCGACGTGACCATGGAGGTACCGGTCTCGGTCTACGAGGCGGCGCTCGGCTGTACGGTGGATGTGCCCACGCCCGGCGGCGCGACGGTTCGTCTGAAGGTGCCCGCTGGCACCCAGACGGGCAAGAAGTTCCGCTTTAAGGAGATGGGTGCGCCCGACGTTAAGCATCGCGGCCGCACGGGTGCGCTGCTCGTCGAGATCAAGGTGCAGGTTCCCTCGAACCTGTCCGACGATGAGCGCGATGCCATGACCAGGCTGCGCGAGGCCGACACGCGCGATTATCGCGAGAAGGTCAACCGTTACAAGGCGACGTACTAGGGCGGTCGCGGCACACGCCCACGCCCGCGGGCTTATGATGGACGATAGCGAGACGGAAAGGGGTCAGGTAGTATGGCCGAGGACAATAGGAACAAACCGCTGTACATGATCAGCGTGGCGGCCGAGTTGACCGGCATGCACCCGCAGACTCTGCGCGTCTACGAATCCAAGGGCCTGGTGAACCCCCAGCGCTCGGGTGGCAACACGCGTCTGTATTCGCGTGCCGATATCGAGCGCCTGGAACTCATCAACCAACTGACCGACGAGGGTATCAACCTCGCCGGCGTGGTGCGCATCCTCGATATGAAGGAGCGTGCCGAGGAGCGCGAGCACGAGAACGAGAAGCTCCGCGCCCGCGTGCGCCAGCTCGAGGACGAGCTGCACGAGTACAAGATGCAGAAGAAAATCACCGCCCTGGCCCCGCGCGACGGCTCGGTTAACCCCGAGCAAGTCATGCGCAAGCTTTTGGGCGCCGGCGGGGATCTGTAGTTACGCGGTTTTACCAAACCGCGTAACGGCTCGACGCTGCAAGCCCGCCAGAGCGGCAATCTGCCTTTCAACTTCGGCGGCATGACCAGAAGGTCAATGCCGCCTTGTTTCAAGGCACCT
>CALBUZ010000151.1 GCA_937969105.1 uncultured Collinsella sp. | reverse complement strand
GACGAATCCATCGAAAAGGATGGTCTGAAAATAGAAGTGATTCCGGCTTGGAGGTTTTTGCTTGAGCTTGCAAGCAGATAATTCGAACCGTATGCAAGGGCCCCGGAGTGCGGTTAATCGCGCTCTGGGGCCATCGTTTAAGGATTTGTGGCGGTTCGACTTCCGCGGTTTCAGCCGGTTGCCTTAGTCGAACAGGCTCGGCATGTCGTTTTCCTTCATGAGGGCACCGGCGGAGGGTAGGCTCTGCGCGGTGAACTTCTCGGCCGAGACGCCGGCGCCAAGAATTTCCTCGGTCGTGCCGACGGTGGTGACCGAGCGGCCCTTCTTGGCGGTAAAGGCCTGGACGCCCTGCGTGTTGGTGGTCGTCTTGGTCTTGAGCAGCGACGTGTTGAAGTTCATCAAACGATAGTCGCTCGAGACCAGCGCGATGTCACGATCTGTGTTGAGTACCTGGGCATACAGCAGCTTGCTGCCACCGTAGATGGCGTTCTTGAGGCGCTTGCGGTTGGTCTTGGTGACGTATCCAGAAAGCGCGACGCGCACCACGCGGCCGTTCTCAAAGACAAATAGCACGTCGGCCTTGTAGTCCTCGGGGTCGATGACCCAGATGACACTTTCGTCGGGTTCCATCTCAAGATCGGTCGGTAGGTACGAGCCCAGCTGAGCCGACTTGGTGTCCTCAAACGCCGCAACCTTGCACTTGTACACCTGGCTCTTGTTGGTAAAGACCAGCAGCTCGTGGGTGTTGGAGGACGGGAACTCGATAAAGGGTTTGTCGCCGTCCTTGTACTTGAGCGTGGCCGCCTTCTTGAGTACGCGGTCCGTCATCTTCTTAAGGTAGCCATCGCGCGAAAGCATGATGGTAACCGGATATTCCTCGACCTCGGGCTCCAGGCTTACCTCGATGACCTCATGGGGCTCGATCCTGCCCGTGCGGCGCGGCATCACGTACTTCTTGTTGACCGCGGCCAGCTCGTCGCTGATGACCTTCTTGATGTTCTCCTCGCTGGAGAGGATCTCCTCAAGCTCGGCAATCTCGCCCTCAAGCTTGGCAATGTCCTTGGTGCGGTTGAGGATGTACTCCTCGTTGATGTTGCGGAGCTTAAGCTCGGCAACAAACTCGGCCTGGGTCTCGTCGATGTCGAAACCCTTCATAAGGTTGGGCACGACCTCGGCTTCGAGCTTGGTGCCGCGGATGATGGCGATCGCCTTGTCGATGTCGAGCAAAATCGCCTCGAGGCCGTGCAGCAGGTGCAGGCGCTCGGACTTTTTGCCCAGGTCAAAGTTAATGCGGCGGCGCGTGGACTCAATACGCCACTTGACCCACTCGTGCAGAATCTGGCGCACGCCCATAACACGGGGATAGCCGTCGACGAGCACGTTGAAGTTGCACGAGAACGAATCCTGCAGCGTGGTCGAGCGATAGAGCTTGGCCATGAGCTTGTCGGGGGCGACGCCGCGCTTAAGGTCGATAGCGATACGCAGACCCGAGAGGTCGGTCTCGTCGCGGATGTCAGCGATCTCCTTGACCTTGCCCTCTTTGGAGAGCTTGACGATGCGTTCGATGATGACATCGGTCTTGGTGGTGTAGGGGATCTCGTAGACCTCGATGATGCGCTCTTCGGGAATCCAGCGCCAGCGGGAGCGGATCTGGAAGCTGCCAAGGCCGGTCTCGATAATCTTTTCCATCTCCTCGCGGCGGTAGATAATTTCGCCGCCGGTCGAGAAGTCGGGCATGGGCATGTACTCGAGCAGGTCGCAGTCGGGATCCTGCAGGTAGTGCATGGTGGCGGTGCAGACCTCGTTGAGGTTGAAACCGCAGATGTCGGACGCCATGGCGACGCCGATGCCCTTGTTGGCCGAGACAAGGATGTTGGGGAACGTGGTGGGCAGCAGGCGCGGCTCCTTCATGGCACCGTCGTAGCTGTCGATGAAGTCGACCGGGTCCTTGTCGATGTCCTTGAAGATCTCGGCGCTGATGGGGGAGAGCTTGGCTTCGGTATAACGCGAGGCGGCGTAGCTCAGGTCGCCCGAATAGTACTTGCCAAAGTTGCCCTTCGACTCCACGAAGGGCGCAAGCAGCGCTTCGTTGCCCGTCGCCAGGCGCACCATCGTCTCGTAAATCGCGGCATCGCCGTGCGGGTTGAGCTTCATGGTCTGGCCCACGATGTTGGCGCTCTTCTGGCGCTCGCCCTTGAGCAGACCCATCTTGTACATGGTGTAGAGCAGCTTGCGGTGCGAGGGCTTAAAGCCGTCGATCTCGGGGAACGCACGCGAGACGTTGACGCTCATGGCGTAGGGCATGTAGTTGACCTCGAGCGTCTGCGTGATCGGCTGGTCGGTGACCTCGGAGTGCAGGCCGATGACGTTTTCGGCGTTGACCTGCTTTTTCTTTGGCTGGTTCTTCGTCTTCTTCTTTGCCACGATTTCCTCTTGAACTTCTTATGGGCCGTCGTTATCGATTTGCTGCTACTGCAGGTCCAGCTGGTCCAGGTATTCCTTGCCGTGCTCGGAGATATGGCGCTTGCGGCCCGCTTCGTCGTTGCCCAGCAACAGGTTAAACATGGTCTCCATCTTGGTGACGTCCTCGGGCTCCACCTTGATCAGGCGACGCGTCTCGGGGTTCATGGTGGTGAGCCACATCATGTCCGGGTCGTTCTCGCCAAGACCCTTGGAGCGGTTGATGGAGCACTTTTGGTCGCCAATCTCCTTGAGGATGCCGTTCTTCTCGAGCTCGGTGTAGGCAAAGTAGGTCTTTTCTTTGCAGTTGATCTCGTAGAGCGGCGACTCGGCGATATACACGTAGCCTTCGTCGATAAGTGTGGGAACTAGGCGGTAGAGCATGGTGAGCACGAGCGTGCGGATGTGGTAACCGTCGACGTCGGCGTCCGTACAGATGATGACCTTGTTCCAGTTAAGGTTGTCCAGGTCAAAGGCACCAAGGTTCTTGATCCGCTTGTCCTTGATCTCCACGCCGCAGCCCAGCACACGCATGAGGTCCATGATGATGTCGGACTTAAAGATGCGCGGGTAGTCCTCCTTCAGGCAGTTGAGGATCTTGCCGCGGACGGGCATAACGCCCTGGAACTCGGCATCGCGCGAGGTGCGAATGGCGCCTGCTGCCGAGTCGCCCTCTACGATGTAGATCTCGCGGCGGCTCTTGTCCTTGGAGCGGCAGTCGATGAACTTCTGCACGCGGTTGGCCATGTCGGTCTTCTGCTGCAGGTTGGTTTTGATGCTCTGGCGCGTCTTCTCGGCGTTCTCGCGCGAGCGCTTGTTGATGAGCACCTGCTCCATGATCTTATTGGCGGCGTCCTTGTTCTCGATCAGGTAGGTCGAGAGGCGCTCCTTAAAGAATGCCGTCATGGCCTGCTGGATAAAGCGGTTATTGATGGCCTTCTTGGTCTGGTTTTCGTAGGACGTCTGGGTGGAGAAACAGTTGGTCACCAGCACCAGGCAGTCCTGGACGTCTTGCCACTTAATACCGCTCTCGTTTTTGTTGTACTTGCCCTGTTGCTTGATGTAGGCATCGATGGCGCTGGTCAGAGCGCTGCGGGCCGCCTTTTCGGGTGAGCCGCCGTTCTCGAGCCAGGAGGAGTTGTGGTAGTACTCCTGCATCGTGAAGGTGCGCGAGAAGCACATGCACGCGGTGATCTTTACGTTGTAGTCGGGCAGATCCTCGCGGTCGCGACCGCGGCGGTCGGCCTCGATAAAGAAAGGCTCGGTGAGGTAGTCGGCACCGACCTTCTCGAGCACATAGTCCTCGATACCCTTGGGATAGCAAAAGTCCTCTTCGGTAAACTCGCCATCGTCGCCCTCGATGCGCAGGCGGAAGGTCACGTTGGCGTTGACCACGGCCTGGCGGCGCATGGTCTCGCGATACCAATCGTGGGGGATACTGATGGAGGTAAAGACCTCAAGATCGGGACGCCACTTGATGGTGGTGCCGGTGCGATCCTCGTCGCTGGGCTCAATCTCGAGTGCCTTCTTCTTGGCGCCGACGACCTTGCCCTTCTTAAAGTGCAGGGAGTACTTGTTGCCGTCGCGCCAAACCGTGACGTCCATGTACTCGGAGGCGTACTGGGTCGCGCACGAGCCCAGGCCGTTGGTGCCGAGCGAGAAGTCGTAGTCGCCGCCCTGGTTGTTGTTGTACTTGCCGCCGGCGTAGAG
>CALBUZ010000150.1 GCA_937969105.1 uncultured Collinsella sp. | reverse complement strand
GTCTCAAGAAGGAGTAATATCGGGACTTGCAGCGACGGACCTCGGGACGCTCTTACACCACGTCTGCGCGCGCCACCTATGCAGAAACTTTGCGCGGCAAGTGAGTAGGCTTTTTTGAACATCCCGAGCAGGCCGGTCATCCTGCTTTTCAAAACCGCAGGTAGATAGCTTGTTACAAAACTGCCTGGTCGCCAAAGTTCCAAAGGTCTACTCACTTAGGTTGCAGAGTGCTCCCATTAGCTGCAATTCCAAGGTATTAAGCACTTTTGGACTCAAATCGTCATACTGAACAAGAATTTGACTTGAGTTTTCAGGGACAGATGCGCCATCGGCACACCAATAGCAGTCACTGACATCGACGAACGGGATACCCGAGCGCGTGAGGGCCCGCACAAAAGAGCTTCCACCCGCTCCGCGCTCTGCAGCCACGGTGCAGTAAAGGCCCGCGTCTGCATGCTCAATCGAGACCTCCCCTGCCGGGAACGCTTTCCGTACAAGCGCCGCCAGGCCATCGCGCGCCTCGCGAGCGCGCACGCGCACGCGGTTCACATGTCGCTCGTAATCACCCGATTCCAGCAAACGAGCCAAAGCGACCTGGTCAACAGAGCTCACCGATGAGGCGTAAAAACCAAGGTTGTGCCTAAACCGCTCCATCAGCTCATCGGGCAACACCATGTACGCTAGACGCAACGCCGATGAAAGGCTCTTCGAAAACGTGTTGGTATAGATAACCGACTGGGCGGCATCGATTGACGCGAGCGCGGGAATCGGCTTGCCGGCAAGGCGAAACTCGCAATCGAAGTCGTCTTCGATGAGACATCGGCCCGGCTGCTCGGCGGCCCAGCTCAGCAGCGCATAGCGACGTGCAATGCTCGTCACAAGGCCGGTCGGATACTGATGGGACGGCATCAGGTGAAGGACATCGGTCCCGCTTTTCTGCAGAGCGCCCAAGTCCACGCCCTCATCATCCAACGGAATATGTCGAACTTTGCAGCCCATAGCCTGATAGATGCGTGTCAGGCGTAAATAGCCCGGGTCCTCAACGGCATACACCTTGTCGGCTCCAAGCAGCTGAACCAACATGGTATCGAGCAGCTGGGCGCCCGCGCCGATAACAATGTTGTTGGAATCGACATTCATGCCCCTCGTCCCGCGCAGATGATGAGCGATTGCGCGTCGTAGCCGAGCGGTGCCTTGTGCCGGTGCGGGTGAGAAGATCTCGCGCTCGTCTTCGGATGCCAGCGTCGCCCGCAGTGCGCTTTGCCAAAGCCGCGCCGCCTCCAAAGCGGAAGGAGAGAGCGCATCGAATCGCTCGACCTGTCCATCAACATCATGTGCGTTAAGACCCGCAGGAGCGGAATCTCGATCAAGCTCTGTCTCAGCCAAAGGCAAAACCGGTGCATCCGGAAGCTCACAAGCGTAGTAGCCACGACGCGGCTTTGAGCAAATATAGCCCTCGGCAAGTAACTGGCTATATGCATTCTCGATGGTAATGACACTGATTCCCAGATGACTGGCAAAGGCGCGCTTAGACGGCAAATGCTCCCCCGCCGCAATGCGTCCAGCAACGATATCATCTCGAATTTGCTGGTAAACATACTCATAGAGCGATGCTCCGCCGCGCTTTTCCAAATTGTAGTCAAGCATGAGCCTATCACCTGACCTTATTAAGTCATTCAATCTGGTATTAGTCTGACCTTGTCATTATCTCGAAAACTGAGTATTTCGCCATAACCAGCTCCCAGATAGGATGTTCCGTCAAGCAATGCACATGCCAACCAAGGGAGCAACCATGGCAGAACAGACCAGCAAGGCCGATCGCGTCAAACTCAATCGCGAGCTCGCGCAGATGCTCAAGGGCGGCGTCATCATGGACGTCACCACGCCCGAGCAGGCACGCATCGCCGAGGAGGCGGGCGCCTGCGCCGTCATGGCACTCGAGCGCATCCCGGCCGACATCCGTGCCGCAGGCGGCGTCTCGCGCATGAGCGACCCCAAGATGATCAAGGGCATCCAAGAGGCCGTCTCCATCCCCGTCATGGCCAAGTGCCGCATCGGTCACATCGTCGAGGCGCAGGTCCTTCAGGCCATCGATATCGACTACATCGATGAGTCCGAGGTTCTCTCCCCCGCCGACGATGTCTACCACATCGACAAAACCCAGTTTGACGTCCCGTTTGTCTGCGGTGCCCGCGACCTGGGCGAGGCGCTGCGCCGTGTTGCCGAGGGCGCCACGATGATCCGCACCAAGGGCGAGCCGGGCACGGGCGACGTGGTCCAGGCCGTGCGCCACATGCGCAAGATCCAAAAGCAAATCCGCGACGTTGTTGCCCTGCGTGACGATGAGCTCTTTGAGGCGGCCAAGCAACTGCAGGTTCCGGTCGAGCTGGTGCGCGAGGTCCATGCCACGGGCAAGCTTCCCGTCGTGAACTTTGCCGCCGGCGGCGTAGCGACCCCCGCCGACGCCGCGCTGATGATGCAGCTGGGTGCCGAAGGCGTCTTTGTGGGCTCGGGCATCTTTAAGAGCGGCGACCCGGCCAAGCGCGCCGCCGCCATCGTTAAGGCCGTGGCAAACTTCACCGATGCCAAGCTCATCGCCGAGCTTTCGGAGGACCTGGGCGAGGCTATGGTGGGCATCAACGCCGACGAGATTGAAATCATCATGGAAGAGCGCGGACGCTAGTCCAGCAGAAAGGATCGCACATGAGCGATTACACAGACCAGACGGTCGCCGCGCTGGCGGTCCAAGGTGCTTTTGCCGAGCACGAGGCGAGGCTGTCCGAGCTGGGCGCACGTTGTATTGAGCTGAGGCAGGCGGCTGATTTGAAGCAGGACTTTGACCGTCTGGTACTTCCCGGCGGTGAGTCTACCGTTCAAGGGAAGCTGCTTGATGAGTTGGGCATGCTCGAGGAGCTTCGTACCCGTATCGTTGAAGGCATGCCTGTACTGGGAACTTGCGCCGGCCTGATTCTGTTGGCGCGCGATCTTGCCGCCCATGACGATAAGGGCACGCCGCGTTTGGCAACCATGGATGTACTTGTCGAGCGCAATGCCTACGGCAGGCAGCTCGGCAGCTTTCGAACCAAGGGGCAGGTAGCCGGCATCGACGGTGAAGTGCCGCTGACGTTTATCCGCGCGCCCCGCATCGTCGAGGTCCACGGCGACGCAAAGGCCCTAGCGAAAGTCGACGGGCGCATTGTCGCCGCCCGCCAGGGCAACCAGCTCGGCGTAACCTTCCACCCCGAACTCGATGAAGACACCCACCTCCACGAACTGTTCCTACAAATGTAGGCAACGAAATTATCCACTCTAATGCTATGTAGTCGTTGGGGACGTTCTTAAACGACTAGTCAAACAAGAACGTCCCCAACGACTAGTCATTTAAGAACGTCCCCAATGACTACTCCGTACAAAAGCAAACGAGAGTGGAAAATCCCCCACTTCAAGCCCGCGCTCGAGCCAAAAGTGGGAAATTATCCACTCTCGTTCTAATCTAGTTACGGTGCCGTATCCCCGAACTACATCAAGTTGCAGACAGCTGCCGCGAAGGCTACGGGGTCCTCGGGGAGGATGCCCTCGACGAGCAGAGCCTGGTCATAGAGCAGACCGGAGTACTGCTTGATCTTGTCGGCGTCGCCCGCCTTCTGGGCAGCGACGAGCTTGGCGAAGACCGGGTGCTTAGCGTTGAGCTCGAGCACGCGCTGGCTCTTGGGCATACCGTCGGGCGTACCCTCGGGACCCTTCTGAAGTACCTTCTCCATCTCGAGCGAAAGCGGGCCTTCGGTGGTGATGCAGGCGGGGGCATCGGTCAGGCGCGCGGAGACGGCAACCTTCTCGACCTTGTCGCCGAGCGCCTCCTTCATGGCGTTAAAGAGGTCCTCGTTCTCCTTGGTGGCGTCCTCGGCCTCCTTCTTCTCGTCATCGGTCGCCAAGTCAAGATCGCCGGTCGCGACGTTCTTAAGCTCCAGGTGACGATCCTCGACCTCGGGCTCGGCACCATCGGCAACGGCCTTCTCGGCAGCCTCGCGGGCAGCATCGTCCTCGTAGATCTTGGGCATATCGGCGGCAACGTACTCACGCATGGCCTGGAACGTGAACTCATCCACATCCTGCGTCAGCAGCAGCACGTCATAGCCGCGGTCGAGCACGCCCTTTACCACGGGCATCTTGGCCAAACGCTCACGCGAGTCGCCGGCGGCGTAGTAGATGGCCTTCTGATCCTCGGGCATGCCCTTGGCATACTCGGCCAGGGTAATCATCTTCTGCTCCTTGGCAGACCAGAACAGCAGCAGGTCCGCGAGCTCATCGGCCTTCATGCCATAGCTCGAATAGATGCCGTACTTAAGGCCGCGGCCAAAGTTCTCAAAGAACTTCTCGTAGGCCTCGCGGTCGTTGTCACGCATATCCTCAAGGTCAGCGGTAATCTTCTTCTCGACACGCTTGGCGATGGCCTTGAGCTGACGGTTCTGCTGCAGCGTCTCACGCGAAATATTGAGCGTCACGTCGGCAGAGTCCACGACACCGCGCACAAAGTTGTAGTAGTCGGGCAGCAGGTCGTCGCACTTCTCCATAATCAGGACGTTGGAGCTGTAGAGCGCCAGACCCTTCTCGTAATCTTTGCTGTACAGATCGAACGGCGCGCGGCCCGGCACAAACAGCAGAGCGTCATACTCGAGCGTGCCCTCGGCGTGGAAGCTGATGGTGCGCGCAGGATTATCAAAGTCGTGGAACGTAGACTTGTAGAACTCGTCGTAGTCCTTCTGCTCAACATCGGAGCTGCGCTTTTTCCAGATCGGCGTCATAGAGTTGACGGTCTCGAGCTCCTGATAGTCCTCGTACTCGGGCTTGTAATCCTCCGGCGCATCCTCGGGCTTGGGCTTTTGACGGCTCTTGGACACCATCATCTGGATCGGGTAGCGCACATAGTTGCTGTACTGCTGAATCAGGCTCTTGAGGCCCCACTCGGTCAGGAAGCGATCGTAGGTCTCGGCCTCGCCGTCAGCGTCGAGCTTCTCGTTCTCGCGCAGCGTCAGGATGACATCGGTACCGTGCTCGCCGCGCTCGCCGTCCTCGATGGTGTAGCCCTCAAGACCGTCCGACTCCCACACATGGGCGACATCCTCGCCATAGGCGCGGCTCACGACCTTCACATGGCTGGCGACCATAAAGGCCGAGTAGAAGCCCACGCCAAACTGGCCGATGATGTCGACATCCGAACCCTGCTGCTCGGCGTTCTCGGTCTTAAATTCCTCGGAGCCGGAATGGGCGATGGTGCCCAGGTTGCGCTCGAGTTCCTCGGCGGTCATGCCAATGCCGTTATCTGAGATGGTAATGGTGCGGGCGTCTTTATCAAAGGAGACGCGAATAGCCAGGTCGCCCTGGTCGAGCTTGACGCTCGGGTCCTGCAAGCTCTTAAAGTTGAGCTTGTCGACGGCATCGCTCGCGTTGGAGATAAGCTCGCGCAGGAAGATTTCCTTATTGGTGTAGATGGAGTTGATCATAAGGTCGAGCAGTTTTTTGCTCTCGGTCTTAAATTGACGCATGTGCAGTCCTTTCGCGCTACCCCTGCCCGCAAAAACGGCCCGGTTGCCCGAGCCGCATCGCAGACCTGCTATGTTCAGACTTAGATTTTATAACCCATTAGCGCGCATATATACATACGGAATCGAAAAACTGTATGTTGGAACACCCATGCGTCGATTGCCAAGGAGTGTCCCCAACTGCCAGCAGAAAAGGAACGTCCCTATCTGTCGCCCATGCGCTTGGCCATCCAGGCATGAGGCTGGCCTTCGTCTTCGTAGTCCACCGGCGCGATCTGCGTGTAGCCCGCCTTTACATAGAGCGGCAGCACGTACTCCTGTGCATGCAACTTTATGAGCTTGGCGCCAGCATCGCGCGCAGCAGCTTCGCTGGCTTCGACAATCTTGCTTGCCAGACCGCGACGGCGCATGGTGGACAGCACGGCGACGCGCCCCATAATATAGGTCTCCCCCGCCGCAACGCCTTCGTCCAAGTCGCACGCCGGCGAAACCGGAGCCTCTACATCTGCCGCGCGCTCCAGTTCCTCGGGAAACACGCGCGAGCAGCCGGTGAGTTGACCATCCACGTACAGCGTCACATGAATGCAGTCAGAAGCCTCATCGATCTGGTCGAACTCGATTTCATAACCCTGTTCGTCCACAAAGACGGCGCGGCGCACCAACGACGCATCCTCAAAGCATCCCGTCTTAATTTGAATATCCATGGTCGCCCCTCCGTTCAAAGCAAACGTTAGGGACAGATTTTAGCGAAAATGAGCGCCTCGCACGCTAAACTTGGCCCGCGCCTTTGCCAGGCAATCGTAATGGCGAACATTGTGGGCGTCGCTTGCGATAAAGCTGTACAGGCCCTCGTCAAACAGGCGCTGCGCCGGCTTTTTCTCGCGACCAAAGCGCCCACCCGCAATAAAATCAGCCGAAGCCTGCAGTTTGCAACCCATATCGACCAGATGCTTGGCAATGCCCACATCCTTTTGAATAGCGCGATAACGCTCGGGATGGGCAATAATCACTTGGTAGCCGCGGCACTGTAGGTCGTAGATCGTGTTCTCGTATTCCTCAAAGTCATACGAATCGGCACGTGTCGAGAGCTCAAGCAAAAACTCATTCGACCCGTCAAAGTGCAGGCGATCGGCCCATTCGATGCCCAAATCCATGAGCTTGGCATGATTGACCTCAAAGCCCATCTGCAAATGCATATCGCCCGCATGCGCGCAAAGCAGTCGAAAGGCCTCCCACATTTTTTCAAAGTCAAAATATGGGTCCCGGCAGTGCGGCGTGCACACCATGTGCGTTACGCCGACGGCGCGGGCCGCCTCGAGCATCGCCAAGCTCTGCTCGAGGTTCGCCGCGCCGTCGTCAACACCGGGCAGGATATGGCAGTGGATGTCTCTCATATCGCCCTCTTATCTGCGTCGTTGCTTATTTCTTAAAGCGTTTCGCCTTCGCAGGGGTGCCCGTTGCAGCCGCTCCGCCGACAGCGGGATTGACCCCAGCCGCAGCGTCGTTCTGCCCCTTATCCCCGCCATAATACGAGTAATAGTAGTCGTGGCTCGAAGTCTCGCAGCAGTTCATGACCGTACCGATCACGTTGACCTCGGCCTTGTTGAGCTGATCGAAAGCAGCGAGGATCTCATTGCGCTTGGCAAAGTCCTGACGGATGACATAGATGGTGCCGTCGGTGATCGCAGCGACTTCGGCAGCGTCAACGAACGTACCCACAGGCGGCGTATCAAAGATGACGTACTGGTACTTTTCCTCCAGCGCGGCGACAAGCTTGGCAAAGCGGCGCGAGGCGATGATGTCTGCCGGATTGGGAATGCGCGGCTCGGCGTCGAGGAAGAAGAGGTTGGGCTGGTCGGTGTCGATAACGGCCTCATCGATCGACATCTGATCGGAAAGAACGGCGTACAGGCCGCCGGCACGATGGATGCCCAGCATGTTGGCAAGCGTACGATGGCGCATGTCGCACTCAACGAGCAGAACGCTCTTGCCGCTGGTTGCGATGGCCTGGGCCAAGTTGAACGCAATGGTGGACTTGCCCTCGTTGGGAATGGAGGAGGTCACCGTAATGGACTTGATGGGCGTATCGACACTCGCAAAGCGAATGTTGGCGAGCAGCGTCTTGGCTGCGTTGTCAAAGGCGAGGGTATCGCCGGTTTTCTTTTTACGGGCCATGGATTACTTACCGCCCTTCACAACGGGGAAACGGCCGATGACGGGCACGCCGAGCAGCTCGACGGCGTCATCGACAGAACGGACGCGCGTGTTGAGCATGTCGAGCAGCACAACAATCGCGACAGCGACAAACAGACCGGCCAGAGCGGCAACTGCAATGTAGAGCTTGCGGTTGGGGCCGCTGGGCTGGGTGGGAACCTTTGCCTTGTCGATGACGTTGACGGCCTGGGCGGCGTCGACGTCCTGGGCGACGGTAGAAACCGAGTTGGCCATGGCGTTGGCGACAGCGGCAGCGCCATCGGGGCTGGCACCGGTCACAGACAGCGAGATAACGCGGGTCGTGGTCTCGCTCGTAACGCTTACCTTATAGTCGGCCAGGCTGGAAAGGCCCAGCTCCTTGGCGGCACCGCTCTTGACGCTATCGCTGTCGAGCAGCGTGGCGATGTCGTTGGAGAGCATCTGGCTTGCAGACAGATCGTTGTAGTAGCTCGTCTGGCTGCCATCGGTCTTGGCGAGAATGTACATGCTCGTCGTGGCGGTGTAGGTGTTGTCCATCATGGTGAAGGAGACGACGCCCATGGCGATCGCGCAGACCACCGGAAGGGCGATGACCAGCTTGAGGTGCTTTTTTAGCAGCTGGAACAGTTCAAGAAGGGTCATGCAGCTTGCCTTTCATTTCCCTAGTTCGTATCGACAAAACTGCTCGTATAATATCGTATCTTTCTGCCATGTCCGAACTCTATACATAAGATACAGCGCTGACACCATTGTTGCGCAACATTAACGCCGCACCGGCAGCCCCGATGCGGCGTGAAATTCACATGTTTGCAGTACCGCTACACGAACTGCTCGTCCTGTTGCGCGGGAAACGTCACCGTGATGGTGGTCCCCACCCCCAACTCGCTTGACAGATCGAGCGAGGCGTGATGATACAGGGCGGCATGCTTGACGATGGCCAGACCCAGACCCGTTCCACCGCGCGCTTTAGAACGGCTCTTGTCAACGCGATAGAAACGCTCGAATACCTTACCCTGCTCCTCGGGCGCAATGCCAATACCCGTATCGGCAACCGACAGATACGGGTGCCCGTCGTCGTTGGTTCCGCACCGCAACGTCACCGTGCCACCGGGCCGGTTGTAGCGAATGGCGTTGCTCGCCAGGTTGTAGATGAGCTCATCGATCAGGCGCGATACGCCTTCGACGACCACAGGCTTGGTCTCATGGCCTATCGTCACATTTGCCTGGCGAGCGACCTGCTCAAGACGCTGCTCGACCGCGTAGATAGCACGCGAAAGTTCAATGGGCTCCGTGGAGCCAATGGGCACCGCCTCGCCATCGCTCGCACGCTCGGCCTCATCCAAGTTCGAAAGCGTGAGGATATCGTTGACGAGCGCCGCCAAACGGCCCGCCTCACGGTAAATGCGGCCGCCAAAGGTGCGCAGATCGTCCTCACCCTCGACCATGCCGTTCGCAATGAGCTCGGCGTAGCCTGAGATTGCCGTAAGCGGGGTCTTGAGCTCATGGGTGATATTGGCCGTGAACTCGCGGCGCATGCGGTCGTTGTCCGCCAGCACCGCCATCTGGCGCTTGAGCTCCTGGCGTTGCGACTCAATGCGCTCGAGCATGGGAACCATCTCGGCATAAGCATGCTCGTAGCTGCGGCGAGGATGGTCCAGATCGACCTCCTGCAACGGCTCAATGATGGCACGGGACTCACGACGCGCCAGGAAAAACGAGAGCACCGCACCTGCCGCCGCAATGAGCAGCATCGGCGCCACGAGAGACATCAGAATCGCCGCAACGCCAGGCTGGGCCTGCGCCAAGCGAACAACCTGGCCGTTATTAAGTCGGACGGCTCGGTACAGCATAATCTCGTCGAGCGTGGAGCTTGCGCGCTCCGCAGAACCCGAGCCGCTCTCGAAAGCCTTGACGACCTCGGGACGATCGCCGTGATTGGGCAGCATAGAAGGCGATGCCTCGTTGTCGTAGGCAACCGACCCGTCTTTGTTGATCAGCGTGATGCGTAAGTCCTCGCGATCGAGACTGCGCAAAAAGGCAATGGGCTCCTGCTGCTCATTGAGGGCAGCGGCAATAAGCTCGGTTTCCTGCGAAAGGTTGGCGCTCGTGGCATCTGCCAGGGTATTTTGCACAAAGAACGCGCCCAATACCGTAAACGCCACGATAACCGCCATGGCGCAGAGAAAAATCGTCGCGAACACGCGATGCGACAGGGTGCGTTTTCCCTGGGGGGCTAAGACCACGAGCTACTCCTCCGATGCGCTAACCGCGCTGTCGGCTCCTTCGGCATCGTCATCGGCCGTAGGCTCGGCCAGACGATAGCCCACGCCGCGCACGGTCTCTATGGCGCTCGCACGCTCGCCGAGCTTTTGGCGGAGCGTCTGCACATGCACGTCGACGGTGCGCGAACCGCCGTCGAAGTCCCAGCCCCATACGCTCTGCAGCAGCGACTCGCGGGTAAAGACCACGCCAGGTTTGCGCATGAGGTACTCCAGCAGGTCGAACTCGCGCAGCGTGAGCTTGAGCGGTTCACCGGCAACAGTCACTTCGCGGTGGCTGGGCGAAAGTACGATATCGCCCACGCTGAGCACATCGCTCGCCTGCTTGACCATGCCGCCGCGGCGCAGCAGCGCACGGCAACGGCTAGCGAGTTCCATAAGCGAGAACGGCTTGGTCAGGTAATCGTCGGCACCGCCATCGAGCGCCATGACCTTGTCGAGCTCGGTGTCCTTGGCGGTGAGCATCATAATGGGCACCGTCGCCGTCAGGCGATCGGCACGCAGGCGACGCATAATCGCCAAGCCGTCGGTATCGGGCAGCATGATGTCGAGCAGCACAGCATCGGGCACCCGTCGCGCCACGGCGGCCTTAAACTCGCCATCGCACGAAAAGCCCTCGGCCTCGATTCCCTGCTTGCGCAGTGCGTAGACCGTCAAATCCCTGATGTTGTCATCGTCCTCGACGTAATAGATCATGTTGAACCCCTCTGCGGCCGGCATGACCGCATCTTAACCCTAAAGGCGCCTGCACTAGATGGTATCAGCCAAAACGGCCCGTCAAATAATCCGCCGTGCGCGGATCGGTCGGGTTTTTGAAGAGCTGAGCGGTGGGCGCATGCTCCACCAGCTCGCCCAGCAAAAAGAACGCAACCGAGTCGGAAATGCGCGCAGCCTGCTGCATGTTGTGCGTAACGACCACCAACGTGCAGGTCTCCTTGAGCTCGCAGGCAAGCTGCTCCACCACCAGCGTCGATACGGGGTCGAGCGCCGAGGTCGGCTCGTCCATCAGCAGAATGTCGGGCTGCACGGCCAGCGCACGGGCGATGCACAGACGCTGCTGCTGGCCGCCCGAAAGACCCAGGCCCGATTCCTTGAGCTTATCCTTGACCTCGTCCCACAGTGCGGCGCGTCGCAGGGAGTCTTCGACCAGCTCGTCGAGCACGACGCGGTCGCGCACTCCCATGCCGCGAGGACCATAGGCGACGTTGTCGTAGATGCTCATAGGAAACGGATTGGGGCGCTGGAACACCATACCCACGTGCTGGCGCAAACGGCAGATATCGTAATCGCCCAGGATATTCTGGCCGTCGAGTACAATCTTGCCTTCAATGCGGCAATCCTTGATGCCGTCGTTCATACGGTTAAAGCAGCGCAGCAGCGTCGACTTTCCGCAGCCCGAAGGCCCGATGAACGAGGTGATCTGCTTGTCGCGTATCTTGATGTTCACGTCCTTGAGCGCATGATGGTCGCCGTAAAACAGGTTAAGGCCCTCAACATCGATGCGCGTCGGCGAGGCGGCAAGGTCCTGCGCCGTGGGGCGAGTCGCATCCCCAACTTCGCGCTCGTGCGCGGCCTCGGCCTGCGCCTCCATGAGTTCCTCAAGCTCTGTAGGCTCCATTGCCGCAGCAGCCGTCATACCGCATACCTCCATATCGATATCGATTCAGCAGTATCGATAGTAGAAATCGCGGCTCATACGCACGTGAGCGCATTGTCAAGTGTTTGTAAGGACACGCTGGTTATGCAGCGGGCAGTGCAATGGTAAACACCGTGTGCTCGGGCGTCGATTCGCACGCAATGGTGCCGCCGTGTGCCGCGACAATCTCCTTGGCGATGGCAAGACCCAGGCCGGCGCCACCGCGATTGGTCGCACGTGCCGCGTCCAGGCGATAGAACTTCTCAAAGATCACCTTGAGCTTGGCCGCCGGTATCGGATCACCCTGATTGATAAAGCGAATTCGCACGCCACCGTCATCTTGGCGCCTAGCCTCAATCGTGATGGTCGATCCTTCGTAGCTATAGGCGATGGCGTTTTTCATGATGTTGTTGAACACGCGAGCCATCTTGTCGCCATCCACGAGCACCGTCAGGTCCTCACGCACATCAACTTGGACATCTTTGTGCTGCTCGTTGAGAATGGGATAGAACTCATCGGCCACCTGCGCCAGCAGCAATCCCAGGTCGACGTAGCCGCGCGTGAGCACAATATCGTGGAAGTCGAAGCGTGTGATATCAAAGAACTCCTCAATAAGCGCGTCGAGTCGGTGTGCCTTGTCGAGCGCCACGCCCGTAAAGTGCGCGCGCTGCTCAACCGGCAGGTCGGGTGCCTCCTGCAACAGCGAGAGGTAGCCCACCACGCTGGCGAGCGGCGTGCGCAGGTCATGCGCCAAGTATGTGACCAAATCGTCCTTGCGATGTGACTCGTCACGCAGGGCCTGCTGGACTTTGCGCTCGCGATCGCGCACACGGTTGAGCACACCCTCGACCTCCAGGAAGTCGCCGTCGATGTTGTCCCACGCGTCGGGATGATCGATCAGACGGTCCTGAATACGGGCGGCAAGCACGCGGTCGGAATGCCGCTCACCCTGCTCATAGCCCTGGTAGTACAGAGCGCGGCCGCAAAAGAACAGGACGCACACGGCGAGCGCCAAGACAAAGCCAAGCATGTTGAATACAAAGCCGGCATCGAACAGCACCGGCCCCTCAATGCCAGCGAGTGCCATGGCACCGATCGCCAGCGTCATGGCCCACGCGGCACCGCCGATCACCACGCAACGGCGCACGATTTCAAAGCGATCGATCAGCAAGAAGCCGATGAGTAGCACTGCCAAGATACCGGCGATGTTACCAATGCCGATTAGCAGCAGACTCAGCAAAAAGAGCAGCACCGTCGCAAGTGCGCGATTATCGACGACCGCCCTTACGTATTCAAAGAGCCGATCGGGCACCTCAAACGCCTGCTTATCGTCTTTTGTCATGTCCATGTCCTCGCTAACAAAGGCGTTATTCGATGATATAGCCGACGCCCCAAACGTTTTTGATAAAACGCGGCTTCTGAGCGTCGTCACCGATCTTTTCGCGCAGGTGACGAATGTGCACCATCACCGTATTGTTGGAGCCGGGCATAAAGTCCTCGTTCCACACCGCGCGGAACAGGTCCTCCACGGGCACTACGCTGCCGCGATGCTCGGCCAGATACAGCAAGATGGAATACTCGATGGGCGTGAGGCGCACCGGCGCACCGTCCACCGTCACGGAGCGAGCGTCACGGTTGATCTCGAGGCCATCGAGCTGGAGGGTCGGCGACTCGGTCGCCTGCGCGCGGCTACCGTAGCTGGTGTAGCGGCGCAACTGAGCATGAACGCGCGCGATGAGCTCCAGCGGGCGGAACGGCTTGACCACGTAATCGTCCGCGCCAAGAGAAAGGCCTTCGATCTTATCCTGCTGGGCATCGCGTGCCGTCAACATAATTACGGGATAGGTATGGCTGGCACGGATGGTACGCAGCAGCTCAAAGCCGTCGATATCGGGCAGCATGACATCGAGCAGTGCCAGGTCAAACTCTTGCTCCAGAATTGCCTTGGCCGCATCGGCCCCGCTGTAGGCGATCCGGACGTCAAAGCCCTCTTTTGTAAGGTAGATACCAACCAGGTCGGCGATGGCCTTCTCGTCATCAACTACCAGTATGCGCTCGTTCATGCGTGCTCCTCTCGCGCTCCATTATGCCCGAGGCGGCGCCCGCCACACACAACAAGCGCGGGCGATTAAGTCGACCTTAAGCACCCTTGCGCCCGTTCGAGCACGAATGCGGGCCATGCGCGCACGCAACGATCGTCGTCGCCGGCAAACGATATACTCTAGTGCCAGAAGAGACCATCCCGTCGAAAGCGAAACCTGTGAAGCCCCTCACCTCTTTTGCAAAGCGCTCCGCCCAGCTTGTCGCCGGCTTTGCCTGCGCCATCGCCCTTGTTGCCGGCGTGCCTGCTGTTGCCGGCGCCCAAGTGCTCACGACCGACGACATCTGCGGCAAGACCGCCGATGCTCGTGGCATCACGGCCGAAAACCTGCCCGATATCGAGGCAACGAATGCCCTTGTTATGGGCAAGGACGGCACCGTCTACTATGGACGCGGCGCCGATGAACAGGTCAAGATTGCCTCAATCACCAAGGTCATGACCGCAATCCTGACCGTCGAAAACTGCAAGATGGACGAGAAGGTCACGGTGAGCAACGCTGCCGCCACCGTAGGCAACTCGACTGCCGGCCTGCTCGAAGGCGACGAGCTCACCGTGGAGCAGGCACTGCGCGGCCTGATGATCCCCTCGGGCAACGACGCCGCCATCGTGCTTGCCGAGCACGTGGGCAAAAAGATCGACCCCAAGACCAAGGACGCCGTGACCACCTTTGTAAAGGCCATGAACGAGCGCGCCAAAAAGCTCGGCTGCACCGGTACGGTCTTTGAGAATCCACACGGCCTGGATTTTGACGAGTGGGCCGGCGATATGCACTCGACAGCACATGACGTGGCACTGATGATGCAGGAGGCCATGAAAAACGATACGTTTCGCGAAGTCGTCGCGAGCGAGGATTCGTGGATTGAGGTCACGGGCGCCGACGGCTCAGACCATTCGCATTCCATGGACACGCACAACGTTTTGCTCGGTCAGGACGGAAACATTGGCGGCAAGACCGGCACCACCGACGACGCGGGCTATTGCTTTACGAGCGCCTACAACCGCGACGGCGACGAGGTCTACACCGTTATTTTGAACTCCACAACCAACGATCAGCGCTTTACCGATACCGCCACCCTTGCCAACTGGTACTACGGCCACAAGGCCACGGTCGCGATCGCCAACACGCAGGAGAAGACCACCAACGGCAACCCGCTCATGGCACGCATTAGCCAGACAGATTGGACGGACAAGACGATCGACGCCACGCTCGCCGACCCCGCCGCACGGGCAACGGTGTTCTCACTCGCCGGCGAAGTGACCGAAAAGGTTAGCTACGATGACCTTTCGGGCACGGTGCATGTTGGCGATAAGGTGGGCAGCGTTACGCTTAAGCAGGACGGCACCAAGATTGCCGTCATGGACCTGGTTGCCGACGAGGAAGGAACGGGGCCCAATCCCATCGAGTGGCTGCTCGTGAAGCTCGACCGCCTGGGCCGCCGCATCGACAACCGCCCGCTCACGGCCGAGAGCAAGACCGTAGCCAAGGCTCCTGAGGTGTAGGGCCAAAGCGTTATCACATCGAACCAAATGAGGCGTCCAACGGGGCGCCTCATTTTTTGAGGGTTCGAATCCCCAGCTGCCTTTCTTGATAATAAAAAAGGGCCCCGAATGGGACCCTTCTTTAAAGTTAAACTGGCGGAGAGCTGGGGATTCGAACCCCAGATGCCCTTTTGGGGCATACTCGCTTAGCAGGCGAGCACCTTCGGCCTCTCGGTCAGCTCTCCGTAACAGCCGTTCTATAGTAACCAAACAGCCAAGGATGGGCAAGAGGAAATTTTCTAATTGCCTAGCATCCTTTCCTCCTTGGAAGCTCCGCCTACCCCAGCGAGCGGTTGAGGGAGCCGAGCTCATCGTTGCCCATGGTGCG
>CALBUZ010000149.1 GCA_937969105.1 uncultured Collinsella sp. | reverse complement strand
GCTGTACGTTCTGCGAGCTTGAGGTAGGCAGCAGCAGTCCCTCCTTTTCGTAGTAGCGCAGGGTCGACGCGGCGATATTCATCATTCGTGCAACTTCGCCGATTGTGTAAGTCATACGAAAAGCTCCTCAAAAAAACTGGTAAGATGACCGTGCGAAAGCCTATTGACTTAAAGGTGGCTTTAACAGTTACATTTTACTTATTCAAATCGGTATTGTCAACAGAAATCAGCGGATAAACTCTCTTTCGTTTATGCATGTTGTTTCGGTACCGACAGTTTATAAGAAGGAGAAAGAAGCTATGAAAAAAATGATGCAGCGATCCCTGAGCTGTCTGCTGACTCTCGCAATGGTCGTCACACTGCTGATGACCAGCACGCTCGCAGCAGAGAAAAGCGTGAAGATCACGCTTGAATATCCTAAGGATGTTCCCGCAAACGACGTAGTCGTAACCATGTTTAAGGGTATCCCCGCATGGTATCAGAAAAGTGAAGCAAAAACCGTCGAAGGGATTGTCAAGGCTTTCACCGAGCCTAATAGCGAAAACTATCCCAAGCTGACAATCATTGAACCGGACAAGGACGGTAAGTACACCCTTACCGAGGCAGGCGGCTACTGTTATCTCGTCCGTGGCAAGGTCGAGAGCAAGTATTACAGCATCGTCAAGCTCTTCCTCGTCACTGAGGCCGACCTGAAGGCTGGTGTGAAGACGCTCCCCGTCAAAACTGCGCCCATCGCCGGTACCGGCTATGAGACCAGTAACAATAATCCAGTCGGCGTGAACGGTGAAAAGGCCCCCTCAGGTTTTGACCAGAGCGTTGGCTACGGTGTTCCCATCGAGGGAACCGATGAGATGGAGTACCTGCTCGGCACGGACGAGCTCGTCGGCTACAAGCCCTTCACCACTCCCGCCTTCCAGGAGGGCCGCGCGCTCTATCAGGCCACCACCAACGAAGAAATGACTGCTTTCATCAAGGAATACGCGGCCAAGAGCAACTACATGCACGTTTTCAGCGCTGGTAAGACCGCCCACTACGGCTACGACTACCCAGTGCTCGTGTTCACCAAGAAAAATATTCCCGCAAACGCCACCATGGACGACGCGGCCAAGATCCTGCGCGAGGGCGGCAAGCCCATCGTGTGGCAGCAGGCCCAGATCCACCCCTATGAGCCTGCCGCCGGTGAGAGCGCGCTCGTCATGATTCAGGAACTCTGTGGTCAGTACGGCGAGGACATTCTCGACAAAATCGATGTCGTGATGATTCCCCGCATCAATGTGGAGGGCGCATTCCTCTTCGTCCGCACCGATTATGACGGCATCGACATGAACCGCGACCACATGGCGATCAACTCCAAGGAAACGGCCATGCTGCACGAGACCTACTACAAGTTCATGCCGCACGTTGTGATCGACAACCACGAGTTTTTCTTCTCCGAGATGGGCAACTACAATAACGATCCCGAGAAGTTTGAACTCAATGACTTCCAGATCACCGGCGCTTCCAGCCTGAACGACGATCCCGCCGTAACCAAGCTGACCACCGAGCTTGTCGTCGACAAGATGCACAAGGACCTGCTCGACACCGGTTTCCGCGCCTACCACTACGGCATCACCAGCAATAACCCCATTGGCCGCGCCTACTACGGTCTCGGCAACGCCATCTCCATCTTGATTGAGAGTCACGGCGCTGACGGCGCGCTGTTCGCCATGCCTCGCCGCGTGTACGGTCAGGTCGTTGCGACCAAGTCCATCTATGACACCACCGCCGCCAACGCCAAGACCGTTATGGACACAGTGACCACCGCCCGCGCCAAGATCGCCGAGGCCGGCAAAACCTACGACGAATCCGATATTCTCGTCCTCAAGCAGAGCGCCTCCGGCAAGGTTAAGAGCCCGACCCCGCTGCATCAGTATGTCGCCGATATCTACGGCAACATCAACAGCATCGGTGCCAACGCCATCAGCCTGCAGGACACCATTGTCCGCAGCCGCCCCCGTCCGACCGCCTATGTCGTCCCCGCAGACGTTGAGTGGATCGGCAAGCTCCTCTACACGCTCGACCACCACGGCGCAGAGTACTATAAGCTCAATGCCGGTTCCAGCGCTGAGCTCCAGCAGTACTATTACATCGAGGCCGATGGCACCAAGAGCTGCATCGCCGACCTACGCGGCAGCGCAAAGGTCACCTTCGAAAAGGGCGCTTACGTGATCCCAATGGATCAGGAGAGCGGCACGATCATCGGCATGCTGATGGAACCTGACGTTGGCGACAGCGCGCGCTACAACGGTACAATCTATCAGAACGGTCTGCTTAAGTATGATGAAAAGACCATGAACTTCCCGCTCTACCGCTACACGGGCAACGACCCGCGTACCACGCTTGTAAGCAACGGCACCGTCGCCGAGCCCGCGCAGCCTGAGAAGCCCGCTGAGGAGCCCTCCCAGCCAACAAGCGGCGGCACCTACACCGTTGTCTCTGGCGACAACCTGTGGAAGATCGCCAGCAAGTGTCTTGGCAGCGGCAGCCGCTGGATTGAGATCTATGAACTCAACCGCGCAACCGTCAAGAGTTCCGAGCTCATCTACGTCGGTCAGGTCCTCAAGCTCCCCGCGATGTAAGAAAGGCTATAAAAACGCACAGAGGTTTCTCCTCTCGCTTGTCGCATTCCAAAGGAAAGCTCCCTCCGCCATTCGGCGG
>CALBUZ010000148.1 GCA_937969105.1 uncultured Collinsella sp. | reverse complement strand
CCCATCGCCGCAGGGCTGCTTCTGTGGTACCGGCTTCTCGGCCAGCTTGCCATCCATTTGGGCATGCACGGCGCGGACAGATGGAGCGGCAAGGCCGCCGCCGTGTTTCTTCGGCCGCTGTTGCTGCTGGCCGCCCATTATCTGGTACTCTTTCTTGTTTTCCGGGACGCAAAGAACCGGAATCAGAGCAAAAAGGTGGTGGGTCTGCTGTTCTGGATGATTCCCGCCGTCTCCATCCTCGTCAGCGGCATCACCTACGCGGTGGCGCTGGGGTGGAAATTCCGGCTCGCCGGCCTTCTTTTCGCGGGGCTGGGACTGATGTTCGCCGCCATCGGCAACTATCTCCCCAAGTGCCGCCCCAACCGCACCGTGGGCATCCGGATTTCCTGGACGCTGGGCAGCGAGGAAAACTGGATCGCCACCCACCGCTTCGCCGGTAAGGTCTGGGGCATCGGCGGTCTTATAATGGTGCTTGCCGCTCTGCTTCCGGAGGTGCCGAGGATTATCGTCACGGTTCTCGCCGTGGCCGCTCTGTCCATCCTTCCCATCGCCTATTCTTACCGCTACCATCGGATCCACGGAGCGAAAAGTGAACCCGACCCGCTGTCCAAAAAGCTCTCCGCCGGCGTGCTGATCTTCACGGCGGTGATTGTGGTGTTCGTCGCGGTCATGCTGTTCACCGGCAATCTCCATTACCGGTTCGACAGCGACAGCTTCACCGTGGAAGCCTCTTATTTCGACGACCTCACCGTAAAATACGATGCCATCGACGGCATCGAATACCGGGAGGGCAACGTGGACGGCACCCGAACCTACGGCGTAGGCAGCTTCCGGCTGCTGCTGGGAACGTTTGAAAATGCGGAATTCGGCACCTATACCCGCTACACCTACTACCGTCCGGAAGCCTGCGTCATTCTGTCAGTGAGTGGGAAAACGCTGGTCCTCAGCGGCGACAGTACCGAAAGTACACGAAATCTCTATGATACGCTTATCACAAGAACCGGCTTATAATAAGGAGGCAAAACTATGAACACAGTATCTTCCGCAAGCATTACCGGCATGGTCGTCAGCCTGATTCTCTGCGTGGCAGCGCCCGTAGCGCTGTGCATCCTGCTGAAGCGCAAAACCGGTGCAAAGCTTTCCGACATGCTCCTGGGCGCGGTGACATTGGCGGCAGCAGCAAACTCACCGATGGCTATGGAAGTGTGTGGGGCGCCGCAAAGTTCTGGCAAAACGTCAACAACTTCGATACGAACAGCGATCTCTACAAGCATAGCGACTACGGTGGCGGCACCTGGTCGTACCTAAGCAACAATGAGTCCTCAACAGTACTCGCCAACGACAACAACGGTTTCTCGGGCATTCACGCCACGAGTGTTGAGTTCTGCAGCGACGCCAGCACGGGCAAAAAGAGCCGCGTTGCCGAGCTTCGTGCCTACGGCGACAGTTCCTCCACGACGATTGACGGCAAGTCATACGCCGGAAAGGTTGAGCTGGTCCTCTACTCGTTTAGCAACGGGCGTACGCGCACTCTCGACACACACCTGCCGGTGACGGTCAACACTAATATGATGTACGAAGGCCGTTTTAAGTACCTGGATGCCGGTTACCTGCAAGAGCACGACGCCGTCTTTGATGTCGAGGCGGGCGATGTCGATGGCGACGGCGTCGACGAGCTTTTTGTCTACGCGGGCTGCTATGTCGACGAGAACGGCGTGCGCAAGGCTGTAGTCGACATGTATGACTTGGAGGGCGGCAACTGGAAGCAAAGCGTCGTCAAGATCGATGCCGGTAACGCCGCGGACTACACCACGCACAACAAGGGCGGGAACGACTCCTGGACGCAGCTTCAGTCAGCTCCTGTCGTTTCGCTAGCGGCCGGCGACCTCGATCGCGATTTTTGCGATGACCTCGCCATCGTGGTCTCGGCACCCTACGGCAAGAAGAATATTGATAAGTCGACGCATTGCGAGCTGTTTTCGTGGGATGCATCCAAGGGTGCGCTCGTCCATGTCGATGCTCTGGGCGACGCGGGCGCAATCTCCCTCTCCGCGAACGGCAAGACCATGGTCGCTGCGAATGCGACGTTCGGCACGTTTGCCGCCTACGATGAAGAAGGAAAGAAGACGGGTGAAACCGTCACGGGCCTTATTCTTGCGGGCTATGACTGGCAACGCAGCGCTTTTGATTACGGCGCTTCTGACGGCAGCAAGGGGCTGTACGGCGCGCTGTACCGCTACGCGTATTTTGACTCGGAGTCTGGCGAGTTCAAGCTTTCCGATTGCAAGGAATACAGAGACGGGCTCCTCGCCTCCTATGGGCTGATGCATGTGCCCAACAGCGCATGGAAGGATAGCGCTCAGGATAAGCGCTATCCGTGCACCTTGGCGCCTATTGCCCTTGCCACTGCCAACCTTGACGGCCTGTCCGAGCAGCTGGCGGTCGACGAGGTGCTCGTGGGCGGCGATGTGTTCCGCGACTTTGCCTGCAACACGGCACAGAGCGGGGCTCAGGGCTTGGGGTCCATGGTCGGAACCATGAGCATGAGCGGTCAGCAATACAACAGCAGCAACAAGCATGACCACAAGGGTATAGAGCAGGTGTGGATCAGCGACGTCAAGGCGGGCGGCGTCTCGGGTTCGGACCGCTATAACGAGAGCTTTATCGCTGTGGTG
Source organism: uncultured Collinsella sp. (assembly GCA_937969105.1). Classification (GTDB taxonomy): domain Bacteria; phylum Actinomycetota; class Coriobacteriia; order Coriobacteriales; family Coriobacteriaceae; genus Collinsella. The sequence continues at coordinate 2,928 of CALBUZ010000148.1, read as the reverse complement.
GGCAAGCACCGCGACGAGGACCTGCGCAAGAACGATGACTACTATTGGATGACCGCCTCGCATTTTTCGCTCGACGAGAACGGAAAGGTGCGCCGCGGCGAGGAGCAGGTGATTAGCGAGAGCAACCGTCGCGGCACTACCTACGGCACATTTATCTCGCTCGCGCTGCCCGATGTCGACAACGACAGCGTCAAGATCACGTACAAGGACCGCTACAAGGTCTATACCAACCCGCGCGTGCTTGCCGTGCTGCAGGATGCGCCCTATGTTGAGGATCTGGAGCAGGCATACGGCTATCTGGTGTTGGGCGGCACGGAATATGGCGAGGGCACGAGCACGGGGCAGATTCACGGCGGCACTATTGGCGCCGAGTTGGGCGTTGCCGTCGAGGTACAGACCGGTCCGCCCCTGGTGGCGATTAATGCTTCAGTCGATTTTGCCGCCGAGGGATGCTATGACTATCGGAGCGAGCGCACAGTGAGCGCCAGCGTAAGTTATGAGTCGCATGCCGGCGAAGGCGACAAAGCCGTGCTCTACACGATTCCGATGGTCTATTACGAGTACGAGATCGAAAATGAGGAAACTGGCGGCAAGGGCGTGATGGCGGCGCCCGTGTCGCTCGGCGCGCAGACCTCGGTCGTTAATGTCGAGGCCTATGACCGCGTTGCCAAGCAGCACAACATGACGCCGCTCAGCTACTTTTTGACCAACCGGTCGGGAGAGCCCGACAGCTATTACACGGCGCTCAACGGTACGACTCCCGTGCAAGATTCCTTTGGTCTGGGCAAGCCCGGCGTGACGCGCGCTTACACGTACGATGGGTATAGCGGTGCTGTCGCGCAGTCGGGGGCGAGCACTACGCAGACCATCGAAGTCGAGGAGGGCGAGGAGCAGGAGTTTGAGTACGGCTTTACGCTGAACGGCAGCGTTGTCATGGGCGCGAAGATTGCAAAGCACGAGTTATTTGGCGGCCTGTGCTTTGGTGCCAACGCCGGCTTTACTACGGGTAACTCCTCGAGTGAATCGACCGAATACGGCGGCACCGTCGACAACCTGCCCGAGGCCGCGCAGGGCAAGTACGGTTTTGTGTGGCGTCTGGGCGTCAACGCGGTGGATGTCGACAAGTTCGAGGCAGACTCGGGCGACAAGCTCGGCACCAAGGACACCGACCAGTTCTGGATCGTGGGCTATGACGTTAAGGACGTCGAGATGCCCGACGCGCCGGCCGTGACGGGCTTTACGGCAAACGCCGTCGATTCGACCAGCGTTACGTTTAGCTGGGACGATGTACTCGCAAACAAGAGTGGCTTTAGCTACGGCGTGGGCATGCTGCAGAGCAATGCGGCGGATGCGGTTGTGAACAGCTGGAAGATCGCCGACAACACGCAGGCCTCGCTTAAGTGGGATGGGCTGTTGCCGAATACGGAGTATCGATTCGCCATCGCCGCCGTTAAGAATGATTCAACGGCCGAAACGGGTATTCGCTCGGCGATCATCACGGTCAAGACCATGCCCGATGGCATGACGATGACCGTGAGCGGACCTGCGGCGGATACAGCGGAGAGGTCGGCCCTCGAGTATGACTCTTCGGTCGAGTGCTCGGCGGGAGACAAGCTGACACTCTCGGCGATCGGCCATGTGACGCAGCGCAATGCCGACGGCAGTGAAACGGAGCTGGCGCCGTCATATATCTGGTACCGCAAGGGCCGTGGCGAGACCGCGTTCCAGCGCGTGGGTGCCGATGGCAACCTCCCAGCCGGAACGGCCTCAACGCTTGAGCTTGACCTGACTACAAACGATGACGGCGCGCAGTACTACTGCCACGTGGGATACAACAACGTCGGCCTTGATACCGGTGTGACACTGGTGAACATCGCGGCCGAGGAGAAGGCTCCTGAGACGGTGAACGCCGCTCCGATCCGCACACGCCGCCTGTTCTCGCAGGCAAGCGCGGGCGCCAAGAAGTTCCTGGACCATACCCTGGTGAACACCGCCGGCCCAACCGATTCCGAAGGCTCAAAGGACCCCGAGACTCCTGAGACCCCGACGAACCCGGACAAGCCCAAGTCCGACAACGGAGCTAAGACCGACACCGAGGTCAAGACTACGACCACAGCGAAGAACCTCGCAAACACCGGCGACCAAACATTCGCCCTAGTCGCCACCGCAGCAGCAGCGGGAGCAACGCTCGTAGTGATAGCCCTCATCATGCTGATCAAGCGCCGCAAGACCCACTAGTAGCCAGTCGAACATATCGACAACCCAAAAACCCGGGTAGCCAAAAAACAGGCCACCCGGGTTTTCTGTTGAGTGGAGACTCCGCAAGCGGAAACTGCATCCCACAATTAGCGCCCGGAACGGGACACATTTTCCGTCAAGCCCTCATCCGGAAAATCCATCCCAGTTTGAGCGCCCAGACCGGGACGCACTTTCCCAAAGGGTCCTCAACGGGAAACTGCGTCCCATAATTAGGCCGAGAAATGGGATGAACTTTCCCAATGAGAGCCAACCGGAAACCACGTCCCAGAATCAGCCCCCAAAGTGGGACGCACTTTCCCAACGAGCCTCAACCGGAAAATACATCCTGGAATCCAGCTGAATAGTGGGACACACTTTCCCAATCGGGTCCCAAGCGGAAACTGCATCCCATTCCAGACAAGAATTCCGGGACACACTTTCCGCAAACAAAGAAGGCCACATAACGTGGCCTTCGTCTTGCGCAGGACTGTCCGAGCAGGGAACCTTATATGCCTCCGCCTGGACAGACGTTTCAGTTGTGGCTCAGCAGCTAGCAGCTACTTGATCTTGGTCGTGCCCGGCGCCAGGTTGGGGTCGGTCTCGTTGGCCTCGGTCTGGAAGTGCTCGGTGTACACGTTCTTGCCGTCGCGGAACATCTCGTAGTACTGCATCTTGGCGTAATCCTCGCGC
>CALBUZ010000147.1 GCA_937969105.1 uncultured Collinsella sp. | reverse complement strand
CCGTGCCTGCTCGATGTTGCTATCATCGGAGTCGATGATTCCGGCTTGGTCCATGCACACAGGGAGGTTCATGGAAGCCTCGAAGATTAGACTTACCGTTCCCGAGGGTATCGACCCCTCGCGCGTTTTGGGCGCCGGCGACGGCGTCCTTCGTGCACTCGAGAACCTGGTGCGCGCCCATGTGGTTGCCCGCGGTGACAGTGTTGCCGTGAGCGGCGATCCGGATGAGGTCGAGCTGGTCGCGCGTTTTTTCGAACATGCCTTTCGTGAGGCCGCTTCCGGGCGCACGCTGTCTGCCGACGATGTCTCGCGCTGTCTGGCGGTCTTGCGCGACGGCGAGCATGATGCCTCGTCGTTGCGCGATGACGTGCTGCTATCTTATCGCGGTCGCGTTATCCGCCCCAAGACGCTCGGTCAAAAGCGCTATGTGGATGCCATCCGCTCGCATACCATCACGTTTGGCCTGGGGCCTGCTGGTACCGGTAAGACCTATCTGGCCATGGCGCTCGCCGTTGCCGCGCTTAAGCGTCACGAGGTGGGCCGTCTGATCTTGACGCGTCCGGTTGTCGAGGCGGGGGAGAACCTGGGCTTTTTGCCCGGTACCCTCGAGGAAAAGATCGATCCCTATATGCGTCCGCTCTACGATGCCCTTTTTGACATGATGGATCGCGAGCGCACCGATGAGCTCATGGAGCGCGGCGTGATCGAGATCGCCCCGCTTGCCTACATGCGCGGCCGCACGCTGAGTGATGCCTTTGTGGTGCTCGATGAGGCACAGAACACGACGCCCGAGCAGATGAAGATGTTCCTGACGCGCCTGGGTTTTAATTCCAAGTTCGTGATTACCGGCGACCTGAGCCAGCGCGACCTGGTGGGTCGTCGTGGCGGTCTTGCCGACGTTGAGCAGATTTTGGGTCGTGTCGACGATGTCGCATTTTCTCACCTCGAGCGTGCCGACGTGGTGCGCCATGCCTTGGTGGGGCGTATCGTCGAGGCATACGATGCTTATGATGATGTGCGTGAGCAGCGCTCGCGCGACCGAAAGGAGTCCCGTTGAGTGTATTGATCAGCAACGATGCCGAGCTCGATACGCTGCTCGATGCCCAGGAGGTGGAGCACATCTGCGGAGTTGTGCTTGCCGCCGAGGGTGTTGAGCGTGAGGTCGAGATTTCCCTTTCGTATGTCGATGAGGACGAGATGCACGAGCTCAACCACGAGTGGCGCGGCATCGATCGCACCACCGATGTCCTTTCGTTTGAATGCGACTCGGCCTTTGACGAGGACATTCCCGCCGACGAGACACTCGAGCTCGGCGATATTATCCTGGCCCCGCAGGTCATTGCCCGCCAGGCTCCCGGCTTTGGCAACAGCCCCGCCGATGAGTGCCGACTGATGCTCGTGCACGGAATGCTGCACCTGCTGGGTTACGACCACATCGAGGACGATGAGGCCGAGGTCATGGAGGCACGCGAGGATGCCATCCTGCGCGTCCTGGCGCTTGAGCGCGGCGAGGACCCCAAACTCGTCCACGTCGGCCCCATAACCAACCACGCCCACGACTAGGAGCCGTTTATGATTCCCGGATCGAACAAGGACCATCCTTCCTTTTTGAAGTCCTTCTCATACGCCATGGAGGGCTTCGTCACCGCCGTCAAGACCGAGCGCAATATCAAGGTCATGCTCGTGGCGGGCGTGTGCACCGTCATTGCCGGCTGCATCGTGGGGCTCGATATTGCCGAGTGGGCTACGGTCATCATCTGCTGCGGCCTGGTGATTCACGGCGAGTTGTGCAATACCGCCATGGAGGCTATTGTCGACCTGGCGACCCAGGAGCTGCATCCGCTGGCCAAGCGCGCGAAGGATATCGCCGCTGCCTCTGTATACGTTCTTTCCATTACCGCCGCGATCGTGGGCCTGCTTGTCTTTGCCCACGCGCTCGGCTTTATTTAGAAAGGGATTCCCATGTCCGACAATATGCAGCCTACCGATGACGTTTTGGATGACGAGGTCCTGGACGAGGCTAAAGGTGCTGATTCGTTTGACGAGGTCGAGGAGTTCGACCCGTTTGAGGGTATGAGCGACGAGGAGCTCGATGCCCTGTGCGACGAGGATGAGAGCCTCGCGGGCTTTGGCGACGTGGAACCCGGTTTCCGCAGCGGCTTTGTGGCCCTGGTCGGTCGCCCCAACGCCGGCAAGTCCACGCTGCTCAACGCCTGTTACGGCAAGAAAGTCGCCATCACCTCTCCGGTGGCCCAGACGACCCGCCGCCGTATGCGTGCCGTGGTCAACCGCCCCGGCTACCAGCTGGTCTTCGTTGATACGCCGGGTATCCACAAGCCCAAGGACGGCCTGGGCTCCGAGCTTAACAAGAGCGCCCTGTTTGAGCTCAATGACGTAGACGTCGTTGCGTTTTTGATCGACGCCACCAAACCGATCGGCAGGGGAGACGCCTGGGTTGCCGAGCGCGTCAAAAACGCCCGTTCCAAGAAGGTCCTGGTGCTCACCAAGGCCGATGAGGCCGACCCCGCACAGGTCATGGAGCAGCTTAAGGCAGCTCACGAGCTTATGGAATACGATGACGAGATCGTGACGTCGTCAGTCAAGAACTTCAACGTCGATGCGTTTATCGAGACCGTCGCTCGCTTTTTGCCCGAGGGTCCGCGTTGGTTCCCCGAGGACATGGGCACCGACGCGTCCGACGAGACTCTCGTGGCCGAGTTTGTGCGTGAGAAGGTCCTGCGTCGCACTCGCGACGAGATCCCTCACTCCGTGGGCGTCATCTGTGACGCGCTCGAGCAGACTAAGAAGGTCCTGCGCGTGCACGCCACGATTTACGTCGAGCGCGAGGGGCAGAAGGGTATCATCATCGGCAAGGGCGGCGAGATGATCAAGCATATCGGCATCGATGCCCGTCGTGACCTTGAGCGTATCTTTGGCACTCAGGTCTTTTTGGAGCTCGACGTGAAGGTCAAGGCCGGCTGGCGCGATGACGAGGCACAGATCCGCCGCTTTGGCTATAACGCCGAAGATTAAGCCTCGGCGTTCATGGCAGGCTCTCGCACATATCGCACAAAGGTGCTCGTCCTCGACAAGACGAAGCTCAAGGAAACCGACCTGATTTTGACGATGCTCGACGAACGGGGGCGGCAGGTGCGTGCCGTGGCCAAGGGCGCACGGAAGCCTGGCGGTCGCCTTGCTGCCCGCTGCGAGCTCTTCTGCACCGTCGATATGCTGCTGGCGCATGGACGGTCGCTCGACGTGGTTTCTCAGGCGGAGCTTATGGAGGCGCCGCTCGGTGTCGCTCCTGACTACGAGACGACCTGTGCCGCCAGCGCGATCGCCGAGGTTGCGCGCGTGTGCTCGTTCGAGGATGCCGAGGATCCATTTACCTTTGCCATCACGCAGCGGGCGCTCACGCTTGTCGGCAGCGGGCTCGACTCGGCACATATGGACCTGCTCGTGGCGGCCTTTGTCTTTAAACTGCTGTCGCACGTTGGTTACCGACCCGATTTCTCGGCTTGCGTGCTGTGCGGAGACCCTATGCTGTCGTATTTTTCGCCCCAGGCGGGCGGCCTCTTGTGTGGGTCGTGCGCGTCGAGCGTTCCGGGCGCCGAGTTGGTCTCAACCGGCGAGGTTGCATGGCTGCGCGCCCTGATGTCCATGACGTTCGATACCCTTATGGCCGAGCGAATCGATCCGCATACGGCTGCATTTTTGCTGGGGCTTTCGCATGTTTGGGCCGCCACGCACACCGATCAGCGGCTCCGTGCGATGGAATTCATGTTGGGTCGGTGATGATGCGCAGGCGCGCGCCGCTTGTGGTAACATACCGACCTGTTGGTACCTCGACCTTGGATGCTCGCTCCACCGGCGGCTTCCCAGTCCGAGGCGAATAGAGTCGCCCGCGGGCGACGCGAAACGAAAGGTGAAACAATGACTGTTTCCAAAGAGCGCAAGGCGGAGCTGACCGCCCAGTTCGGTAACTCTCCGGTCGATACCGGCAACCCCAAGGTTCAGGTCGCCATCCTGTCCGAGCGCATCAAGGAGCTGACCGAGCACATGAAGTCCCACCAGAAGGACTTCCACACCCGTCGTGGCCTGCTTATGCTCGTTGGCCGTCGTCGTCGTCTTCTCTCCTACATCAAGAAGAACGACATCGTCGAGTACCGTGAGCTCATCAAGGCTCTGGGCATCCGCGACAACATCCAGTAAGGATTTGTACATGCTAAGAGCGTCCTGCGCAGCGGGGCGCTCTTTTTGTGTAAGGGCGTGAACAATCACGCTCTGAAGCGTGGCGGGGGCAGGGGGCCCGCGTCACATGAGAAGCCCGCAGGCAAGGGGCCTGTGGGGTAAAGGAGAACAATGACACTCGTATCCAAGACCTTTGAGCTGTACGGCAAGACCTACACCTTCGAGTCTGGCGAGCTTGCCAAGCAGGCCACCGGCGCTTGTCTGGTCAAGCAGGGCGACACCACGATGCTCGATACCGTGGTCGTCTCCAAGGAGCGCAAGAATTACGACTTCTTCCCGCTGACCGTCGACTTCAACGAGAAGATGTACGCTGCCGGCCGTATCCCGGGTGGCTACCTCAAGCGCGAGGGCCGTCCCAGCGAGAAGGCCACGCTCACGGCTCGTATGATCGACCGCCCGATCCGCCCGAGCTTCCCGGATGGCTTCCGCAACGAGGTGCACATCGTCGCCACCTCGCTCGTCGCCGACCAGGTTAACCCCTTCGACGTCATCAACGTCATGGGTGCTTCTCTGGCCATGACGCTCGGCGGCGTGCCCTTCGAGGGCCCGCTTGCCTGCGTGCGCATCGGCCGCAACGTGGAGACCGGCGAGTTTATCGTCAACCCCACCTATGAGGAGCGCGAGAACTCCGACCTGGACCTGGAGCTGGGCGGCTCTGCCGACTTCATCTCGATGGTCGAGGCCGGCGCCGAGGAGATCTCCGAGGACGACATGCTCGCCGCTATGAAGTTTGGTCAGGAGGCCCTCGCTGCCTTCTGCCAGGCCCAAGACGAGTTCGTCGCCGAGTGGGAGCAGGTCAACGGCGCTATCGTTAAGAAGGAGTACCCGCTCGACCAGCCCGTCGAGGAGGTCCAGGAGCGCATCTTCGCCCACTACGACGAGATGGCCGCTGCCCTGCGCGACGCCGACAAGCTTTCCCGCATCGGTAAGGTCGAGGCTCTGAAGGAGTCCATCCGCGCCGAGTTCACCGACGAGGAGCAGGCCGCCTGGGAGCGCGAGATCCCCGTGGCACTCAAGAAGCTCGAGAAGAAGGCCATGCGCACCATGGTCGTCGAGACCGGCGAGCGCGTCGACGGTCGTGCCGCCGATGAGATTCGTCCCATTATGGTGAAAGACAACTATCTGCCGCTCGTTCACGGCTCCGGCCTGTTCCAGCGTGGTCAGACCCAGGTGCTTTCCGTCCTGTCGCTCGGTATGCTCAACGAGGGCCAGCGTCTGGATACCATCGAGCCCACCGAGGGCAAGCGCTATATGCACCACTACAACTTCCCGCCGTTCTGCACCGGCGAGACCGGCCGCATGGGCAGCCCCAAGCGCCGCGAGATCGGTCACGG
>CALBUZ010000146.1 GCA_937969105.1 uncultured Collinsella sp. | reverse complement strand
AAATCCATTTTATTGTACATTTGGGGAGATACGTTAGTTCATCCAACGCGTCGAGAGGTCTAAGAGACCCGAAAAAGCCGAATTTCGCTGCCACTAAAAAGGTAACAGTACTCATATTTGATGTTTTTTGACCACAGCTATATGTGAACCCCTATATAGCGACCTCAAGAAGGGCTTCGTCGGTCGTTTTGATCAAGACTGTCCCCAGCGACTAGTCATTTAAGAACGTCCCCAACGACTAGGTGTGGTTGCTGGGCCTAGACGGTTAGGTCCAGCTCGTAGAGGAAGCTTTCGCGCGGCATGGCGTGGCGGCGTTCCTCGCGGTTGGCGCGGTGCGTGGCAGTGCGCTTAAAGCCGTGCAGCTCGTAGAACTTCCACGAGCAGTTGGAATCGGTGTACAGGTGCGCGCTGGTCGCCCCACACGAGGACAGATGCGAGATTGCAGCGTCGAGCAGCACCGATCCCACGCCCAGGCCGTGGACGTCAGAGTCGACGGCGAGCAGCGTGACCTCGTTGTCATGCGGCAGTGGGCTTTTCTCGAGCAGGCGGTTGTTGGTTCGAATGGTGGCACGCACAAACGAGAGATACTCGGCGCACGACTCGGGTTCTAACTCACGCATCTGCGACAGCAGTGCACGCTCGGTATCCATCCAATGTTCGTTGATAGTGACGCCGGAGCTCTGTCCTGCGCGTGCAAGCGCAATGCCGCGCGCCTGACCGTCGATTACGGCAACCTGCGAAAACGTCGAGGAAGAAAGGCAGTAGGCAAGGTCGCACGCGGCTTCGAGGCGGTTGTACTCATCGTTATCCGAGTTGTTGTGCCAAAGCTGCTGCAGGATCAGCGCGATGGCGTCGAAATCTTCGGTATCAAACGGTCGGTAGAGAACCCGCGAGACCATGGTGCCTCTTTCTATTGCGGATGCATATCGAGCACAGTTCTACCACGCCATTGGCATCTAATTATGGTGCCCCTGTGTTCCATCAACTCACCGTGCCCAGTGGCGCTCCTGCAACCCCCGCTCGAAGCTTTTTCTGCACAGCCGTGCGTTGCGGGGTGCATCGTCGCGCTCGATGCGCTACATTGAATCAGTATTTTCAATGCCGCTGCGCGAGCGCTGCAGATCGACGTATCACCGACTCACAGAGCACGGCGGCGTACCAGACAGGAGGACTGCATGGGATCTGATGTGAAGATCGCACGCGCGTTGATCTCGGTTACCGATAAGACGGGCGTCGTCGATTTCGCACGGACGCTGGTTGACGACTTTGGCGTCGAGATCATCTCTACGGGCGGCACGGCTCGTGCCATCGAGGACGCGGGCGTTCCCGTAACCCCCATCGAGGAGTTCACGGGCTATCCCGAGATGATGGACGGCCGCGTCAAGACGCTGCATCCCAAGGTTCACGGCGCGCTGCTTGCCCGTCGCGATTCCGAGCAGCACATGCAGGAGGCCGCTCAGCACGGCATTAAGCTGATTGACCTGGTCGTCGTCAACCTGTACGAGTTCGAGAAGACCGTCGCCAACCCCGAAGTCACCTTCGCGGATGCCATTGAGCACATCGACATCGGTGGCCCCTCTATGCTGCGCTCTGCCGCCAAGAACGCCGCGAGCGTTACCGTCATCTCCGACCCGGCCGACTATGATGCCGTCCTGGCCGAGATGCGCGAGACCGGTGGCTGCACCACGCTTTCCACCCGTCGTCGCCTGCAGGTGAAGGTCTACCAGACCACCGCCGCCTACGACACGGCTATCTCCCGTTGGCTTGCCGCCCAGGCAAGCGACGTGGCGGATACCTCTGCCAAGCTCGAGATTTCGCTGGAGAAGGTCGACGACCTGCGCTATGGCGAGAACCCGCAGCAGAAGGCTACGGTCTACCGCTTTGCCGAGGGCTGCGAGAACACCGCGAGCTCGCAATTCCCGCTCGTGGGCTCCGAGCAGATCCAGGGCAAGCCGCTCAGCTACAACAACTATCTGGATGCCGACGCCGCCTGGAACCTGGTCCGCGAGTTCGACGAGCCGGCCTGCGTGATCCTCAAGCATCAGAACCCCTGCGGTTCCGCCGTTGCCGAGGACATCACGGCCGCCTACGATCGCGCCTTCGCCTGCGATCCCAAGAGCGCCTTTGGCGGCATCATCGCCTGCAACCGCGAGGTTCCCTTTGATCTGGTTGAGCACTTCGCCGATCAGAACAAGCAGTTCGTCGAGGTCATCATCGCCCCGAGCTACACTGCCGAGGCGCTCGAGCGCATGGCTAAGCGCCCCAACCTGCGCGTGCTGGCTACCGGCGGCGTGGACCACGGCGCCCAGGTGGAGCTGCGCTCCGTCGACGGCGGCATGCTGGTGCAGGAGGTCGACCACGTGACCGAGGATCCCGCGACCTTTACGTTCCCCACCGACCGCAAGCCCACCGACGCCGAGATGGCCGAGCTCGAGTTTGCCTGGAAGGTCTGCAAGGGCGTTAAGTCCAACGCCATCCTGGTCTCCAAGGGCAAGGCCGGCATTGGCATGGGCCCGGGTCAGCCCAACCGCGTGGATTCTGCGCTGCTGGCCTGCGAGCGTGCCGAGGACTTCTGCGAGCGCGAGGGCGTGGAGAAGGGTGGCTTTGCCTGCGCAAGCGACGCATTCTTCCCGTTCCGCGACAACGTCGACGTGCTTGCCGAGCATGGTGTGACCTGCATCATTCAGCCCGGCGGCTCCAAGCGCGACGACGATAGCATCCAGGCCTGCAACGAACACAATATCGCTATGGTCTTCACCGGTGCCAGGCATTTCCGTCACTAAGTTTCGCCCCGGGACAAAATAATCTCTGCAAAAGACGGCTGCTCCGTTTGGAGGGCCGTCTTTTTGGTATAAGAGGACGGAATGACTAACACGAAAGGTACAACCATGCCTCAGATTGATGATGCCGAGCTGTTTGGCAATGCCGAGGATCAGCGTGCGTACGAGGACTTTTGCGCCAATCAGGAGGCGGTCGAGAAGTTCACGCTCGACAAGCCCGCGCTCATCTGTCGTTGGCGCATGTCCAACAAAAAGGTGCCCATGCTCAACCGCCACATCCGTGCGCTGTCCGAGCGCCTGGTGCAGGGCGAGCCGCTTACCAACAACATGCTCAGCTGGGCCAAACAGCACGTTGAGTGGTCGCTTGCCGAGGGCGATTACACCGCGCACGACGGCGTGCTCATGCTGGTGATCGACGTCAACGGCAATGCCGCCATGACGGTGGGGGAGTACGAGCCGCTGGCCGACACGTCGGCCAAGGCGCTGCGTGCCCGTTCTGCCGAGGCCCGCTCCGAAGCCGACGAGACCGGCGTGGCGCCCGAGCTGCTCGCCGCCGTCAACAACGGCGAGCTTGCCTTTGTGGCGCCGGCGGACGAGTGCCTGTGCGGTACGGCGACGCTCATCGAACAGCTGGCCCAGACCAAGGGCATCCCGGTCACGCGCGTAGACATTCCCGCGCAGCTCAAGGGTGCCCTGTTCCTGGTGAGCGACGAACACGGCGTGGTTCCCGCAACCGAGACGGACGCCGCGGAGGCCGACGCCGCCACGGTCGCCTTCTTCGCCGACGGCTACGAAAAGCTCCGTGCCCGCCGCTAAATGATGTTTCTGGGACGGGGATTAAAAACTCATTTAATTCCCGTGCCCGTTGCGAGCGAGGGGCAAGCCCCTGCCGCTCGCGAACAGTTCTGTCACCTTGGTGACGCGCAAGGCGCGCACCTGCGGCTCCGCAGCCATAATGGTGGCAAGACAACCAAGGGGGAGCGGAATCCATGGCGCTGATCTATATCGTTGAGGACGACGAGCCCATTCGTCGCGAGCTTGCCGATATCCTTGCCCGTGCGGGTTTTGAGGTCGAGGCATGCGAATCATTCGAGCACGTTTCGCGCGATATTCTCGCCGCCGCGCCCGACCTAGTGCTGCTCGACCTCACGCTTCCCGTCAAGGACGGCCAGCATATCTGCCACGAGGTTCGCCGCGAATCCGAGGTTCCCATCATCGTCCTCACGTCGCGCACGACCGAGATCGACGAGGTCATGGCCATGACGCTCGGCGCGGACGACTTTGTTCCCAAGCCCTACAGCGCCCGTGTGCTCGTGGCGCGCATCAATGCCTTGCTGCGTCGTACCGCGGCGGCAGGCGAGCGCAGCACGCTCGTCCACAAGGGGCTGGAGCTCGACCTCGCCCGCTCCATGGTCACCAATACGGCAACCGGCGACAGTACCGAGCTCACCAAAAACGAGCTGCGTATCCTCTCGCTGCTCTTGGGTCGCGCGGGCAAGATCGTCTCGCGTCCGGCCATCATGCAGGACCTGTGGGACTCCGATGCCTTCGTGGACGACAATACGCTTACCGTCAACATCAACCGCCTGCGCACCACGCTCGAAAAAATCGGCATCAAGGGGTATTTGACGACGCACCGCGGGCAAGGCTATTCGGTCTAGGGGCCGGCTATGTCGTTTGCCAAGTTCTTTAAAGACGCGCTGCTTCCCGTCGCCGTGTGGACGTGCGGCGTGCTGCTGAGCTGCTTTGTGCTGACGGTCGCCGGCGCACCCGTTTCTATCGTGGCCGTGGCGGTCGGCGTGTCCTTTATCTTCGGTATGCTCGGCATCGTGATCGAGTACTCTCGCCGTCGCCGTTTTCTGCGTCAGTTGGAGCGCGCGGCAGAGGAGCTCGAGAGTCCCGCATGGGTGCAGGAGATGGTGCAATGTCCGACCTATGCCGAGGGCGAGCTCGAGTACGAGGTCTTGCGCCGGGTGGGCAAAGCTGCCTGCGACGAGGTTGCCGAAGGCCGGCGTCAGACCGATGACTATCGCGACTATATCGAGAGCTGGGTCCACGAGGCCAAGCTGCCCCTGGCGGCGGCTCACCTGATTTTGGAAAACCTGGATGGCAGCGAAGACGACCTGTCGCGCGTGGATGACCTGGGCCGTGAGCTGGCTCGCGTGGAGCGCTATATCGACCAGGCGCTGTACTATGCGCGCTCGGAAGTCGTGGAGCGTGACTACCTGATTCGCCGCTGGGATCTCAAGACCTTGGTGACGGGCGCAATCAAGGCCAATGCGCGTGAGCTCATCGCGGCACACGTGGCGCCGGTGTGCGAGAACCTCGACTTTGAGGTCTTTACCGACGAGAAGTGGCTCGAGTTTATTCTGGGCCAGCTCATTCAGAACAGCATTAAATATGCGCGTGAGGATGGTGCGAAGATCACGTTTTCGGGCGCGTTGCTGGACGAGGGCCTGGCGAGCGAGCGCATCGAGCTTACCGTCGCGGACAACGGCTGTGGCGTGAGCGCGGCCGACCTGCCCCGCGTGTTCGAGAAGGGTTTTACCGGCGACAACGGTCGCACCACCAAGCGCGCAACGGGCATCGGCCTCTACCTGGTGGCGCGTCTGTGCTCCAAGATGGGCATCGACGTCACCGCAGCATCCGAGCCCAGCGAAGGCTTCGTCGTCACATTCGCTTTTTCGACCAACAAGTTCCATTACTTTGAGTAGTCAGCCCGTCTTACGGTGCGGACGGCTATGTTCCCGAACGTGAACTTAGCTAAAGCAATTGGTGCTATGTTCCCGAACGTGAACATAGCCATGAGGCTCAAATGAATCTCCTATAACAAAACCGTGCCGCCCGAAGCGGGGAGGCACGCCATTTTTCTATCAGACAACTCGCTGAAGTAAGGCTGCGAAGGCCGCGGGGCCGGGAGGGGTTTCCTAAGGGCACATCCCGCAGCCGCAACGCGGCGAGGACGTGCCCGTGGAAACCCCGCAGGCCCCGCGGCCGGTGGGAGCAACGCTACTTCACGACCAAAATGTCGCAATCCGTATTGCGCAGCAGGAACGTCGAAATCGAGCCCAGGAGCGCGTACTTAATTGAGGACAGGCCGCGGGCGCCGCAGAGCACCAGATCGGGCTTGACCACGTCGAGCATCTCATCCTTGAGCGTCTCACGAATGCGGCCGGTACGAATCATGACCTCGACCTCGGGAATGTCGGGATTGGCTTTGGCCTCCTCGAGCTGCTTGGCGATGGAGTTGTTAAAGGCCTCCTCCAAGCCGTTGACCAGGTCGACCGGATAGGAACCGGCGCTCTCGAGCGCGGTGGAGTCGATAACGTGGCCGATGATCAGCTTAGCGCCGTTGTTCGCGGCGACCTTGATGGCGCGTGCGAGCACAAAATCCTGTTGCTCAGTACCGTCGAGTGAAACAAATACCTTGGTATAGCCCTCGTTCATGGTTTCCTCCTTGGTCTATCGCACGGGCGCGGGGCTCGTGCGTCGGGCGGGCGCGGGCGCGTTGGCCGCCGGACACTTTATCTTGTTGCAGTTATACCCAAGGATTTCGGTTTGACCGCTTGCAATTCTGTGAACGGGCGAGTTTTTTGGTAAGGGTAGGCGCAGGCGCGCCGCCAACGGTTGATAATGGGACATCGCCCGCACCGTCCGCAGAACAATATCGGCGGGTGTCTAACGAGGGGGTCCCTTTGGATATCATCGAGCTTCTAAAATCTGCCTTCATGGGCCTGGTCGAGGGCATCACCGAATGGCTGCCCGTTTCGTCGACCGGTCACATGATCTTGGTGGACGAGTTCGTCAAGATGAACGTGAGCGAGACGTTCTGGAATATGTTCCTGGTCGTGATTCAGCTTGGCGCCATTTTGGCCGTCTGCGTCTTGTTCTTCCATGAGCTCAACCCGTTCTCGCCCAGCAAGGGCAAGGAGGGCCGTCGCGACACCTGGGTGCTGTGGGGCAAGATTGTGCTCGGCTGCATTCCCGCCGCGGCGATCGGTCTGCCGCTCAACGACTGGATGGAGGAGCATTTCTACAATGCTCCCGTCGTGGCGCTGGCGCTCATTGTGTACGGCGTACTGTTTATCGTGATTGAGAACTGGCGCGCGAGCAAGCGCGAGGAAATGGCCGTTGCCGGTTCGTTTGGTTCGCGTGCTGTGGTGGCGGGCGGACGTCCCGCCGGTGCGCACTTTGCGGCGCCCGCCGCGGCTACCGCTGAGGATGAGGACGATGACGATAGCCTGGACTTTGGCTCCATCGCCACGCTTGAGGACCTGAGCTGGAAGACTGCGCTGGGTATCGGCTGCTTCCAGGTGCTTTCGCTGGTGCCTGGTACGTCTCGCTCCGGCTCCACCATCATCGGTGGCTTGCTTTTGGGCTGCACGCGTTCGGTGGCATCCAAGTTTACGTTCTTCCTGGCCATCCCTGTCATGTTTGGCGCGAGTGCGCTCAAGCTGGTCAAGTACTTCATCAAGGGCGGCACGTTCGGCGCCAACGAGGTCGCTATCTTGGGCGTGGGCTGCGTTGTGGCCTTTGTGGTTTCGCTCATCGCCATCAAGTGGCTCATGGGCTTCGTCCGCCGTCACGACTTTAAGTGCTTCGGTGTTTACCGCATCATCCTGGGCATCGTGGTGCTCGCGTACTTCTTTGTCCTGGAGCCGATGCTCGGCCTGTAACTTAGTAGTCGCTCTGGCAGCCGCTCGCTGCCGTATTCGAATACGCGATATCTATCGGAGTTGCGGTGAAATAGGGATTAAAAGGCCTTGTTGAAGGCTCCAACAGTTCCTATTTCACCGCAACTTTTTTGGTGCATTGGGGTCAAGTTACTTTGCACCAACTTGGTACAGACAAACCCGACCTCTTTGCACTAATTATTCGGCCACGGTGTGCTTGGGCTTGCGGTTAAAGACGAGCTTGTCTACTACGGCCTGTAGCGACATGCGACGGACGGTGTCGTAGGCTTCCTGCGTACTGTAGGCGCAATGGGGTGTGACGATGCAGCGCGGATGCGCGATCAGGGCCTGGTTGGGGGCGGTCTCGTCGGCGAGTACGTCGAGCGCGGCGCCGCAGATGCCGCGCGTGCCACCGCTGGCGATGCCCTCGTTCAACGCGGCGACCAGGGCATCCTCATCCACGATGGGCCCGCGGGCCGTGTTAATCAAAAATGCCGTGGGCTTCATGAGTGCAAGCTCGCGCTTGCCGATGAGTTTTTCGGTCTCTGGAATCAGGGGACAGTGCAGACTGACGATATCCGATGTGCCGAGTAACTCATCGAGCGTTTGTGCTTTGGCACAGCCTGCCGCAGCGAGCTCTTCTGCACTCTTGGTCGGTGCCCACACCAGCACCTTCATGCCAAGCGCTTGTGCGATGGGCGCCACGGCACGCGCGATGCTGCCAAAAAAGACAAGCCCCAGTGTGCGACCCTGCGTGCGGTGCATGGTATAACCGGCAAGTGGATTCCAAACGCCGTCACGCACATCGCGGTTAAGAAACGTAACTTGGCGCATCAGGTCAAGCATCAAAGCGATGGTGTGTTGAGCGACGTCGTCTGAGCAGTACCCAGGGCAGTTGGTGACGGTGATGCCATGAGAGGCTAGGAGTTCGACGGCAACGTGGTTAAGGCCGATAGACATGTTCGAGACAATGCGCATCCCCGTGGCGGCCATGGCGTCGGCACATGCATCATCGACGGGGCCGAACTCGCCGACAAAGCCCTCGCAGCCTGCCAGCTGCTCGACGGTGGGGCAGACATTGGGCTCGTGCGCGCAGCCCACCAGCTCAATCTGATCGCCACCTTCGATTGTGTCGAGCGCCGCCTGACCCGCCTCGGTCGAACCATCGACCATGTAATAGAGCACCCTATGCTTCACGGCAACCCTCCTGCCATGTGGGGACGGGGTAGAAATGGTAGATATTCTATCCCTCCGAGCCAATCGAAGTTGCGGTGGAATAGTTCCTGTTTGGGGGCCAGAAGGCTGGTTTCAGGAACTATTTCACCGCAACTTATTTGGTGATGCTTGGGTGGTGGTGGCGCACGGAGTCGTGGTGTGATTTGCGTCGGTGTCCGCGCGGCTCGGTATACTGGTACGGCTCAAACTATTGCGCTGCCCGCAGGCGCGCCGTCCGTCAGATGAGGAGTCGCCCATGACCCAGCCCCTGCCCTGGGAAAAGAACACTGCCGCGCCCGTGCCGCCCGCGCCGGAACCCGTGCCGCTCGATGCATATACCGCCCCCGCCGCGCCGGAACCCGAGCTCGTTCCGCTCGACATCTACGACGCCCCGGCTCCGGCGCCCAAACCCGCCAAGCCGCTCGTCGATATCGATAGCCTGAACCCCGCTCAGCGCGAGGCGGTCCTGACCACCGAGGGCCCGCTGCTGGTCCTTGCCGGCGCCGGCTCGGGCAAGACCCGCGTCCTGACCTTCCGCATCGCGCATATGCTTGGCGACCTGGGCGTTAAGCCCTGGCAGGTCCTGGCCATCACGTTTACCAACAAGGCCGCGGCCGAGATGCGCGAGCGTCTGGCAGCGCTCATCCCCAGTGGCACCCGCGGCATGTGGGTGTGCACCTTCCATGCCATGTGCGTGCGCATGCTGCGCGAGGACGCCGACCTGCTGGGCTACACCGGGCAGTTCACCATCTACGACGATGACGACTCAAAGCGCATGGTGCGCGACATTATGCAAGCGCTCGGCATTGAACAAAAGCAATTCCCCATCAACATGATCCGCAGCAAGATCAGCTCGGCCAAAAACGCCATGATCGGGCCCGAGGACATGCTCAAATCCGCCGACAGCCCTAATGACAAAAAGGCCGCGCAAGTCTACCTGGAGCTGGAGCGCCGCCTGCGTGCCGCCAACGCTATGGACTTCGACGACCTGCTTGTGCGCACACTCGAGCTGCTGCGCACCCGCCCCGAGGTGCTCGACAAGTATCAGGAGCGCTTCCGCTACATTAGCGTCGACGAGTATCAGGACACCAACCACGTCCAGTACGAGATCGCCAACCTGCTGGCCGCCAAGTACCAAAACCTCATGGTCGTGGGCGATGACGATCAGTCCATTTATAGCTGGCGTGGCGCCGACATCACCAATATCCTGGACTTTGAGAAGGACTTTAAAGACTGCAAGACCGTCAAGCTGGAGCAGAACTATCGCTCTACGGGCCATATCCTGAGCGCCGCCAACGCCGTGGTGCGTCACAACTCGCAGCGCAAGGACAAGCGCCTGTTTACGGCCGAGGGCGACGGCGAGAAGATTCAGGCCTTCCAAGCAAGCGATGAGCGCGACGAGGGTCGCTGGATTGCCGGCGAGATCGAAAAGCTGCATGCCAAGGGTACGAGTTACGATGACATCGCCGTGTTCTACCGCACCAACGCCCAGTCGCGTATCCTCGAAGATATGTTCCTGCGCGCAGGCGTGCCCTACAAGATCGTGGGCGGCACGCGATTCTTCGACCGTGCCGAGATCCGCGACGTCATGGCTTACCTCAAGATGATCGTGAACCCGGCAGACGAGATGAGCGTCAAGCGCGTCATCAACACGCCGCGTCGCGGCATCGGCTCCACCTCGATCCAAAAGATCGAGCAGCTGGCGCGCGACAATCGTTGTTCGTTCTTCCAGGCTTGTGAGATCGCGTGCGCCGAAACCGGCATGTTTAGCGCTAAGGTGCGCAACGGCCTGTCGAGCTTTGTGTCGCTGGTGCGCGAGGGTCGCCGCATGGACGGCGAGCTCAAGGACGTCGTCGAGATGATTGTCGACAAGACGGGCCTGTTGCAGGCGTTCCGCGCCGAGGGCACCATGGAGTCTGAGAGCCGCGCCGAGAACATTCAGGAATTCCTGGGCGTTGCAGCCGAATTTGAGGAGACGCACGAGGATATCGAGGGTACGCTCGAGAGCCTAGAAGAGCTGCGCGCGGCCGGTGTTGCCGACGTGCCCGCCGGCGCCGAGCCCGTCGTGGTGAGTGCGCCCGCGCCTGAGCCGGGACCGTCCGCCCCGGCATCCTCGTTTGAGGCGCTGGTCGGCGCTCGCGACGCCGCTGGTTCCAACCCGCTCGATAGCCTAGCCGCTCCGGCGCTCTCGCCGCAGGATGCCCTGGCCGCCGCCATCGCGGGTAACGCCTATGCCGCGCCGACGGAGATGCCGGCGGGTGCCGTGCATGCCGACGAGATCGAGCGCACCTACGGTCCGCTCACCTGCAAGGCGCTGCCGGCACTCATGGAGTGGCTGGCCCTGCGCTCCGACTTGGATTCTTTGGCCGGCGAGACGCATGCCATCACCATGATGACCATCCACTCCGCCAAGGGCTTGGAGTTCCCGGCGGTGTTCGTGGCCGGCATGGAGGAGGGCATCTTCCCGCACGTGCACGACTTTGGCGGCAGCGATGACCCGGGCAAGCTCGAGGAGGAGCGTCGCCTGGCCTACGTTGCCATCACGCGTGCCCGTAAGCGACTGTTCTTGACCTATGCGGCCACACGTCGCACCTACGGTTCGACCTCTGCCAACCCGCGCTCGCGCTTCCTCAACGAGATTCCGTTTGAGGATATCGAGTTTAGCGGTATCGGCTCTGCCGGTTTTGAGGGCACGGGCTGGGAGAAGCGCGGCGACCGTCACGGCACCTTTGGCTCGGGCATGGGCTCGGACATGTATGGCGGCAAGGTGTTTGGCTCGCATACGCGCTCGACCGGCGGTTCCGGTTCGCGCGGCGGATCGAGCTTTGACGATTTCTTTGGCGGCAGCAGCTACGGGACCGAGCGCCATCGTGGGGTTTCGCCCGATGCCGGCCGTGTTGCCTCGACCTTTGGCTCGGGCGCGCCGCGAGCCAAAAAGCCCTCGTCCAAGGTGTCCCCGACGGTGGAGCGCAAGGTCGATCGCGCCAGCGCATCGCAGGACTTTGCCGCGGGCGATACCGTGAGCCACAAGACCTTTGGCACGGGTACCGTGATCTCGGTCGCTGGAGACATGATCGAGGTCCAATTCGAAAAGACCGGCCAGACCAAAAAGCTGATGAAGGGTTTTGCACCGATTGTTAAGCTGAATGCCTAACTGCGAGGTTGACCGGGCGTGCCGGGGGCTTTGGTCGCCTGCTCGGACAGTCCTGCTCGCACGGAGAGCACATTAAGTGCTCTCCGGCTCGTGCGGAACTCGCGATCGACCAAAGCCCCCGGCGCGCCCTCTTCCTTGTGGCGTTTTGGCCTGCAGCTTGCGAACGTTGCTTTGCCCGTTCGCTTTTTGATCTGGAGAGCCGGGTGGGCTGATGGATAGATACAACAAGGGGCTCCCCCGTTGAAGAACGGGGGAGCCCCTTGTTGCGTTTGGGTTGTTGGTGCGACCTAGAGGTGCGAGATGATCAGTTCCATCTTGCCTTCGAGGTCGATGGAGCCGACGGTGCTCGGAGCCAGCAGGTGGCTTCCCTTGTGGACGGGGTCGCCGCAGATGGTGCCTTCGCCGTCGATGACCGACAGACACATGAAGGGCCAGCGCTGGTCGAGGGTCTTGCTGCCGTCGACGCGCACGCGATCGACGGTGTAGCAGGGGTTGGACTCGAGCTCGGTCACGCCGTCCACCTCGGGCGCGGTTATCGTGCCGTCGGTCGGAGCCTGAGCATCAAAGTTTATGCAGTCGAGGCTCTGCTCAATGTGCAGGGGACGCAGTTTGCCGTCGGTGCCGGGGCGGTCGTAATCGTACAGGCGATACGTCACGTCGCACGACTGCTGCGTTTCCAAAATGAGCGTGCCGGCCTTGATGGCGTGAACGGTACCGGAATCAATCTGGAAAAAGTCGCCCTTGTGGATCGGTACTACGTTGAGCATGTCGTCCCAGCGGCCGTCCTTGATCATCTGTGCGGCCTCGGTGCGGTCTTTAGCACGCTGGCCGACGATGATCGTGGCACCGGGTTCGCAATCCAGAACGTACCAGCACTCGGTTTTACCCAGGCTGCCGTTCTCGTGCTCGGCGGCGTACTCGTCGTTGGGATGAATCTGGATCGAAAGGTCGTCCTTGGCGTCCAGAATCTTAATGAGCAGCGGGAACTCCTTGCCCTCGCAATTGCCAAAAAGCTCACGGTGCTTGGCCCACAGCCACGACAGCGTGTGGCCGGCGTACGGTCCCTCAGCAATCTGGCAGTCGCCGTTGGGATGGGCCGAGATAGCCCAGAACTCACCGATGGGACCTTCGGGAATGTCGTAACCAAATACGGTTTCGAGCTGGCGGCCACCCCAGATCTTCTTGCGGAAGAACGGCGTCAGTTTAATCAAATCGGACATATTCATACCTCCATTGTGTTGCGCGGGCGCTGCGCAAAGCAGCGCAAAACGAGCGCCCGCATGACTACAAAAACCTACGCTAACGTTACATTGTGCAACTCAAAGCGGTCGCCAACGTTGCGCGAGGTCGAATACTCAAAGGCGGCGCCGCTGTCCAAAAAGCCAATCTGGGTGAGCTCGAGCAGGGGAGAGCCAGGTTTGGTGTCCAGACGCTCGGCTTCTTCCTCGGTTGCTGCCA
Source organism: uncultured Collinsella sp. (assembly GCA_937969105.1). Taxonomy (GTDB): domain Bacteria; phylum Actinomycetota; class Coriobacteriia; order Coriobacteriales; family Coriobacteriaceae; genus Collinsella. The sequence continues at coordinate 639 of CALBUZ010000146.1, read as the reverse complement.
CGGCTCGAATGGTACGGTGAAAGCTCGAAATCTTCAGGCCACATTGCTCTCGGATGAAGCGGTAGAGCGATCCGTACAGGTCCTTCTTTTTAAGGCCCGGAATCAGCTCGAGGGGCATGTAGGTGTACTCGATAACGATGGGCTTCTCATCGGCCTGACGCACGCGCACGACGTGATAGGCAAAGTCATCCTCGGCAATTCCCAGCTTGGCTGCGATGTCCGCCGGTGGATTAACGATCGAGAAATCGTAGACCACCGAGGTCACCTTCTCCCCGCGGTGCTCATACGAAAAACCTTGGGCACGGTCGTTTTTGCCCTGGAAAAACGCCTGGCCGGGAAGTCCCGCCGTGTCCTTAACGTAGGTACCCGATCCGCGCCGGCTGGAAATAAGGCCTTCCTCGGTGATTTGTTCAATAGCTCGTTTGACGGTGATTTTGGAAACGCTATAGAGCTCGCAGAACTCAACGACGGTGGGAAGCTTGTCGCCCGGTTTAAGAGCGCCATTCTCGATGCTTCGGCGAATATCTGCAGCTATCGCCTCGTATTTGGGAATCAAGGAACCTCCTTTCCAACTTGATTGAGAATAAAAGAAAGTATAGTCAACGCCTAAGCATCTCTATTGAGTTATTGAAAAGTTCG
>CALBUZ010000145.1 GCA_937969105.1 uncultured Collinsella sp. | reverse complement strand
GTCTCAAGAAGGAGTAATATCGGGACTTGCAGCGACGGACCTCGGGACGCTCTTACACCACGTCTGCGCGCGCCACCCGTATGGAACGTTGAATAGTTCCTGAAGGGATCAAAATCGCTGCTACTAAACAGGTAGCAGTACTCATATTTGCCCTTTTTTGACCACAGCCCTCTCGGAAACCCTTTCCAGAGGCGTTAAACAGCCATAATCCAAAGGTCGCCTCAAACAATTAGCGGTTAAGAGCGTCCATGACTACCCGCAAAAGCTGTACACCAGCATCCAAAGATGTCGAAAAATGTCGACTTTGGATGCTGGTGTACATGTTTAGGCCGTATGGGGTGGGCCCTTGGACGGACGGGATGCGCGTGCTAGAGCAGGTTCTCCTGTACCCACGCGATGATGTCGCTCGATTCGTAGAGCGGTTTGCCGTTAATGAACAGGCAGGGAACCTGGCGCTTTCCGCCGACGGCGATGAGTGTCTGTTCGGCATCGGAATCGGTCGAGATATTGCGCTCGGGAATGGTCACGCCGTTATCGGCCAAAAAGTGCTTGACCTTTATGCAATACGGGCAGCCGGTCATAACGTACAGCTCGAGCTCATGATCAGTAGCCATAGGTCTCCAATCGGTTGAGGTTTTGATTGAAATACCCAAAGCCGCCGCGGTCTATGCGCGCGTCAACGACGACTCGATGGCCTGTACTAGAAACGCCGTGGCTCCGGTGCCGCAGGGCTTGTCGTAGTAGTCGATAAAGCGCTGATCGGCAAGATAGCCGTGGGCGAGGCCCAGGTGTGCTTCGTCCTGGGGTTCGCGTCCCCAGTTGAGACCAATCCAACGACGATGCATCGCGACAAGCTTGCGAGCCTCGTTTCCGTCCGCATCGCCGTCACTCATGGCAATCGAGAGCTGACCCAGAATAGCGCGTTCAAGTTCCTTCATGTCGGTCCATGTCTGAGGATCCATGTCCAGCAACGTTTCGTTTGCTGCATCGATAGCCTCATCGCCATAGCGCGCCCACGCCTCGGCGCCGTAGCGCTCTTCGTTTTCCTGCACGGTGTGCCAGCGCTCCAGTTGCGGCAGGACGGCGCCCATGAGCGAGACGGCTTCGTCGAGCGACATGCCGGTGTTTTGCGCCAGGCGCGGGGCACAATCCTCGATCATCGCCTCCATGGTGGTGTCGTAGGTGTACTTGCCGTGGTCGTAGCACCACTTGCAGTAATGGTCGGTCGTGGCGCCCGTGGCATCGGTGCCGCAGTCGTTGGGCGTGAGTATCATGCCGCAGCTCTGGCAATAGTGCTCGGGCATTTCGAGCAGATGAGACAGGGGCTCGCCGGTCACGGCGGCGATGAGCTTCATCATGTCAATGCCCGGGGTGACTTCGCCGCGCTCCCAACGGCTGACGGCTTGGCGTGTGACGAAGAGCTTGGCGGCGAGCTGCTCTTGGGTAAGGTGATGGGCGCGACGGATGGCAATGAGCTTTTCTGCAAAGGCCATAGCGGCTCCTTTCTGCTGGTTGATGGCTTAAGCATACGCGGCGGCAGGCGCCCTTCCAAGCAACCGTTGGTTGCACGACTGCGGACCGCGGCGAAGAATTGCGCGCAACGCCCTGCGCCTCCATGCCGTACAATGACCGGCATGGAACCTATCGCACACATACATACCGACCTGCCGCAGAAGTTCGGCATTCCGCGCAACAGCTTTTTGGCGCCCCATCTGCAGGGACGCATCTTTTTTGAGCCGGAATTTGCCTCCAATGCAGCGGTTGAGGGTTTGGACTCCTTCTCTCACCTGTGGTTGCTGTGGCGCTTCGAAAACGGAACGCCCGGCGGCGCGGCTAGGGACATAGCCGCCGATGCCAAAACGCAGGACAGGTCCGGCACCAACGCAAAATGGTCGAAAACCGTGCGTCCGCCGCGTCTGGGTGGAGCCGAGCGCGTGGGCGTGTTTGCCACGCGCAGCCCGTTTCGCCCTAATCCCATCGGTCTTACCTGCGTCAAGCTCGATCGTGTCGAGCTTACCGACGATGGTCCCATCATCCATGTGTTGGGGGCCGACCTGCGCGACGGCACGCCCATCTACGACATTAAGCCCTACATTCCGTTTGCGGACTGCCACCCGGATGCGACCGGCGGCTGGATTGAGGACGCCCCGTGGCAAGAGCTCGACGTCGAGTTCCCGCAAACACTACAAGACATGGTCCCGCCCGCAAAGCTCCCCGGTCTGGTCGAGGTTCTTCGCCAAGATCCGCGCCGCGCGGGCAGCAAGCACGAGCCAAACCGCGTCTATCATCTGGCCTTCGCCGGGCTTGACATATCTTTTACGGTCGACGAAACCCAGCTAACCGTAGTCGCCGTCAACGACGCGCAAGACTAACCGGCCATTCGTCCGCCCCCGTCAAATTAAGCGCCAAACCCCATGCCAAAATCGCCCGTGCTGGTGGACAATAACGCCTACCAAAACAATCACTTTGCACGGGGGCTCAGCATGAAATACGACTTTAGCTCGCTTATCGACCGCCACGGCATGGACTCCATCGCCGTTGACTCTTGGGGTGAGATCCCCGGTATGGCTCCGAATGCACCCGACGAGGGCTTCGACCGCATTCCCATGTGGGTGGCCGACATGAATTTTGCCACGGTGCCCACGGTCCAGGAGCACATCATTCAGCGCGCTCAGCATCCCATGTTTGGCTACTTTAACCCGCGCGCCGAGTACTTCGACCGCATCATCGAATGGCAGAGCCGCCGCAATGGCGTCGAGGGCCTGGCACCTGAGCATATCGGCTACGAAAACGGCGTGCTGGGCGGCGTCGTGTCGACGTTGCGCGCGTATGTCCAGCCGGGCGATGCGGTGCTGGTCCACAGCCCCACCTACATCGGCTTTACCAAGTCCATCGAGGCCGCGGGCTATCGCATTGTCCACAGCCCGCTTAAACTCGACGACCAGGGCGTGTGGCGCATGGACTTTGAGGACATGGAGTGCAAGCTCGTCCAAGACCACATCCATGCTGCGGTGTTCTGCTCGCCGCACAATCCCTGCGGCCGCGTATGGGAGCGCGATGAGATCGAGCGTGCCATGGACATTTATCGCCAGCACGATTGCGTGGTGATCTCGGACGAGATTTGGTCCGATATCATCCTGCCGGGGCACAAGCACATCCCGACGCAGTCGGTGAGCGAGGATGCCCGCATGCGCACGGTTGCCCTCTACGCGCCCAGCAAGACGTTCAACCTGGCGGGTCTGGTCGGCAGCTACCACATCATCTACAACGAGACGCTGCGCGACCGCGTGTGCGCCGTGTCCAACAAGACTCACTACAACGAGATGAACGTCCTCTCCATGCATGCGCTTATCGGTGCCTACCAGCCGCAGGGCTACGAGTGGGTGGACGAGCTCAACCAGGTGCTTGCCGGCAATATCGAGTACTTCTGCAATTACGTGGACGAGCATTTTGAGGGCGTGTCCTATTCGCGTCCGCAGGGCACGTACATGGTGTTTCTGGACTGCACCGAGTGGTGCCGCGAGCATGGCCGCGATATTCAGTGGCTGCTCGACGAGGGGGCGCGCGTAGGCGTGGGATATCAGGACGGCCGCCCGTTCCACGGGCCCTGCCACATTCGCGTGAATCTGGCACTGCCGCTTTCGCGCGTAAGGGAAGCGTGCGACCGCCTGGACCGCTACGTTTTTAATGCACGGTAAGCGTGCGCTGCATGCGGGGTCTTCTGCCAAGTCGGCCGGAAGGCCCCGCATGGTAAAACGCCTGTAACCATTAGGCACTCGCGTGGTTTCGTTTGATATTATTTCTTACCATTTCAGTCTGTGATTAGGATCGTCTGGAGCTCGATGAAAAGACCTCGCCGCTCGGTGTCCATATCGTTGTTTGTCGCGCTTGCAGTAGTGTGCGCCTTTGTCGTAGCGATAGCCGGCTGTTCCGGGCACAATGACGAAGCCTCGGCGCCAGCATCAAAAGTCCCGGACGCCTCGCAGGCCAAAGACGACAACCTTAAGACGCTCAACGTCGGCAGCGACCTCTATCCACCGTTTGTGTATACCGATGAGTACGGCGATATCGTTGGCCTGGATGTCGAGATACTAACCGAGGCTTTGGCCCGCATTGGTTACAAGCCAAAGTACCAGCTGATCGACTGGGAAAAGAAGAAAGAGCTGCTGGCGAGCGGCGAGCTCGATTGTGTCATGGGCAGCTTTAGCATGACGGGTCGCGAAAACGAGTATCGTTGGGCCGGCCCGTACCTTGCGAGCCGCCAGGTGGTCGCGGTCGATCCCCAGAGCGATATCTACACGCTTGCCGATCTTGAGGATAAGATCGTGGCGGTTCAGTCCACCACCAAGCCCGAGGGCATTTTGCTCAATCGCACAAATGAAAACGTTCCGCAGATCAAGGAACTCTACTGCTTTTCGGACCGTTCATGCCTGAACCCGGCGCTCGTCGAGGGCCTGGTCGACGCCATCGCCGCGCATGAGTCCTTGCTGCTCACCTACGAAAAAGACTATGGCGTAACGTATCGCATTTTGGATGAGCCGCTGTTAGAGGTTGGTTTGGGCACCGCTTTCGATATCAACGATACGCGCGGCATCGACGTTAAGCTCACCCATGCCTATCAAGAAATGCTTGCCGATGGCACCATGGAACGTCTGGTGTCAAAGTACTTTGATGACCCTTCGCCATTTTTGAATATGGAGGGCCTGTCATGATCGATGCGCCTGACCACGCCGTAGAGGAGCGGGGCAATCGTTCGGCAGGGGCATGGCTCCTTGTCGCTCTGCTGGGGATAGTGTTCTCGGTTGCTGCCGGCATGATGAGCTACGGTTACATGACGGCCCAAGCCGAGCAGCGCTTTGCCGACGTTGTCGATTACGTGGCGACACAGAGCCTTTCCTACGATGCATTCAACAGCGCCTATACGACCAAAAACCTGATTCGCGTTATGGAGATCGCCGGAGAGGCTGCCCGCGATATGGAGCGCGACGGTTCGATGGATAGCGCCATGCTGGAGCAATACGCCGACCAGTTCAACGTGAGCGCGCTGATCGTGACGGACGCATCGGGCAATTTGGTGTCCGAGTCCTCGACGGGCGATGTGGGCTACGAGTCGCTCGCTACGTATCTCAAAGAATCACCCGTGCTGGAGGTGGCAACTCATCCGCTTAAGTCCTATACCGCCCGCATCACGCTTGCGGATGATTCGGTCGCAGACATTGGCTGCGTGACTCGGCAGGATGGCGAGGGCATCGTTATCGCGGTAAGGCATCAGAGCGCGAAGGCGGGTGCAAGCAATACACTCAAACTGCAGAGTTTGCTCGAAGGCTATGAAACCATCGATAGCGGCAATATCGTGATCGAAAGCGACGGCAAGGTCGTTGCGACCAATGCCGTTGAACCCACTGTATTGGGCGTATTCGATCTGCCTGCGACGGACGTCTTCATTGTCGACGGTATTAAGGATCGATGCCTGGCCGGTAAGGTCAAATTGATTAACGCCGACGGCGAGTGGTATTTGGGCACATTTGGAAAAGCGCACAAATTCTATGTGTACACCTATGCTCCGGCGCGGCGTTACTTCGAGGTCGTCGCGGCTGTTGCTGCCGGCGTGCTGGCGCTCTACAGCGGTTTTATAGCCGTTGTTGTGATGGTGCGTCGCCGCGCTGATCGCCGACGTTTGACGGACTTGCTGCGGCAGGAGCGCGACTATGGCGACAAGCTGGCAAAGGCGGCGCGTGAGGCCTCGTCTGCCAACTCGGCAAAGACGGAGTTTCTGCGCCGCATGAGCCATGATCTGCGCACGCCTATCAACGGCATTCGCGGCATGGTCGAGGTTGGCGATGCCAATGCGGACGATCTGCAAAAGCAGACTGAGTGCCGCTCAAAAATCTGGACGGCATCGGGACTGCTGCTCGACCTTGCCAACGAGGCACTCGATATGAGTCGCCTGGAGAGCGGGCAGGTCGACCTGAACCTCGTACCCACAAATTTGGCGGCACTTAACGGTGAAGTGCGCGATATTCTGGAGCGCCAGGCCGAGGAGCGTCTGGTGACAATTATCTGCGACCAGCAGACCCTTAATCATCCCTATGCTCGGGTGAGCGTGACGCACCTCAAGCGCTTGTTGCTCAATATTGCCGGCAATGCCGTCAAGTACAACCGCCAGGGCGGCTATGTTCGCCTGGTGTGCCGCGAGGTGGAGCCAGCGGATGGCGCCCCCGTCTATGAATACACGATCGCCGACAACGGTATTGGCATGAGCGAGGAGTTCCAACAGCACCTCTACGAGCCGTTTTGCCGCGAGGAGCAACAGGTGGAAGGCGCCTCATCGGGAACTGGCCTGGGCGCGCCTATCGCAAAACAGTTAGTCGAGCTTATGGGCGGAACCATGAGTTTTACGAGCGTCTTGGGGCAGGGGACGACGTTTACCATCCGCCTGCCGTTCGAGAAATGCAAACGCTCCGAGGTTCCTCAGGCAGTTCGCGTGGATGGGGGCGATGGCGATGCGCTCCAGGGCTTGCGCGTTTTGCTCGTAGAGGATAACGATCTGAATGCCGAGATCGCGCAGTTTACACTCAGCCGTGCCGGTGCCGTCGTGACGCATGCTAAGGATGGCGAGTCTGCCGTTGAGGCGTTTGCCGCGAGCGCACCGCACGAGTACGACGTGGTGTTGATGGACATCATGATGCCTGGCATCGATGGCCTTGAGGCCACGCGTCGGATTCGAGCACTCGATCGCGAGGATGCCGCGACCACGCCGATTATCGCCGTGAGTGCCAACGCCTTTGCCGACGACCGCAGACTTTCGCGCGAGGCGGGCATGGACGCGCACCTGAGTAAACCCGTGAGCTCGCAGGAGCTCGTTGAGGCGCTTGCGCACATAGCTGCCGACGCTTCATAAGCATATGGCCCGGTTCCAAGGTGGGTTGGAACCGGGCCATATTGCTATTTGTGAGTTTTGCTTTTGAGGCTTACTTTTCTTGAATCTGCTTGCCGCAGAGATGCTCAATCGTAATCTCGTAGAGCTGGACGCCCTTAATGTCCTTGGCGATTTCCTCTTCGACTTCTTCGGCAGAAGGGTAGTACTTAAGGGCGAGCTGGCGGACTTTGTCCTCGATAAACGCGGGGGTGTCATTCGCCAGGCGACAGCGGCCAAAGACCACGGTACTCATAACGTAGGGAGCCCAGTCACCGTCCTGGTACCACTCGTTGCCGTAAACGGTAAAGCAGACCTTGTCATCGCGCTTGAGTGCGTCGACCTTGTGGCCGGCCTTGGCGCCATGGAAATAAATCTTGTCGTGCTCGGCGTCAAAGAAGTAGTTGACGGGAATGGCGTACGGGTAGCCATCGTCGCCGTTGACGGCAAAGACGCCGCGCTTGCAGGTGGCGAGCAGTTCGCGTGCTTCCTCGTCAGTGATGGCGCGTTTCTTTCGACGTAAGGGCCTAAACATCGTTGGCTTCCTTTCTGGTCGTGCGTGGTGGTTGGGCACAAACTATAGCGAAACGGATCCGTTTTTCTTGATGCGGGCGAGTATGTTTTTGAGCTTGTTAAAGTCGAGCGGTTTGGACAGATGGGCGTTCATGCCGGCGTCGTGTGCCGCCTTGGCGTCTTCGGCAAAGGCGTTGGCGGTGAGCGCGATGATGGGGATATCGGCTGCATCGACCTTTTCGCTCAGGCGAATCGCGCGGGTTGCCTCATAGCCGTCCATGTCCGGCATCATAATGTCCATCAGAATGGCATCGAAGCTGCCGGCGGGACGGCCAACGTATAGGTCGACCGCTTCGTTGCCATCGGCGGCGCGAGTTACGACAATGCCTTCGCTTTCGAGCAGCGCCTGGGCAATCTCGGCATTGAGCTCGTTATCTTCTGCCAAAAGAACGTTCATGCCGGCAAGCGAGCAGCTGTCTGCTTGCTCGTCCGCGCGTTCTCTTGCCTGAGGGTCTTTGTCGATATCGAGCGGAATCTGGACGTTGAACGTACTCCCCACGCCAACCTCACTCGAAATCTCAATCGTGCCGCCCATCAGTTCAATAAGCGACTTGACGATTGGCATGCCCATGCCGGTTCCTTGGAACTTGCTGCGCGCATCGTCACCTTCTTGGGCAAACGGCTCATAGATATGCTTTAAAAACTTGGGAGTCATACCAATGCCGGTATCCGAGACGCTAAAGCAAAAGAGAGCGCGCCCGTTATCGAGTGGCTTGGTCTTTGAGCTAAAGGTGACGGAGCCGCCGTGCTTGTTGTACTTAATGCTGTTGTCTAACAGGTTGATCATGATCTGTCGGATATGGGTGGGGCTGCCGATCATGTATGGCCCCGTGGTGTACGGCAGACTATTGTCCTGCATTGTGATGCCGTTACTGGACGCGCGGAGCTTGCACAGCACCAGTGTATCGTCACAGAGCTCTTTGAGGTTAAAAGGCGCATGCTCCAGTGTTAGCTTGCGGTCTTCGATCTTGCCCATCTCGAGGATGTCGTTGATTAGCGAGAGCAGGTGATTGGCGGCAACGCGCGCCTTGGCACGGCTCTCGCGGGCGACCTGGATATCGCCTTCCTTCAATTCCTCGATCTCGATAAGGCCCAGGATACCGTTGAGCGGCGTACGGATGTCGTGGCTCATGCGCGTGAGGAATGCCGTCTTGGCGGCGTTGGCGGCATCGGCTTTTTTGCGCTCGGTTCGAGCGCGCACGAGTGCCCAGATGAGCAGGACGATGCCGACCGACAACATACCGATGAGGACAGCTGCAACGGCGGCACGGTTGCGATAAAGGAATTGAAGCGTGTTGGATTCCTGGGCCGTGTACGACGTGGAGGAGTAATTGCTTGCGGAGAGCGATTCTCCGGCATTGATGATGCCCTTGTTGATGATTCCCAGCAGCTCGGGCCTTCCGCGCGAAATCCAGCACGAGAGCTCGCAGGTGTCAGGGAGCTCGGCCGTCTCGCAGTTCTCGAGATCATAACGGTCACCGATGGTTTTTACGCGTGAACTGGGGGCGAGGATGCAGCGCACCGTTCCCTTCCTGAGGGCGTCGAACGCTTCATCGTCGGATTGGCATTCGGTCACGGTCGCTGTGGGGAACAGACTTTCGAGTACATTTCGGTTGATAAACGATGATTTGGTACAGGCGATGTTCTGAAGGTCTTTGTTCAGGTTGCTTCCGGTGTGGATGGCGGTGAGGGATGTGGTCCCCAACGATATCGACTGCACAACGCCTGATTGCTCGGCAAACCAGTAATCTCGGTATACCGGCAGCGCAACGTCGATGCTTCCCTTTGACAGGGCCTTTGACATCATCTTGTAGTTATCAAAGGCGACGGTTTTGACCGTAATGCCAAATTTATCGTGCAACGTCGTCGCAAGCGATGCGAGCGAACCTTCCATTTTGCCGTCTTCGTCTTCGTTGCAGTAGGGGAGTTTGCCCGTAATGTAGCCGAGCGTGATGGTGTTGTCATTTGCTTTGAGCCAGGAACGTTCGGGGCCGTTGAGCGATGATGAACCGCTGTTTTGGGCCGAGTAGTTAGATTTGACTTCGTCGATATAGCGTGGGTTGACGCGGGCGATTGCCGACATGGCGGCATTGATGTCGTCCCTTAGGTCGGGGCGGCTTTTGGGGACGGCAAAGTAGTAGTCGCTCGAACCAACGTAGAACATGGGTGACGCATCGGGCGACGAGAGCGTGTCGTTCATGATGATGGCGTCGACCTCGCCGTTTGTGAGCGCGCCAAAGAGGGCGCCGCCAGTGTCGATTTCTTTATAGGTGCAGGTAATGCCTTCGTTGGCGAGCCACTGCTGGCCAACGAAGGTTTGCATAACGTCGGGGTTGTAGCCGATGGTAAGGCCTTGGAGCGCTTGGGGGTCGCCCTTGGCCAGATCGTCGCGATCGGGCTTGGCGTAGATGTAGTAGCGCTCGGTGCCCTCGGGGTTCGAGGAAAAGAGCAGCTTTTGGGCGCGTTCCTCGGAGTAGGAGATGTTGGGCATGAGGTCGATCTCGCCTGCCTCGAGCATGTCCATAAGCTCGGTGAAGGTGCCGGAGACGTATTCGTACCGCCAGCCGGGCGTGTAGTACGACAGGGTCTGGAGGTACTCGTAGCCCCATCCCGAAAGACGCTCCCCGGGGGTGCCGTTCTGGAAGCCTTCGCTGTTGACGAGCCAACCAACGCGGACCGTCTTGACTGGCTGACTAGAGTCATCGGCAAAAGCCTGGACAGGCGCGATAGAACTCAGCACGACAAGCGCGGCAAGCACAACGGCCAGGCCGCGATATATAACTGAACGAAGGACAGTGGCAGCTCTCACATGCAATCCTAACGAATCGAGACATTACTGCATAAGGATACCAGCTCAGCCTGCCTAGCCGGCAGCTGGTAGTCATTGGGGACGTTCTTAAACGACTAGTCATCGGGGACGTTCTTGTTTAACTAGTCATTTAAGAACGTCCCCAATGACTAGTTCCGTTTGCGGGGGAGGCGTGGGACAATACCGAGCGAATGTGATTGGACGTCTGGGAAAAGGGGTCGCGATGAACAAGTTGAGGACGCTTGCCGACGTGTTGCGCCAGGCTGGCTTTGCGCGCATCACGGGCCTGTTTCTTATCTTCTATCTGCTGTGCTCGACGGCCGTTTGGCTGTCCGAGCCCACGACCCTCACGTTTGGCGATGGCCTGTGGTTTAGCTTTGAGACGGTCTCGACCATCGGCTTTGGTGACATTCCGGCCGAGACACCGGTTGCCCGCGCCATTACCGTCATTCTGAGCGTCATCAGCATCTTCTACATCGCCATGCTCACGGGCGTGGCGGTGAACTACTGCAATACGCTTATCAAGATGCGTCAAAAGGACACCATGGCGCGCTTTATGGATGATCTGGAGCATTTGGAAGAGCTCGATCGCGACGAGCTCGCCGACCTTTCGCGTCGCGTGCGCGAGTATCGTCGACGCCAGCGCTAAGACGAACGTCGTGTGCCATAACAAGGGGGACCAAATATGAACATCACCGTGTACCTGGGCGCCAACACTGGCAGCGACCCGGCGTTTCTGCCTGCGGTGCAGGAGCTGGGCAACTGGATTGGCGACAACGGGCACGCGCTGGTATACGGCGGGTCCAAATCGGGCCTGATGGGTGCGCTCGCCGATAGCGTACTCGAGGCGGGTGGACACGTGACGGGTGTTGAGCCGAGCTTTTTTATCGAGGCAGAGTTTCAACATGACGGTATCGATGACCTCATCGTGACGAGCGATATGGCGGAGCGCAAGGCCAAGATGATTGAGCTCGGCGATGCGTTCATCGCCTTTCCCGGTGGGACGGGCACGCTCGAGGAGATTGCCGAGGTCATGTCCGCGGTGTCGTTGGGACACCTGAGTGCTCCGTGCATCCTGTATAACCTGGACGGTTACTACAACGACCTCAAGGCGCTGCTCGGGCACATGATTGATAAAGGACTTTCGAGCCCGAGGCGCCAGCACGGCATCTACTTTGCCGACGACTTGCGCGAGATTGCCTCGATTATCAACGGATAAGTCTTGAGCCTGCCCCACTATGGCTCCCAATGGTGCCGTTTGCAGCGCAGATGGTTAGCTTGTCTGGGCCACACTCGCTCTACAATAAAACGTATCTATGTCGACTTTGACCGCGGGAGGACCCGATGGATAACCTTGCCAAACCCACAAACCGCGCGCTCTTTTTAGTTAGCGTTGCCGTGACCGGTGCGTTCGCAGGTGCCGCGGTCTGGCTGTTCTTTTTTGCGATGGAGCACGGTATCGACTATCTATGGACCGAGATTCCGCACGCGCTGGGCGTCTCTTCGCCCGAGCTTGCCAGCGGCCCGTTTGGCTTTTTGCCGTACCCGTTTTTTGTCTGCCTGCTGGGCGGTCTGTTAATCGGTCTGTACGAAAAGATGACAGGCACCAAGACCGATGACCTCAACCAGGTGATGGCTAAGGTTAAGCAAGACGGGCGCTACCCGTACGACAACCTGGGCAAGCTTTCGCTCGCGGCATTGCTGCCGCTGCTGTTTGGCGGAAGCATTGGACCGGAGGCCGGCCTGACCGGCGTCATCGCGGGTCTGTGCAGCTGGGTCGGCGACCGCATGCGTCGCTTTGGCGCCGAGTTTAGGGAGCTTACGCTGTTGGGCACTCAGGCTGCCCTGACGGCGCTCTTTACCGCGCCCGTCTTTGGCTTTGTGGCACCGCTTGCCGGTAGCGCCGACGGCCAGGGCGAAGACGCCGACGATGAGTCCGTGTCCGGCGAGATCACCATCAAGCTGCCCAAGGCGCAAAAGACGGCGGTCTACGGCATTGCGATTGCCGGCGGCCTGGGCACCTACCTGCTGCTCGGCCAGCTCATGGGCGGCGGCATGGGCATGCCCAGGTTCGAGTCCGCCGAGGTGGGCAACCTGGAGCTTACCTGGCTCATTCCTCTGTCGCTGATCGGAACAATCTGCGGCTGGCTGTACTTTGTCTCTGAGCACGCGAGCGAAGCGCTTGCCCATGCAATAGGGGAGCGTCCTGTCGTCAAGGCCATGCTAGCCGGTCTGGCGCTCGCCATTTGCGGCACGGTCCTGCCCTACACCATGTTTGCCGGCGAGACCCAGGCCGACGTGCTCATGGAAACCTACTTGACCATTCCCACCGGCGTGCTTATCGCGACCGGTCTGGTCAAGGCCATGCTGACCCCCGCCCTCATCAACCTTGGTTGGCGCGGCGGTCACTTCTTCCCGGTTATCTTCTCGGGCGTAAGCCTGGGCTATGGCCTTGCCATCCTCACCGGCGCCGATCCGGTCTTTTGCGTCGCCGTCTGCACAGCATCGACGATGGGCGCCGTCATGCGTCAGCCGGTCATGGTCGTGGGCCTGCTGCTCATGTGCTTCCCGCTCAAGGGTATCGTCTGCATGATCATCGCCGCCGTCATCGCCGCCGGCATTCCACTGCCCAAGCCGCTGCGCAAGTAGCGCGGTTTTTCACGAGTCAATTCCAGGGGTACGAGATGATCCTGTACTTTAGCGCGACAGGGAACAGCGAGCATGTGGCGCGTCGCATTGCAGCGGCGACAAGCGACAAAGTTATGTCGATTGAGCGCTTTGATGCCGAGATCCTTCACCTTGCTGTGATGGAAGGCCCCTGTCGGCTGGGGTTTGTCGCCCCGGTATACGCCTGGGGCTTGCCGACGCCAATGATCGAGTTTTTGAAGACTGTCGACCTATCGGTTGCTGCCGGCACAAAGGGCGGCGAGCGCCCCTATACGTTCTATGTTTCGACGTACGGTTCGACGACCGGTCAATCGGCCAAGTTTGCCCGCGACCTGCTGCACGAGCGTGGGCTCGAGTTAGATGCGGCGATGAGCGTCAAGATGCCCGATACCTGGACGCCTGTTTTCGATCTGTCTGACCCTCAAAAGGTTGAGGGTATCAATAGAGCTGCCGAGGCGCAGATTGATGCCGTGATCGAGGCGGTGCGGGCACGCCGCACGGGCAACATGATGCGCCATCGCGTGCCTCTGTTTGCATCGTGCGCGTATCACGCAATTGGGCTGCCGCGCATGCAACAGACGAGCAAGTTTGCCGTCGATGCCGATCGCTGCATCGGCTGCGGCCTGTGTGCCAAGCGCTGCCCCATGGCGGCGATTGAGATGCGCGACGGCCTTCCCGTCTGGACAAAGCCGGAGTGCGCAGCCTGCCTTCGTTGCCTGCACCGTTGTCCCAAATTTGCCATCTCGCACGGTAAGCGCACGGCATCCCACGGTCAGTACAGGCATCCCAAGCCAGGTGTGAGGATGTAGCGGCTGCTGGCCGCGCTACTTCCAAACCGCGAGCGCCGCAGTGCCCAGTACGATGAGGGCGAGACCGATGGCGCTGCGCCGCGAGACCTTTTCGTTGAATGCCAAGCGCGCAAATAGTACCGATACGACAATCGATAGTTTGTCGATCTGCACCACGACGCTCAC